>NZ_JBHSBN010000025.1:0-84794 GCF_042650605.1 Micromonospora zhanjiangensis | reverse complement strand
CGCTGGGACAACTCAAACGCCTGTGGAGCGCAGGTAAGACCGGACCCCGTGCCGGCACCGCGCCGAGAAGCAGGAATCCACCCGGACGCCGCGTGTTCCACGCGCAGCGTGGAGGGAATCTCCGTCCCTTAGGGCGGAGAGATCGTCAACGGACCGTCGCACCCATCGGTACGGTCCGGCGGCGGCGGGCCAGCAGGGCGACGAACCGGGGCCGGGTCGCACCGGCCGGGCGCCGGGTCGTCGCGGGGTGGGCGGCGACAGGTGCCGGCAGGGTGGCGACGGTGGGCGCGGGCGAGATGGCGACGGTGGTGGTGCCGGGTCGGAGGTGGGCCGGTGCCGGGTCGCTGTCCGGAGCGGCGGGGGCGTCCGCGTCGGGGTCGGGCGCGACCACCGGCGCGATGGCGGTGCCGCGGACGATCCGGCGCCGGGCCCAGGGAGTGGCGAGGGCCAGCGCCTCGTCCCGCAGCAGCCGGGCGTCGGCCGCCGCGACCATCGCGGCCCGCCAGGCCGCCTGCTCCGACTCGACGGCCGCCTGGTGGGCGCGTACCCGGTCGGCCCGGATGGCGCGGCTCAGGGCCCGGTCCTGCTCGGCCGGCTCCAGCTCGGGGTCCCACCCGTTGCGGTGGGCCAGCGCGTCCAGCATCGTGGCCGAGCTGATCTCCGCCCGCCAGTAGGCCGCCATCACGATCCGGTGCAGGTACCGGGCACGGTCCCCGTCGTCGTCCGGGCGGCCGACCGTACCGGTGGTCGGCAGGACCCGGGCGGCGGGGCCGGCGTCCACGGTGTGCAACGCCCGCCGGGTCTGCGCGACGCGCTGCCTGGCGGCCAGCCACTCCTGCCGGGCGGACCGGGCGGTCACCGCGGCCAGGCCGGCCACGACCGCCGCCTCGTGGGCCCGTCGGCGGGCCGGCCCGCCGAGCCGGCGCGCGAACCGGGCCAACCGGCTGGGCCGTCGCGGCCGGCGGACCTTCCGTCCGGTACGTCGGATCGCCTCCCGCGGTTCCCGCCGGGGTCGGTCGGGCAGGCCGCGTCTGGCCAGCACCACCAACGTCACGACACCCGCGACCACCAGGACCAGCCAGATGGCTAGCGCCCACAACACGTTGACCAGAAAGGAGTGCACGTCTTCTCCTTTGCCAACACCGGACCCGACGAAACAACCGGATCGGCCCTCGCACGGAATCGGCCGACCGGGGTACGGGTCATCGTATCGACCCGCGGCGCTGCGGCGATCCGGTGCCCGAGACCTCCGGACTGCCTACCCGCCGCGGGAACCGTCTACACAGGAGACTCGGATGAGACGTCGTTTTAGCTGGAGCTGAATCACTTCGGCGCGGGGCCGGTCGGGCGGGACACTGGCCGGGTGACCGATCAACGTACCCGAGCTGAACTCTTCCGCAGTCTGCACACCGCCGGTTCGCCGCTGGTGCTCGTCAACGCCTGGGACGCCGCGAGCGCCCGGATCGTCGCGGCCGCCGGCGCCCGCGCGATCGCCACCACCAGCGCCGGCGTCGCCTGGAGCCTCGGCGCGCCGGACGGCGACGCCCTCGGCCGGGACGCGGCCGTCGAGGTGGTCGGCCGGGTCGCCGCCGCGGTCGACCTGCCGGTCACCGCCGACATCGAGGCCGGCTACGGCAGCACCCCGGCCGAGGTCGCCGAGACCGTCCGCGCGGTGCTGGCCGCCGGCGCCGTCGGGGTCAACGTCGAGGACGCCCGGTACGACGGCGCCGGCGGTTCCCCGCTGCGGGACGTCGCCGAGCAGGGCGAACGGTTGGCCGCGATCCGCGCCGCCGCCGACGCGGCCGGCGTGCCGTTGTACGTCAACGCGCGGATCGACACGTTCCTGCGCGGGGTCGGCGGCGTGCCGGAGACGGTGGAACGGGCCACTGCCTACCTGGCCGCCGGCGCGGACGGCGTGTTCGTACCCGGGGTGGTCGACCCGGAGACCGTCGCCGCCCTGGCGTCCGCCGTCGCGGCGCCGCTGAACATCCTCGCCGGGCCGGGCGCCCCGCCGGTGCCGGAGCTGGCCCGGCTCGGGGTGGCCCGGGTCAGCCTCGGTTCCGCGGTCGCCGAGGCGGCGTACGGGCTGGCCCGCCGCGCGGCCCGGGAGGCGCTGACCGAGGGAACGTACACGGCGCTCGGTGACGCGCTCGACTACGGCACGCTGAACGCCCTGATGCGGGACTGAGTCCCGGCCGGTCGGTCGGGGCCCGTCGACGGGCCCCGACCGCGGCTGGAACTATCGGCGGGTGGTGAGGCCGTAGCCGTACGGGAACAGCGGGTCGTAGTGTCGGTCACCCACGTTGATCGGCTCCTGCGCCTCGCTGCGGGGCCAGCTCACCGGCAGCTTGCCGGTGAACTGCCGGCGGCCGAAGAGCACGTCGGCCACGCCCGCGCCCTCGCTGCCCGGCAGCCAGGACATCACGAACGCGTCCATCCTGACCAACTCGTCGGTGACGATCTGCGGCCGGCCGGCGACGTCGAGCACCACGCAGGTCCGGATCGCGCCGCACACCTTCTCGATGTTGGCCCGATCGGCGGCGGAGAGGTTCAACGTGTGCCCCTCGACGCCGACGTCACCGAGGAATTCCGCGTACGGCGTCTCGCCGACCACGACCACGCCCACGTCGGCGCCGGTGGTCGGCGCGGACGCGTCCGCGCTGTAGGTGACCTGCCGGGCGGACTGCCGGATGCCCTGCAGGATGGTGGTGCCCGGGAAGGCGGTGTTGCCGGACTGGCCCTGCCAGCTCACCGTCCAGCCGCCCGCCTGGTTGCCCAGGTCGTCCGCGTTCACCCCGGCCACGTAGATGCGCTGGGTCGGCTTGAGCGGCAGCGCGCCGCCGGTGTTCTTCAGCAGCACCTGCGACTGCGCGACGGCCCGGCGGGCGACGGCCCGGTGCGCCGCCGAGCCGACCTCGGCGAGGTGCCGCCGGTCGGTGTACGGGCGCTCGAACAGGCCCAGCTCGAACTTGGTCCGCAGGATCCGGCGGACCGCGTCGTCGATCCGGGACATCGGCACCCGGCCGGCCACCACCTCGGCCGTCAACGTCGCCTCGAAGTCCGGCGCGCTGTACGGCTCCATGAACATGTCCATGCCGGCGTTGACCGAGGTCCGGACCTGGGTGGCGTAGTCGCCGGGCAGCTCGTGGATCGCCTCCCAGTCGCTGATCAGGAAGCCGTCGAAGCCGATCTTCTGCTTCAGTACGTCGGTCAGCAGTTCCTTGTGGGCGCTCATCTTCAGCGGTGCGCTGCCCGGCCGGTCGGTCCACTGGACGCTGGAGAACGACGGCATGATGCTGCCCACGTCGTGCCGCCGCACCGCGGTGACGTACGGGGCCAGGTCGACGTCGCGGAAGTGCGCCCAGTCGGTCATCGTGACGCCCCGGTCGATGGTGCCGATCGTCGACGTGCCGAAGCGGGTGTCGCCGTCACCGGCGTAGTGCTTCACGGTCGCCAGCACCCGGTCCGGCCGGGCCAGGTCCCGGCCGCCGTTGCCCTGGAACCCGTCGATGGCGGTCTCCATCTGCTCGACGAGTTGCGGCGTCTCGCCGAAGCTCTCGTAGCTGCGGCCCCAGCGCATGTCCCGGGTCACGCAGACGCACGGCGCGAAGACCCACTGCGGGCCGGTGGCCCGGGTCTCGGTGGCGGTGACGTGCTCGACCTCGCGGACCAGGGCGGGATCGCGGGTCGCGCCGAGGCCGATGTTGTGCGGGAAGACGGTCGCGCCGACCAGGTTGTTGTGGCCGTGCACCGAGTCGACGCCGTACAGCAGCGGGATGTGCAGCCGGGTGGCCAGCGCGTACGACTGGTAGGCGTCCACCATGTCGGCCCACGCCTCGGGGGTGTTCGGCGTCGGCGTCGAGCCGCCGCCGGACAGCAGCGAACCGAGCTGGAGCCGGGTGATCTGGCCGCGGTCGGCGTCGACCGAACCCCGCTCGGCCTGGGTCATCTGGCCGATCTTCTCGGCCAGCGTCATCCGGGACAGCAGGTCGGCCACCCGGCGCTGCACCGGCAGGTCGGCCCGCAGGTAGGCCGGCCGCTCGGGCGAGCGGTCCGGGGTCGTGGCGTGCGCCGGTACGCCGGTGCCGGCCACCAGCGCGACGGCGAGCAGGGCGGTGCCGGTCAACCGGCGACGGGTGGGCGTACCGGATCGGATTCGTCTCACCTGGTCCTCCAGGAATGTCGGGCTGCGGAACGGTGGTCGGTGCCGGTCCGTGGCACCACCCGGGGCGGACATCCGGGGGAGCGCTCCCACGGAGCCTATAGATCTAAACACAGCGATATCCGCTGCGCACGTGGCGAGGCGGATCCCGCCGCCGCCCGTCGCCGGCCGCCCGTCGCCGGCGCCCCCGGCCGGCGGGCCGACGGCGCGGTATCGTCCGGCGGATGGCGGGTGTCGCGACGAACGGGGGAGGCTGACGTGCTGGTCGGGTCGGGCGCGGCCGGGGCGGATGCCGACGGCGCACGCCGCGCGCTGTGGGAGCGGACCCGGGAGGGGCCGGTCGCCGAACGCGCGGCGGCGGCGGTGGCGCTGGCGGTCTCGGTCCGGGACGGGTTGCGCGACCACCGGCAGGCCCGGGCGCTGCTGGACTGGGCCGTCGGGACCGGGGTGGAACCCGCCGTCGCGCTGGCCCACCTGCACCGGGGACACCTGAACCAGGTTGAGGGGCAGCTCCAGCCGGCCCGGTCCGACCTGGACGTCGCGCTGCGGTCCGTCGATCCCCGCTGCGCCGCCCTGGCCGCCCTGCACCTCGGGTGGTTGCTGGTCGACCTGCGCGACGACCGGACCGCCTGGAGCAGGTACGAGTGGGGGTTGGGGCGGGCCGAGGGTGCCGTCCGGGACTGGCTGCACCTCGGGTTGGCCGCGACCGCGGTCCGGCTCGGCTGGGTGCCGCAGGCGCAGGGGCACCTGAGCCGGGTCGACCCGGCCACCGGGGGACTGGTCGCCGGTTACGCGGCGCTGCTGTCCGGCCGGCTGTACCGGACGATCGGCCAACCGGAGCTTGCCGCCGGGTACGACCAGCGGTTGCTGGCCGACGTCGGGGCCGTCGGGTTGTGGCCGGCGCTGCTCGACCAGGGCCGGGCGAACCGGGTCGACCTGCGGATCTGGCGGATGGCCCAGTGGGTCCGCTGGCTGCGGGCCGGCGGCGGGACCGGCCTGCGGTTCGCCGACCGTCGGCACCCGGACGCCCTGCTGGTGCTCAGCGCCGAGGCCGGTCTCACCGTCGGCACCGTGCCGCCGGGTGGCGGTCGCCGCCGCTTCGACAGCGCCGCCTACCTGACCGGCCTCGGGTTCGAGTTGCTCGGTCCCGCCCCGGCCGGGAACGGGCCGACCGACTCCTGGTTGTGCTGGACCGTCGGTGACGCCGACGACGAGACCGTCGCGATGACCTGCGAGAGCGCCTTCACCAGCGGATTCGGCCGCAAGGACGACTTCGACCTGGCGGTCACCCGGGAAACCGCCGGGGAACCGCCGCCGGTTCCCCGGCCACCCGCACCCGACCTGCTGCCCTGAGGCGGCGCCGGTCCATCCCGGACCGGCGCCACCCCGGATGGTCAGCGGTTACGGGTCTTGGGCAGGTCGAACTGGTCGGCCGCCCGGCAGTCGCGCGGTCCGCCGATCGCACCCGGTCCGAGTCGCCGCAGCTCGGCCCGCGCCCGGGCCCGGCCCAGGTTCCAGACGTTCCACGCGTCCGGTTCCTTCAGGTCCTTGGCGATCCAGCTCAGCGTGCAGCGGCGGACCGGATCGGGCAGCGTGGCCAGGGCCGGCGTCGCGTCCGCGGACAACGCCCGCAGGTACCACGCGTCGATCTTGCCGGCCTGCTGGTAGCGGGTGACGTTCCGGCGGGCCGCGTAGTCCTCCGGGTTGAGCACCGCGAGGCTCAGCAGCATCGCGACCGCGAGCCCGACGGTCAGCCGGGGGATCCAGGCACCCCGCCACCGGATCCCGGCTGCCATGATCATCAGGAAGATGGTGCCGAGCAGCAGTTCGAACGCCATCACGAAGATGCGTTCCCCGGTGAAGCTGTAGACCTTCTGGTAGGTGTACAGCCGGGACAGCGCCGACACCACGATCACCACGCTGAGCGCGCTGAGCAGGCCGAGCAGCACTCGCAGCAGGATCCGCTCGACCGGGCGTTCCCGCTGCGCCCAGCGGGTCACCGCACCGAGCACCGCCAGGGTCAGCAGGGTGACCACGACCAGTTGCCAGAAGCCGCTGCGGGCGTACTCGGCGTAGTTGAGGCCGGCGGTCTTCAGCACGTGCTGCTGGCCGCCGAACAGCACGGTGAACTGCACCGCCACGAAGCCGGCGAAGAGCAGCACCAGCGCGCCGATGGGCAGGGCCCACTCCGTCGGCCCGAGCCGGCGTACGCCCGGCGAGTCCACCGTGGACAGGTCCGGAGGCGCGCTGATGGTGTAGACCGCGGCGACCGCGATCAGCCCGCCCACGGCGAGCAGGAAGACCCAACGGAACACGCTGCCGCCGTTGATGTCCGGCGACAGGTCGCCGAGCAGCACCGAGAAGGCGGCGTCGGCCGAGGAGAGCAGCGCCCCGAAGACGATCAGCACCAGCACGGTGACCACGACCGACCAGGCGATCCGGCGTACCCGGGCGGGCCGGGCCGGACCGCCGACGTGTCGGCGTACCCAGGGCAGGCCACGGAAGGCCGCGAACGGCGCCGCGACCGTGCTGTACAGGATCGAGCGCACCCCCCGACCACCGACGATTGCCAGCGCCGCGCACCCCAGTGCGCCGAGGACGCAGAAGGTCACCAGCCACCACGCGTTCCGGAAGGCCAGCACCGACGTCAGCGCCAGCGCCGCCACCGTCCAGCCGGTACGTACCCAGCGCTCGGTGCGTGGTTGCCCGGCGGTGGTCCGCCGTACCGCGCCGGCGACCCCGGCCACCAGGGTCAGCGCGGCGAGGAACCAGCCGATGCCGACGTGCCCGAGCGGCAGGAAGACCGCGAGCCCCAGCGCCCCGGCGAGCACCGCGGCCGGCACCAGCCGGCCCAGCGTCTCCGTCGGCCCCGGCCACCGGGTGGCCAGGAACGACGGCGGGGGCGGGGCGGTGGCGAACGGGCCGTACCGCGGTGCACCGGGAGCGGTGGGCCAACCTGGAGGCGGCGGAAAGCCGTGCGCCGGTGGTGCGGCCGGTCCGGCGGCCGGCGGCGCGGTTGGGGCGGCGGCCGGCTGCGGTGGCGGCCCCGGACGTTGCGGCGGGATCGCCGGTGCGGCGGCGTCCCGCGTCGTTGCCCCGCGCTCGGCGGTCGGTTCCGGCGGGTCGGCCGGAGCGGTGTCCGACCGGGGCCCGTCCGAGGCGCTCGCCGGGGCGTCGGCCGCCGGCCCGTCCGGGCGGTCGGTGGGCTCGGTCGGCGCGGACCGCTCGGTCGCCTCGGCCGGCGCCGAGGGGTCGGCGCCGGGTGCCGGCGCCGCGGTCCGGGTCGGTTCGGGGGCCACCGCGGCCCGCGGGGCCGGACCGGTCGACGGTACGGGCTGCGGGTCGCCCGGCGCCGGCTGCTGCGTTACGGCGGGCGCGGCCTCGTCGGTGGGCACCAGCGGGATGAACGCGAAGTAGCCGCGGGTGCCGGCCGGGATGGTCACCGGGATCGCCCAGCCGGGCTGGTCCTGCGGTCCGGGCCACGGCAGGCCCCCCGGCGCGCCGTCGGTGGCCGGCATGACCAGCAGGTACGGCGTCGTGCCGACGGGCGGATCGACGGCGGCGGGTGCGGCCGGCGCGGGTGGCGCCGCCGGGTCCGGCGGCCGAGTCGGTTCGGACAAGGTGCTCTCCTCGATCGACAATTCCCGACACTGTACGGGTCACGCACCGTCACCGTTGTCCCGTGGACCGTCCGCCGCGCGCCGCTCGCACTCCGTGTGGTCCTGCGGTTGTGCGGTCCGGCGGGACGGGGCTACCCCGCGCGGAGAGTGAGCAGGGTGATCTCGCTGGGGGCGAAGATCCGGAACGGCGGCCCCCAGAAACCGGTGCCCCGGCTGGTGTAGAGCTGGGTCCGGCCGTGCCGGCGCAGGCCCTGCACCACCGGCTGGTCGAGCCGGACGAGGTAGTGGAACGGCCACATCTGCCCGCCGTGGGTGTGCCCGGAGAGCTGCAGGTCGACCCCGGCCGCGACGGCGTCGTCGATCTGCTTCGGCTGGTGCGCCAGCAGCAGCACGGGCAGGTCCGGGTCGGCACCGGACAGTGCGGCGGCGTGGTCGGCCCGGTGCCCGGCCGAGCCGGAGGACGCCGCCGTGCGGTCGTCCACCCCGGCCACGACCAGGCCGGCACCGTCCCGCCGGACCACGATGTGCCGGTTGTGCAACGGCTCCCAGCCGAGGTCGCGCATGTGGTCCAGCCAGCCCTGGGCCTCGCCGAGGTACTCGTGGTTGCCGGTCACGTAGGTGCGCGCCAACCGGGCCCGGACCTCGCCGAGCGGCGCGGCCTGGGCTCGCCGGCGGGCCACCGAACCGTCGGCGATGTCGCCGGTGTGGCAGACGACGTCGGCGTCCAACTCGTTCACCTTCGCGATCGTCCGGGCCGACCAGCCGGCCCGGTCGATCGGGCCGTAGTGGGTGTCGGTGATCAGCACGACCCGTAGCCCGTCGAGACCGGGTGCCAACCGGTCGAGGGTGACGTCGACCCGGCGTACCCGGGGGACGCGCATCGCCTCGACGTACCCCCAGAGGGCCAGCACCGCCGAGACGGCGAGGGTGCCGACGGCGACCAGCCGGGAGCGGGCCGGGTCGGCGACGCCGACCGCGGCGAGGGCGAGCCGCGCGACGTTGCCGAGCAGCGCCCAGACGAACAGGATCCAGACCAGGCCGAGGATGGTGTCGCCGGTACGGGCGGCCCAGTCACGTTGCCGGCGGCCGTGACCGAGGTACATCAGCACCGGGAACGCGACCAGGGTGACCGCGAAGACCGCGCTGCCGGCGGCGGCCAGCGGCGCCGGCCACTGGGCCCGCCCGGTGGTCAGTGTCCACCATGGAACGCCGAACAGCAGGGCGAGGATCGCGACGAGGGTCAGCAGGGATGCGATGGGGCGCAACGAGCGTCGCGCCGGCCGGGCCTGTACGGCGTCGCCAGCAGTCATGACCGTCCTTCGGGTCGAGTCCGTGAAGCATGGCACGGCCGGACCACCGTCGACCACGTGCGGATTGACGTGGGCTGCCCGCTGACCGCGTCGGCGGTCCGGCGGCGCTGCTGCCATGCTGGGTGGATGAGGCACGGATGGTGAAGCCACGGCCGGCGGCCGGTGGTGGGCGCTGGGTGGAGATCTCGCCGGAGCGGCTGCGCGGCTGGTTGGACGGCTTCTACGGCCGGCACGACGGGGCCACCGAGGACGGGCTCACCCTCACCGGCGCGAGCAACGGCGACCGGGCCACCCTGCACCCGCCACCCGGACTCGACGCGGTGGCCGACATCGACGCGCTGCTGGCCGCGCTGACCCGGCCGCCCCGGCTCGGTCTGCTGCTGGTCCGCCGGGGCGCCGTCGCCGTCGGGGTCGCCGACGGGACGAAGCTCGTCGCGTCCAAGGTCGACCGCCACTACGTGCAGGGCCGCACCGCGGCCGGCGGCTGGTCGCAGCAGCGCTACGCGCGGCGCCGGGACAACCAGGCCGACGCCGCCGCCGGGCGGACGGCCGACCTCGCGGCGCGGGTGCTGCTGCCGTACGCCCCCGGGACGGCCACGGACCCGGACACCGCGATCCGGGCGCTGGTCTGCGGCGGCGACCGGGGCATGGTCGACGCGGTGCTCGCCGACCGGCGGCTCGAACCGCTGGCCGCGCTGCGCCACCCGCACCTGCTGGAGGTCGCCGAGCCGCGGCTGGCCGTGCTCGAAGCCGCGGCGGTCACCGCCCGTCGGGTCCGGATCCACCTGGTGCCCTGAGGCACGCGTACGACCGCGTGGATCCCGTTCCGGTCCGCCCAAGCCCGCCCGGGTGCTACCGCGGACCGGGTGGCCGGCGTACCGCGATCGCGGTATGCCGGCGCGCCGCACGTCGGATGGCCGACGGTCGCGCGCTGCCTAGCGTCACAGGCATGAATCTCATCGGTACGAACGCGGTGAACATGTCTTCGGCGGCCACGGTGATCGCCGGCGGCTGCCTGGTGGCGGCTCCGGCGATCCAGGCCGGGTCGACCTTCTTCTGGCGGGACCAGTACCAGGGGACGGTCGCCGGGGCCCTGATCGTCGTCGCCTCGGTCTGCTGGATCGTCGGGCTGGTGGCGGTGTTCCGCGCGATCGAGCACCGGGTCCCGCGGTACGCCGCCGTCGGCCTCCCGCTGGCCGTCTACGGTGCGATCGGCGGGGTCTGCTTCGGGGTGCAGGGCATCCAGGAGGAGTTGTTCGGCGTGCCGCACAGCGAGGCGGTGAGCCTGGTCAATCTCCACCCGCTCGCCGCGTACCTGGCGTTCTGGTTTCCCGGCCCGCTGTTCCCGCTGTCGCTCTTCGTGCTCGGCCTGGTGCTGGCCCGCCTGCGCGCCGTGCCGCCGGCGCTCGGCGTGCTGATCAGCGTCGCCGCGGTGGTGTTCCCGGCCAGCCGCATCCCCCGGGAGCCGATGGTCGCCCACCTGGCCGACCTGCTGCTCCTGGTGCCGTTCACGGTCCTCGGGGTGCGCATGGCCCTGGCCGCCCGGCGTCCGGCGGTCGACTAACCGGACCGCCCGGACCGGCGGTAGATGGTGATCGAGTGGCCGACCTGGTCGACCGGGGTGCTGCTGGCGATCAGCGCCCGCAGCCGGTCGTCGGCCTTGTCGATCCAGGTGCGGGACACCACCACCACGCCACGCACCTGGTCCGGCGGGACGCTGAACGGGTCACCCGCGTCGATGCCGTACCAGGACGGCACGCCGGCGCCCTTGTAGACCAGCCAGATCCGCTCGCCCGGGTAGCGCTGCCGCAGCCGGTCGGCCAATCGGCCCAGGTCCTGCCCCCAGTCGACGTTCGAGTCGTGCAGCCGCAGGTACGTCTTCTCCGGGCCGCCGAACGCCTCGTTCGAGTAGGGCAGGTAGTACGGGAACGCGCGTACCGTGCTGACCGCGACGGCGAGCGCCAGCAGGCCCGCGGCGACGGGTGCCCACCGGCGCCGGACGGCGAGCGTGCCGGCCGCCGCCACCGCCAGGAAGACCGGTACGAAGATCGCGTACCGGACGCCGAGGTCCCGCGACCCGGTCGCCGCCGCCACCAGCAGCACGGCGGTCGGCATCAGCAGGTACGCCGCCGCGGGCCGCAGCCGGGGGAGCGCCACCAGGGCCACCGCGCCGACCAGCCACAGCGCCAGCGCCCCGAGCGGGGTCTTCACCAGCAGCGCCACCGGCAGGTAGTACCACCGGGAGCCGAGGTACTGCTGACCGAACAGGAACCCGCCCCAGGTGGTGTCCTCGAAGCCGAACTGCACCCGCATCCCGTCCCGGTAGGACGGCGGGAACGGCAGCCGGTCGACGAGCAGGGCGCGCAGCCCGTCCACCGTCGGCAGCCCGGCCGGCGGGGTCCAGCGCAGTCGCGGGTCGACGGCGAGGTAGCTGAGCCACACCACGCCGACCGCCAGCAGCGCCACCCCGGCCGCCGCCCCCACCCCCAGCGCGAGCCGCCGTCCGGCGTCGCCGGGCCGCCCGGACCCGCCGTCCGTCGGGCCGGCGCCGGGTCCGTCCGTGACGGTCGCGGTGCCGGGCCGCTCCGGAGCGGCCGCCGGGGCCGTGCCGTCCGGCCCGGGACGGGTGGCGGACCAGACGGACAGGACGGCCAGGAGCAGCAGCACCGGCGTCACGGCCAGCGCGGTCATCTTGGTGGCCAGGGCCGCGCCGAGGGCCAGCCCGGCCAACGGCAGGTAGCGGACCGGCCGGCGCCGGGCCCGCCACAGCGACCAGGCCGCGACCAGCAGGAAACCCGCCACCGGTACGTCCAGCCCGGCCAGTGACCCGTGCGCGATCACGTCCGGCGAGAGGGCGTACAGGGTCAACGCCAGCAGGCCGCCCACCGGGCCGGTGACGTCCCGGGCGAAGCCGTACACGACCAGGCCGAACAGCAGGGTCAGGACGATCATCGGCAGCCGGGCCAGCAGCATCACCCGCCACGGGTCGTTGCCCGACTCGTACAGCACCCGCCGGCCGAGCGCCGACTGGTCGCCGGCGAACCCCGGGTCGAGGGTGGGCCGGTCGAAGGCCAACCCGGTCGCGATGATCAGTTTGGCCAGCGGCGGGTGTTCGGGGTTGTACCGCACCTCGTGCTGGTGCAGGTACGCGGTTGCCGTGCCGACGTACACCGGCTCGTCGATCGTGGGGGTCTGCTGTACCGCGGCGGTGACCATCGCGAACGCCATCCCGGCCAGCAGGATCACCACCGCGAGGGGCCGCGCCCACCGCGGCGGCGGGCGCAGGGCCGGGAAGGGAGCCGTCCGGTCGGTGCGACCTCGCGACAGAGAGGTGGTCAAGGCTTGCGGCCGACCGCGCCGAGGATGTCGCCGGCGGGCGGGTTTCCGGCGGTCAGCCGCAGGGTGTAGGAGCCGGCGTCCCGGCTCATCGTGACGTGGCTGCACGACTGGAACGTGATCCACAGGCCGAGGCCGCCCTCGGCACCGTCGCGGGTCGGCAGCAGGCCCGCGAACGGGTCCTTCGGTCCCTCACCGCAGTCGCTGACCGTGACCACGATGCGATCGTCGGCGGTCCAGTAGCGCACCCGTACCGGCGGGCACCCGTAGCGGTGCGCGTTGGTGACCGTCTCGCTGACCGCCACCACCAGGTCGTCCACGTCGTCGGCCGGCAACAGCCCCCGGTCGACCTCGCGTACCCCGTGCCGCGCCCGGGCCGGGGACGGATCGGTCAGCTCCAGGGCCGGCGCGGTGAGCTGCACCGGGTCCGGCGGTCCGGGACGGTTCTCCCGCAGGAAGAGCAGCGGGTCGGTGTAGTGCGGACTCGGTTCCCGCCGGCCGTCGGCGGTCGCGATCCACGGGTGGGTCCGGCCCACGTCGGCGAGCACCGCCGCGGGGGCGAGTCGCCGGTCGTACGTGCAGAGGCACCACACCGGGAACTCGTCGAGCGCGTGGTTGACCGCCGACTCGTACCGGGCCCACCAGTCCCACGTCGAGCCGAAGTGGGCGGGCGGCAACTCACCGACGATCCGGACCCGCCGGGCCCCGGACGCCCGGTAGCCGGCCAGCAACTGCTGGTACGACCGGATGGCCGAGGCGGGCCCGGTGTACATCACCCCGCCGGTGGCCAGGGAGACCTCGACCCCGGCGGGCAACGCCGACCGGACCAGGGCGGCCCGGCGTTCCCCGAGGGAGAGCACGGTCGGCTCGTCCGCGGCGATGCCGTCCGTCAGGAACGGCACCGCGACGGCGAGCAGTTCCTCGTCCGAGTCGTAGCAGATCGCCTCGTGGTGACAGCCGTGCCGGCCGGCGGCGGGGTCCGTGCTCAGCACGCCGCCTCCACCCGGACGCCCGGCAGGTCCAGCAGTTCGACGAGCCGCGTCGCGGCCGATCGGGAGGTGCGCAGCACCGCGGTCGCGTGCCGCCCCCGGGCGAAGTCCTGCAACAGCAGCAGGGACCGGTGGTCGACGTACCGCAGGCCGCTGGCGTCCAGCACCAGCCGGCCGTCGACCGGCCGCGGATCGACCCGGTCCAGGGCCTGCGCGAACAACTCGTGGGTGGACGGGTCCAACTCGCCGGTCAGCGCGGCGCAGCCGGCGTCCGGGTCGCAGGCGTGCAACCGGAACAGGGCCGCGTCGACGTTGGTCTCCTGGTGCAGGCAGGCCAGCTCCACCAGGATCCGGTCGTCGAGCCGGGTCCGGTCGAACGCGCACAGCCCGGCGAGCGGTCGGCGCTGCATCTCCCGGTCGACCACGTGCTCGTACCGCGCGAAGGCTTCCAGGGCCGCCGGGGTGCGTACCAGCGAGGTGCAGTCGGCGACCACCCGGAGGCCGGCGTACCCGTCGGCCAGGGCGGTCTCGGCCGCCGCGACGAAGACGGCGGCCTGGGCTTCCGGATCCACGGCCGCACCGGCGTCGTAGGTGGCGTTCAACGGGACGATCCGGGCGGCGCCGCGCCGGAACCCGTCGGCGAGCACCCGCGCCCCGCGCAGCCGTTCGGCCACCGGGTCGGGCGGGTCGGGCGCGGCGTACCAGACCTGTTCGCCGGCGGCGAGCCCGTCGGCCAGGAACTCCCGGGCCCGGGCCGCGAGCCCGGCCGGATCGTCGTAGGCCCAGCAGACGTGCCCGTACGGCCGCGTCGGCCGCGGGTCGTCGTCGGTCGGTCTGGACCGGTCCACCTGGACAGTCTAGGCGCTCCCGCGCCGGTCGTCGCCGGCCGTTGCCGGGCGGAGGCCCCCTACCGGCCATCGGCGGCACCCGTTCCGCCGATGGCCGGTGTTGCGGCCGCGACGACAATGAGTGCCGAGGCGGGCTCGTGACCCGTCCCCGCATCGTCGTGGAGGGGCGGCATGAGCGAGCGGAGCGAGCGTCCGGTTGGCACGGCTCAGGTCGGCTCGCAGCGGAGCGGAGAGGCGGCATGAGCGAGCGGAGCGAGCGTCCGGGTGGCATGGCGCAGGTCGGCTCGCAGCGGAGCGGAGAGGCGGAATGAGCGACTGGCAACTGTCCGGTTACACGCCCGTCCGTCGGCTCGGCGCCGGCGCGTCGGGCACCGTCGTGCTCGCCACCCACGACGCGACCGGCACGCCGGTCGCCATCAAGTACCTGGTCCGCGGCCTCGGCGACGATCCGTCCTTCCGGACCGCCTTCCGGCAGGAGGCGCGGCTGCTCGGTGAGATCGACGATCCGCACGTCTCGCGGCTCTACGAGTACGTCGAGTCCGCCGAGGGCGCGGCGATCGTGATGGAACTGGTCAACGGGGTGTCGCTGCGCCAGATACTGCGCGAACACGGCCCGACCAGTCCCGAGTCGGCGCTCTGCGTGCTCAGGGGTTCACTCGCCGGGCTCGCCGCCGCGCACGCGCACGCTGTGGTGCACCGCGACTACAAACCGGAGAACGTGCTGGTCACCGGCGCGGGACTGAGCAAGCTCGCCGACTTCGGCATCGCCCTGCCGGTCGGCGAGGACTCCGGCGCCCGGGTCACCGGCACGCCCCGCTACATGGCGCCGGAGCAGTGGACCGGTGCGCCGGCGAGCCCGGCCTGCGACATCTACGCGGCCACCGCCACCTTCTTCGAGTGCCTGACCGGCCGACCCCCGTACGACGGGCAGAACCTGTTCGCCCTGCACGAGCAGCACACGAACGCGCCGATTCCGACCGACCCGGCCCCGGAACCGGTGCACGACCTGCTCCGGCGCGGCCTGGCCAAGCAACCCGCCGACCGGCCGCAGTCCGCCCAGGTGTTCCTGGAGATCCTCGACCGGGTGGCCGGCACGGCGTACGGCCCGGACTGGGAGGAGCGGGGGTTGACCGGGTTGGCCCGCCGGGCCGCGCTGCTCGCCGCGCTCTGGCCGTTCCCGGACGGCACCGGTGGGGCCACCAGCCTCGCCGGCACCACGCTCGGCGCGGGGACCGCGGCGACGCGTACCCTGCGGAAACTGTTCCACGGCGGCCGGAAGCGGACCGCGCTGGCCGGCGGGGCCCTCGTCGCGGCGCTGCTGATCGGCGGCGCCGGCTATCGCTACGCGGCCCAGGACGCCCCGGCGCTGGCCGGCGGTTCGGCCGCGACCGGCCCCACCGGCGCCGCCGCGCCGGCCGACCTCGGGACGCCGACGCCGGACCCCACCCCGGCCTTCGGTCCCACGCCGACCACGTCCGCCGTCCCCACCCCGACCGCGACGGCCACGGCCGATCCGTCCGCGTCGACCGTGCCGACCCGCCCACCGGTACGGACCACCGCCGCGCCCCCGCCCGGCACCTCCCCGCCACCACCGCCGGACACCGTCGCCCCGAAGGTCGGCCCGGTGGTCGCCGACCCGACCGAGCTGAGCCGGAGGGCTGCCCGTACGGCATCCAGACGAGCACCGTCACCGTCACCGTGGACGACGACCGCAGCGGTCCGGCCGCGCTGAAGGTCACCTTCCAGTACACCGTGGGCGGCGCCACGCCGACCGTGTCGATGGCCTCGGTCGGGAAGAACGCCTTCCGGGGCACCCTCGGCCCGCTGAAGATGCCGAAGTCGAGCACCCGCATCCCGGTCCGGGTCACCGCCACCGACGCCGCCGGCAACTCCGCCACCTCGGCCTCGCCGGTGTACGTCACCCTCTACAACTACTGCACCCCCGGCTGAGGAGTACGACGTGCCCGCTGCCCAACCCGCCGTCGCGCCCCGGGGACGGCTCGGATGACCCGGCCGGACGAGCCCACCGAGGCCCTGCCCACCCGGGCAGTGCCGCCGCGAGCCGATCCGGGAGCCACCGTCAACCTCGACGGGACGGTGTCCCTGGACCGCACGGTGTCCCTGGACGGCACGGTGTCCCTGGACCGCACGGTGTCCCTGGACCGGACCGGCACACCGTCGGTGCCGGCCACCGTCCACGGCGCGCCGACCGTGGCACCGACCCGGCCGGTCACCACGGGCTACGACGCGACGGCCGGGGCGTACCCCGGGGGTGGGGTGCCGCCGCGCGACGCCGGACGGCCGACGTCCCAGGGTGAGTTGCGCTTCGGGCCTGGAGTGCCGGCCGCGGCGCCGGGCGCCCCCGCCTGGCCGGCCGCGGCCGCGCCGCGTCGTCCGCGTCCGTTGTGGCGGCGGGTGGTGTCGGCGCTCTCCGCACTGGTGACCCTCGCGCTGGTCGCGGTGGTCGGGCTCTACCTGTGGGAGCGGCTGAGCCCGCTCGAGGTGCGGGGCGTCACCGTGGCGGTGCCGCAGCCGGCCGGCGACCGCTGCGACGTCACGGTCGACGTACTGGCCACCGTGACCACGAACGGCCGCAGCGGGGTGATCCGTTACCAGTGGCTCCGTTCCGGCCAGCCGCCCGGCCCCCTGCTCGACGAGCGGGTCGGCCGCGGCCAGCGGACCGCCGTGCTCACCCTGAGGTGGACGTTCAGCGGGGTCGGCAGCACCACCGGGACCGCCACCGTCAACATCGTCGAACCGTCCCCGGCCCAGGCCGGCGCCCAGCTCACCTACCGCTGCCCGGGCCGCTGACCGCCCCTCGCCGCCGCGCGGTGCGGGTCAGGTCGACAGCGGGAGCCAGGCCAGGACGCGTTGGACGGCCTCGTCCCAGTAGGCCCAGTCGTGCGCGCCGGGGGAGAGGTCGACCTCGACCGGTACGCCCCGGGCCTCGGCCGCAGCCGCGAACCGGACGGTGTCGGCGTGCAGGTGGTCCTCGGTGCCGCAGGCCAGCCACAGCGCCGGCAGTTCCGCCGGGTCGGCCCGGTCCAGCAGCGTGAACAGGTCGTCGTCGCTGCCGGCGACGGGCCGGTCGCCGAAGACGGTGCGCCAGATCGCCGGGTCCAGCGGCCGCTGCGGGTCGGCCGTCCGACGGGCCAGGTCCAGCGCGCCGGAGAGGCTGGCCGCGGCGGCGAACCGGTGCGGCGCGCGCAACGCCCAGCGCAGCGCGCCGTAGCCGCCCATCGACAGGCCGGCCACGAAGGTGTCCTCCCGGCGGTCGGACAGCCGGAAGAAGGACCGGCACAGCTCGGGCAACTCCTCGCTGAGGAAGGTCCAGTACCGGTTGCCGTTCGCCTCGTCGGTGTAGAAGCTCCGCGCCACCTGCGGCATCACCACGGCCAGCCCGAGCGGCGCGACGTACCGTTCGATCGAGGTACGCCGCAGCCAGATGGTGTCGTCGTCGCTGAGGCCGTGCAGCAGGTACAGCACCGGCGGGTCGCCGTCGCGGGTGGCGCCCGACATGCCGATCTGGGTTGCGGTCCGCTGCGGCAGCAGCACGGTCATCGAGGTGTTCAACCCGAGCGTCTCGGAGAAGAAGTCGCATCGCATCAGCGCCATGCCCCGCCACGGTACGCCAGATCTCCGCCCACCCTCCGTGTCGGACCGGTTGCGTCGGGGGAGCCTCGTAGAATGCCCCGCCATGGATTCCCTCACCGACGTGCCCGCCGGGGCGCCCCTGGACGTGCTGCGGCGGATCTTCGGCTACGACACCTTCCGGGGTAACCAGCAGGAGATCATCGAGCACGTGGTGGCCGGCGGGGACGCGCTGGTGCTGATGCCCACCGGCGGCGGCAAGTCGCTGTGCTACCAGATCCCGGCGCTGGTCCGGCCCGGCGTGGCGGTGGTGATCTCGCCGCTGATCGCGCTGATGCAGGACCAGGTCGACGCGCTGACCGCGGTCGGCGTCCGCGCCGGCTTCCTCAACTCGACCCAGGACTACGAGACCCGGCGCGGGGTGGAGAAGGCGTTCCTCGCCGGTGAGCTGGACCTGCTCTACCTGGCCCCCGAGGCGCTCGGCGGCCGGGGCACCGCGCAGTTGCTGGACCGGGGCCGGGTCGCGCTGTTCGCCATCGACGAGGCGCACTGCGTCGCCCAGTGGGGCCACGACTTCCGGCCCGACTATCTCGGCCTGTCGATGCTGCACGAGCGCTGGCCGGACGTACCGCGGATCGCCCTGACCGCGACGGCGACCAGCGCGACCGCGGCCGAGATCGCCACCCGGCTGGACCTGACCGCGGCCCGGCACTTCGTCGCCAGCTTCGACCGGCCCAACATCCAGTACCGGATCGTGCCGAAGCGGGAGCCGCGCAGGCAGCTGCTGGAGTTGTTGCGCGGTGAGCACGCCGGGGACGCCGGCATCGTCTACTGCCTGTCCCGCGCGTCGGTGGACAAGACGGCCGAGTTCCTGGTCGCCAACGGCATCCCGGCGTTGCCGTACCACGCCGGCCTGGACGCGGCCACCCGCGCCGCGCACCAGCAGCGCTTCCTGCGCGAGGACGGCCTGATCATGGTCGCCACGATCGCCTTCGGGATGGGCATCGACAAGCCGGACGTCCGGTTCGTCGCGCACCTCGACCTGCCGAAGTCGGTCGAGGGCTACTACCAGGAGACCGGCCGGGCCGGCCGGGACGGGCTGCCGTCCACCGCCTGGTTGGCCTACGGCCTGCAGGACGTGGTGCAGCAGCGCAAGATGATCGAGACGTCCGACGGTGACCTGGCCCGCCGTCGGGTGCTCGCCGCCCACCTGGACGCCATGTTGGCGCTCTGTGAGACGGTCGGCTGCCGCCGGGTGCAACTGCTCAACTACTTCGGCCAGCAGGCGCAGCCGTGCGGAAACTGCGACACCTGCCTCAGCCCGCCGGAGTCCTGGGACGGCACCGAGGCCGCGCAGAAGCTGCTGTCGACCGTGCTGCGGCTGCACCGGGAACGCAACCAGAGGTTCGGCGCCGGGCAGAGCATCGACATCCTGCTCGGCCGGAGCACCGACAAGGTCACCCAGCACCGCCACGACCAGCTCAGCACGTTCGGCATCGGCACCGAGCTGAGCGAGGCCGAGTGGCGTGGGGTGGTCCGGCAACTGCTGGCCCAGGGGCTGCTCGCGGTGGAGGGCGACTACGGCACGCTGGTGCTGACCGACACCAGCGCCGAGGTGTTGAGCCGGCGACGCGACGTACCGATGCGCCGGGAGGCGGCCCGGCCGGCGGCTGGGTCGCGGGCCGCAAAGGCGAAGACGAAGTCGGCCGCCGCCGCGGCCGTCGAGCTGTCCGCCGAGGCCGCGCCGGTCTTCGAGCGGCTCCGCGCGTGGCGCGCGGCCACCGCGAAGGAGCAGGGCGTCCCGGCATACGTGATCTTCCACGACGCGACGCTGCGGCAGATCGCCGCCGAGCCGCCGTCCTCGCTGGCCGAGTTGTCCCGGTTCAACGGCGTGGGGGAGAACAAGCTCGCCAAGTACGGCGAACAACTCCTCGCGGTACTCGCGCGGGGATGAGCCGGTGCCGGCCGGCTCGGGCGTAGGCTGCTCGGGTGGATCACGAAGACCGGATCGCCCTGTTCCTGGACTACGAGAACCTGGCCCTGGGCGCGCGGGAACACCTGGGCGGGATGGCCTTCGACATCCGGCCGATCGCCGACGCGCTGGCCGAGCGGGGCCGGGTCGTCGTGCGCCGGGCGTACGCGGACTGGTCGTACTTCGACGACGACCGGCGGATGCTGACCCGCTCGCACGTCGAACTGATCGAGATGCCCCAGCGGATGGGCGCCTCCCGCAAGAACGCCGCCGACATCAAGATGGCGGTCGACGCGGTGGAGCTGGCCTTCGAGCGCGAATACATCTCGACCTTCGTGATCTGCACCGGGGACAGCGACTTCACCCCGTTGGTGCACAAGCTGCGCGAGCTGAACAAGCGGGTGATCGGGGTCGGGGTGGAGAAGTCCACCTCGGCGCTGCTGCCGCCGGCCTGCGACGAGTTCCTCTACTACGACCGGCTGGAGGGTGTCGAGGTCCCGCCGCCGACCAAGGCCCGGCGCGGTCGGGCCGGCAAGGCACCCGCCGCGGAGACCCGGCCGGAGCCCGAGGCACCGCGGACGGTCGAGGAGCCGCCGGTGGTCGAGGAGCCGGTACGCGACGTCGACACCCTCGCCGTCCTGGTCGCCCAGACCGTGGCCGGCCTGCAGGGCAGTTCCAGCGGCGCGGTGACCGCGTCGACGTTGAAGCGCACCCTGCTGCGCAAGGACCCGACCTTCAGCGAGTCCGACTACGGGTTCCGCGCCTTCGGCGAACTCATGCGGCATCTCGCCGGACGTAACGTGGTGGAGTTGGCCGAGGGTCCGGCCAAGGGCGACCCGGAGGTCTCGCTGCCCGAGCACGGTGACCGGGAGGTGGCGTTCGGGGTGCTCCGGTCGGTGGTCCAGGACCTGACCCGCGGCGGCGGCGCCGCCGCACTGTCCGGCCTGAAGAACCAACTGCTGCGGGTACGCCCCGACTTCAGCGAGAAGAAGCTCGGCTACCGCAGTTTCCTGCAGTTCTGCAAGGCGGCCGCCACCAGCGGCGCGGTCGGACTGGAGTGGAGCCCGGAGGCGGACGACTACCTGCTCACCGTGTGATCCGTCGGCTCGCCGTCCGCTGGACCCCGCGGCCCGCGCCGCCGGCTGACCCGGCCGTTCCCGCCGCCCGGTGAGTCGGCGGCGCGACACCGCCGGCCGGGTCAGTGGCGCGAGCGGCGGGTGGCCGGCGGGGAGATACGCACCCGCTGATGGACGGGGCGGGTTTCGATGTCGCCGAGCTGCCCGGTCACCGTGCTGCGCAGCTCGTCGTAGTCGTCGAAGGCGTAGTCGTGGAAGAGGGTGTAGCCCGCCCACATCAGGTTGGCGCACACCTGCGGCGGCACCTTGCCGGTCGCCGCGCCCATGCCGACCAGCGCCACCGACGCGATGCTGCCCGGCTCCCGCTGGTTCTGCATGTGTACGGCCTGGAAAGCGGCGGCGCAGGCCAGTGCGACGTTCAACGTCTCGCGGACGTTCTCCACCGACTGCTGCATGGTCGGCGTCGAGATCAGGAACTTCGGGTTCGCCGCGCCGGACGGCACGCAGACGGCGCTGCCGATCGGCAGCGAACCGCCGAACCGGTCCCGGATGGCCCGCTGGACGCGAAGTTGGATGCCGGCGCCGAGGTGCCGCTTGATGGCCGCGTCCACCCCGCCGTTCATCGCGCCGTGCGAGTTGGTGGGGCTGACCCAGGCGTCGACCTGCTGGTTGATGATGGAGCCCTTGACGATCTCCACGTCCGGGCTGTCGGCGAACGCGCCGAGCCAGGACTGCACCACCTTGGCGTTGATGTCACTGAGGACCACCCGCAGGCCGGTCGGTACGGGATGGACGGACATGGGCTCACTCCGGTCGTCGTCGAGGGGTCTTGGACGGTCCGCACGTTACCGGCCCGGTACGACACAAGCGGTGCGGGTGTTGTCGGGGCTGTCGCATAAGGTCTCGCGGCAGCCGGAGGGCGACGCCGGCCCACCGGACGCGCACCAGGATGTGCTGAGAGGACACGGAGCCGACGATGAGTGACAGCAACGTTCCCACGCCGCCCCACCCGGACGACCCGCTTGCCCTGACCGAACTCTTCGCCGGCGGCGGCGAGCCGTGGCTGCCGCTGCTGAAGCCGGTCGTCGAGCGGCAGCCGAACGCGGCCACGTTCATCGGGCCCGGGCGCGGACCGAACGTGGTACCGGTGCGGGAACTCACTTTCCAGGCGCTCAAGCCCCATCCGCCCGAGAAGTGGAAGGTCGTCGTCTTCGGCCAGAACCCGTACCCCCGGCCGGAGAGCGCCACCGGCATCGCGATGTTCGACAACACCTTCCACAACTGGCAGGACAGCCAGTTCGGCCGGGTGGTCAGCATCCGCTGCATCATCAAGGCCGCGGCGATGTGGAAGTACGGCATTCCCAAGAGGACCCCGATCGCCGACATCCGCGCCCTGCTGAGGAAGAACGACACCGTGCAGCCGCCGGAGTGGTTCCAGGCGATGCTCACCCAGGGCGTACTGCTGTTGAACGCCGCGCTGACCGCGAGCAGCGACGGGGCGCTGGCCACCGACCAGCACACCGGGTTCTGGCGGCCGGTGGTCGAGCGGCTGATCGAGGAGATCCTGCGGGCCAAGCAGCACGCCACCGACGAGGCCGACCGCGGCGTGGTGTTCGCCTGGTGGGGGGCGCACGCCCGGAGCCTGAAAAACGTCGTGCTGCGGTTGCAGAAGCGGTACCCGGCAGTGGCCGTCCGCCACATCGACCACCCCAACCCGGCCGCGCAGGGCGACATCTTCTGCGACGGGGACCACTTCGCCCTGGTGAACGACGCCCTGCGCGGCCTCGGCGCCGACGACATCGACTGGTTGCCCAGCAAGGGCTGGAACAGCGGCCGGGTCGGCGGTCCCGAGGCCGGCACGGCCGGCCGGATGGGTGAGTTCATCGCGTCCACTATGGAGCTGCACAAGCTCTACCTGGAACGGCTCGCCAGCGTCAAGGACGAGGGCCTGGCGCTGCCGGCCATCACGGGCGTCTTCGACACCCCGCTGATGGACTTCCCGCAGGCGCTCGCCCCGGTCACCAAGGTGCTGTCCGGCCTTGACTGGCAGGTGCAACGGTCGCACGAGTTCGGGCTCCAGCAGGCGGACGACAGGCCCGACGTGCTGTCCGCCGCCGAGGCGGCGGCGCTCCACCTCTACACCTGCGAGTCGGCGTTCTACCGACAGATCAACGCCACCCTGCGGAACCCGGACCGCGGCCGGATCGCCCCGTACCTGCCGTACCTGCGGTTGCTCTTCTCGGCGGTGTCGCGGCTGCCGGTGCGCACCGAGCCGTTGTGGCGCGGGGTGGCCCTGGACCTGCGGGCGCAGTACCCGGTCGGCCGGACGGTGACCTGGTGGGGCGTCTCGTCCTGCACGTCGAAGCTCGGTGTGGCGCAGGGCTTCATGGGTGGCCGGGGCCGGCGGACGCTGTTCGAGGTGACCCCGGTCCGGGCGGTCGGCATCCGCCGGTTCTCCGCGTTCAGCGGCGAGGAGGAGTTCATCCTCGCCCCCGGCACCCAGCTCGCGGTGACCGACGTGCGGGCCGAACGCAACGGGCTGTGCACCGTGCGGCTGACCGAGCTGACCGAGCAGAACATGGTGGCCTGAGCGCGGCCGCCGGCCGGGCGCCGCTGGTGGATCCGTATCGGGTTCGCAGCGGATCCGTAGCAACCGTTGCCAGAATTCGGCGAGTTTCGCCGTCGGCGACGGTGTCCGGGTCCTGAGCGGAGTGGTGGACGATGCCCGAGGAAACAACCACGTTACGACGGATGTGCTGGCTGTTCCCGGACCGGGAGTCGACCCGGACCGGCGCCAAGTGGGCGGCGGCCTTCTGGGACACGTACGTCGAGGTGGCCAAGGAACTCGACCTGTCCTGGGACCGGGTCGCCCCCGAGGCGGTGACGGTTGACGCGCTGGACCCGCACGCGCCGAAGGTGCACATCGACGGCGAGCCGGTCACCCCGGCCGACACCCTCTTCGTCACCTCGCTCTACTCGCTGCCCTACCAGGCGGCGGACGTGTTCAACCAGTTCACCCTCTACGCGGTGCTGGAGCAGGTCGGCTTCTACCTGCCGCACCCGCCGGCCCTGGCCGCGGTCTGCAACGACAAGCTGGCCACCATCCTGTTCCTGCGGGACTGCCCGATCCCGCCGATCCCCACCGTCCGGATCGGGTCCGGCCGGGACCTGGTCTACGACGAGTACGAGGCGGCCATCCGGGACCTGCCGTACCCGGCGCTGGCCAAGCCGGCCGGCTGGTGCGCGTCCCGGGGGATCAACCTGGCCCGCGACCCGCACGACGTACGGGGGCTGCTCAGCCTGGCCCAGGGTGGTGACACGACGCTGGTGTTCCAGCCGTACCTCGGTGCCGGCACCGCGGACTACCGGGTGCACCTGGTGGACGGCGAACCGGTCACCGTGCTCGTCCGTACGCCCGGCGACGGCGCGCTCTACCCGCAGTTCACCACCGGCGGCCGACTCCGGTACGCGCCGCTGCCCGACGAGCTGACCGAGGCGGTCGCCTGGATGGCGGAGAAGCTGCCGGTGCCCTTCCTCTGCGTCGACTTCCTGCACGACGGGGAGCGGTTCTGGCTGTCCGAGATCGAGTTGGACGGCAGCATCATGTGCCCGGACCCGGGCTCGCCGGAGGCGGTCCGCACCCAACGGGACCTGATCCGGGCGCGCTTCGAGGCGTACCGGCGGGGGCACGCGCGCCGGCTGGCCGGCGCCGCGCCGGGCGCCGCATGAGAACAGCAGCCGCACCGGACCGAGCCGGCCGGGAGTCACTCGGCCGGGAGTTCAACCTGCTGTGGGCCGGCCAGACGGTCAGCAACGTCGGCGACAAGATCAATCTGTTCGTCGTGCCGACCGTGATGATCCTGGTGCTGCACGCCTCGCCGTTCGAGGTGGGCCTGGTCAGCATGGCGCAGTACCTGGCGATCCCGCTGCTCAGCCTGGTCGCCGGGATGCTGGTGGACCGGTGGGACCTGCGGGCCACGCTGATCACCTGTGACCTGGTCAGGTTTCTGCTGATCGGGCTGCTCCCGGTCGCCTACTGGCTGGACTTCCTCTCCGTACCGCTGCTGTTCGTCGTGGTGGCGGTGTCGAACGCGACCTCGGTCTTCTTCAACATCGGCTACACCGCCACCATCGCGTCCATCGTCCGCCCCGAGGGGCGGGTCAGGGCGTACGCGAACCTGGAGACCAGCCGGACCACCTCGGAGGTGATCGGGCCGGCCATCGCCAGCGGCCTCTACCAACTGCTCGGCATGGCCTCGCTGCTGGTGGACGCCGTCACCTTCCTGTTCTCGGCCGGCAGCATCCGGGCCATGAAGCCGTACGGTGGCGGCGCCGGCCGGCGGGAGTCCATGTGGTCCCGGCTCAAGCAGGGCATCCGGCTGAACTGGACCGACCCGGTGCTGCGCGGCACCCTGCTCGGCACGCTGCTGGCCAACATCGGCGGGCCGATCTTCGTGACCGTGCTGCCGGTGCTGGCGTACCGGGGGCTCGGGCTGTCGGTCGGCACCCTGGGCCTGGCGATGTCGGTGGCCGCCGCCGGCGCGGTGGTCGGCACCCTGCTGGCGCCGCGGGTCAGCCGGCGGATCGGCGCGGCCCGGATGATGCCCTGGGCCATCTTCCTGCACTCGCTGGTCGGCCTGGGCATCCTCGCGGCGCCGGCGCTGCCGTCCGCCGTCGTCATCGGCGCGACGCTGGCCTGCTACGGCTTCTTCATGGTCTGGTACAACGTCAGCACCGCGGCCGTCCGGCAGGCCCGCGTCTCGGCCGCCGACCAGGCCGTCTCGCACGCCGCCTTCCGGACCATCACCTGGGGCGTGATCCCGCTCAGCGTCTTCGTCGGCGGCGTCATGGTCGAGTGGCTCACCGCCGACTTCGGGATCCTCGACGCGACCCGGATCACGATGGTGGTCGGCACGCTGATCGGCACCTTCTTCGCGGCCGTCCCGCTGGCCCCGCTGCACCGCATGCTGGCCCGCGAGCAGCAACGGGCCGCCGCCGCGGCCGACTCCGACGACACCCCCGTGCGGACGCCATGACGCCCGACACCGAACCGGTCGTGCTGATCACCGGCTGCTCGTCCGGGATCGGCCTGCGCACCGCGCTGGCCACCGCCGGCGCCGGCTTGACCACGGTCGCCACCATGCGCGACCCGGACCGGTCCGCGGGGCTGCGCGAGGCCGCCGCCGAGGCCGGCGTCGAGATCGACGTACGCCGGCTCGACGTCACCGACGAGACATCCGTCGCCGACTGCGTCGGGGCCGTGGTGTCGGCGTACGGGCGGCTGGACGCGCTGGTCAACAACGCCGGGATCGCCAACACCTTCCCGACCGTCGAGATGACCGACATGGCGACCTTCCGGGCCGGCATCGAGGTGAACTTCCTCGGTGTGGTGGCGGTGACCCGGGCCGCCCTGCCGCACCTGCGGGCCGCCCGGGGCCGGGTGGTCACCATCGGCAGCAGCCGGGGTCTGATCGCCCAGCCGTTCAACGAGGGCTACTCGGCGGCCAAGTTCGCCGTGGAGGGGTTCATGGAGAGCCTCGCCCCGGTCGCCGCCGGGGTGGGGGTGACCGTGACGATGGTCGAGCCGGGGCCGGTGCTGGAGACCGCGTTCGCCGCCAACGCCGGCGTCACCCGGGCGTCGCTGCTGGCCGACGCCGGCCCGTACGCGCCGGTGCTGGAGCCGTACCTGGACTGGGTGGTCCGGACCGGCTGGCCCGGCGCGCAGACCGCCACCGAGGTGGCCGAGGTGGTGCTGCGGGCGCTCACCGAGCCGGACCCGCCGTTGCGAATCCCGACCGGCGACTGGGTCCGGGAGTACGCCGGCCGCAAGTTCGTCGACCCGGAGGGCCGGGAGATCCTGGCGCTGACCCGCTCCTGGCTGGCCCGGCCGGAACCGGACGGTGCGGCGTGATCACCGCCGACGCCCGGGAGCGGTACGCCCGGGACCCGGCCTGCCGGCACCTGGGCATCACCCTCGACGAGGCCGGCGCCGGCCGGGCCCGGGTGCGGATGCGGGTGACCGAGGTGATGGCGAACATGCACGGCCTGGCGCACGGCGGCTTCCTGTTCCTGCTGGCCGACGCCGCGTTCGCGTACGCCTGCAACGCGGCCGGCCCGGTCACCGTGGCGCACGGGGCGCAGGTGACGTTCCTGCGGCCGGTCGAGGTGGGCGAGGAGTTGACCGCCGAGGCGGTCCAGCGGGCCCGGTACGGGCCGAACGGCATCTACGACGTGACGGTCAGCCGGCCCGGCGGCGAGGTGGTCGCCGAGTTCCGGGGCCACAGCGTGGCACTGGCCCGCCGTCCGACAACCGAGCAGGGACCGCCCGACCGTTCGACCAGGGACCGCCTGACCAATCGAGCAGGACCGCCTGACAAATCGAGCAGGAGCTGATACCGATGGTGGAATTCTTCGCGACCGACCTGGACCCGGCGCGCCTGGACCGGGCCCGCCGGATGCTGGCGGACCTGCGGACCGTGCCGGCGCTGGCGGACCGCTACGCGGCGCTGGCCGACCTCGACTCGGTGGCCGACCTGGCGGCGGTGCCGGTGATGCGCAAGGACGACCTGCAGGCCGCCCTGGCGCACCTGCGACCCCGGGCCGCGCAGGGGGCCACCTGGATCTTCCAGAGCGGCGGTAGCACCGGCGCGCCGCAGGTCGGTCACGCGCCGACCGGACTGTACATGCGCGAGGTGTACGAGCACTGGCAGCCGCTCGGCCCGGACGACGTCTTCGTCAACGGCTGGAGCGCGGGCAAGATGTGGGGCGCGCACTTCCTGGTCAACGCGTACGTCGACCACACCGGCTGCACGGCGATGAACGTCGGCGCGCTGGGCCGGGAGGAGCACGTGCCGTGGCTGGAGTTCTTCGCCGGTCGCGGGGTGACCGCGATCGGCGGTACGCCCAGCGTGCTGGCGCTGCTGTTCGCCAGCGCCCGGGACGCCGGGGTGAAGCTGCCCGACCTGCGGTCCGTGCTGTGGCTCGGCGAGGCCTGGGACGCGCGGATCGACGACGACCTGCGGGCGGTCGCGCCGGACGCCCGCCGGTGGGGGATGTTCGGCAGCACCGAGACCTGGGTGATCGCGACCAACACCCCGGACTGCGCCGCGGACACCTGGCACCCGCTGCCGTCCCAGCTGATCGCGGTCGGCGAGGACGAGATGCTCGACTTCACCTCGCTGCACCCGCAGGGGCTGAACCCGGTGCTGCGCTACCGCACCGGTGACGCCGGCCGGTTCGTCGAGTGCGGCTGCGGCCGGCCCGGCCGCGCGGTCCGGGTGCTGGGCCGCCGGGACGGGCTGGTGAAGTTCCGCGGCCACCTGCTCAACATCGCGGACTTCGTCGACGACGTGGCGGCCCGACTCGGCGTGGCCCGGGCCCAACTGGCCGTCCGGGCACCCGCCGACCGGGGAGCCGTGCTGGAGGTGCTGGTGCTGCCCGACCGGGACGCCGGGCCGGACCTGGCCGACCAGGTACGGCGGCACCTGCTCGGTTCCGGGTTTGGCCCGAGCATCGTGTTCCAGCGCAACCCCGACGCGCTGGAGGTGACCGTGGTGGACGCGTTGATCGCCAATCCCCGTACCGGGAAGGTCGGCAACCTGGTCCACCGCGACGGCTGAGCCGACCCACGGTGCGGAACGGCCCCGGTGCGCGGCGCGCACCGGGGCCGATGTCCGGGCCCGGCGGGTCCGTCGCGGCGGACCCGCCGGTCAGGCCGGGTCGCCGACCGCCACCGGCTCGGCGCCGACCCGGTCGGCCGGCTCCGCCGCCGGCTCGGTGAATGCGGCCGGCTCGGTGAACAGGGTGGCGTACCGGGTCCGCAGCTCGCGCTTGAGCACCTTGCCGGTCGGGCCGAGCGGGAAGTCCCGTTCGGTACGGGCGATCCGCACCGCGGCCAGCGGCGCCAGCCCGGCCGCGACGAGTTCGGCGTTGGCCTTGTCCCGGATCGCCTCGGCGGTCCGGTCCCGCGCACCGGCCTGGGTCCGCACCACCGCGATCGGCACCTGGCCCTGGCCGTCCGGGCCGGGCACGCCGATCACCGAGCAGTCCTGGACCACGTCCGCGCAGTCGGCCAGCAGCACCTCCTCCACGGGCAGGCTGTAGACCGGGCCGGTCGCGGTGTCGATGACGTCGACCGTGCGGTCCAGGTGGTAGAAGTTGCCCTCGGCGTCCCGGCGGGCCACGTCACCGGTGAGCCAGTACCCGTCCAGCTCGAAGCTGGCGGTCAACCGGGCGTCGTGCCAGTAGCCCGGGGTCCGGGACGGCGTCTTGACGCCCAGCAGGCCGACGGTGCCGTCCGGCAGTTCCCGTCCGCTCTCGTCGAGCACGGCGGCGGCGGTGACCACCTCCAACGGCTTGCCCACGCAGCGGTCGTTGCGCGGGGTCTCCGGCGTGGTGATCCCGCCGAACAGCGCCATCCCCATCTCCGAGGAACCGAGCCCGTCGACGAACTGGGAACCGGGCAGGGCCGACTCCGTCGCCGCCTCGCTGGGCAGCAGCCACGGCTTGATCAGGCCGGCCGGCCGCTCGCCGAGCTGGACCAGCCGGCGGATGTGCCCGTGGTGCGCCGAGTCGCCGGTGTTGAACCAGGAGTGCACCCGGGCGGCGCCCTTGACCGGCAGCTCGCCGGTGGCCAGCTCCACGAAGGTACGCGGGAACGAGGCGATCATCGTCGGTTGGAAGACCTCCATCACCGGCTCCACCGCCGCCCGGCGCCAGTCGGCCATCACCACGGTCGGCAGCCCGAGCAGGACCGCGGTGAGGAAGTAGCTGAGCCCGCCGGCGTGGGTGTGCGGCATCAGCGACATCAGCCGGTCGTACGGCTCGGCCGGGAAGCGGACCATCCGCGGCTGCTTGCCCTCCCAGAACTGCCGGTGGGCGAGCATCGTCGACTTCGGTGTGCCGGTGGTGCCGGAGGAGTGGATCAGCGCCACCACGTCCGTCGGCCCGGGCCGGTACGGGTACTGCGCCGGCAGTTCGACCGACGCCGCGTCGAAGGCCTGCACTTCGGCGGTCAGGGCGAGGAACCGGGGGCGGCGGCGCGGGTCGGCCCGGTAGGCCGAGGCGAGCCGGGTGGTGTCGTCGGCGACGACACCGACCACGCCGACGTGCTCCAGGTAGCGGAGCATGACGTCCGGCCGCATCGCGTCGTTGACCATCGCCGGGATGGCGCCCAGGGCGGTCAGGGCGAGGAAGTGCAGCAGCGGTTCCAGCCCCTCGGCCACCACCACCGCCACCGGCTCGCCGGGGCGTACCCCGCTGGAGTGGTACCACTTCGCGTACCGGTCGCGCAGCACGGCCAGGTCGAGCAGGCTGTGTCCGCGCAGCACCACCTGGCCGCGGTGGTCGGTGTGGTGGCTGAACACGAACGGCACGGCCCGGTTCGGGTTGCTGTCCACGGCGTACGCCAGGAAGTTGCCGGCACCGAGGTCCGGCTCGGTCATCAGCCGTTTCCGGGCCTCCAGCGGGGCGACGGACGTCGGCGCGGTCTCGCTCACAGTGGTCTCCCGATGCTCTGGTGGTGGGTGGTGATCTCCGCGGCCGCCCGCAGGCCCGAGCGGATCGCGCCTTCCATGAGCCCGAAGAACTCGGTGCTCGTCTCGGTCCCGGCCCAGTGCACCCGGTGGTGCGGGGTGGTCAGGTGCGCGCCGTGCTGGACCCAGTCGCCGGGGCCGAACAGGGCCGCGTAGCAGCCGCGGCTGTACTCCTCGTGCACCCAGTCGGTGATCTCGACCCGCAGCGGGGCGGGCAGCCCGGGGAACAGTTCGGCGGCCTGGGCCACCGCCTCGTCCCGTTGCCGCTGGTGCGGCAGGGCGGTGAACCGGTGCGCCTCGGCGCCGGTGACGAACCCGGTGAGCACGCCGACGGCGCCGTCGGCCGGCGAGTCGTCCACGGTGGACAGCAGCGGTCCGGCCGCGCTGACCGACCAGCCGGACAGGCCGCGGTCGCGCCACAGCGGGCGCGGGTAGACCAGGTGCACCTTCACCGCGCAGCCCGGTGCGGTCCGCCGGCCGGCCCGCCGCTCGGGCAGTTCCGGGGTGTGCGCGATGGCGTCCGCCAGCAGCGGCGGCACCGCCAGCACGACCGCGGCGCAGTCGTACCGGCCGGTCGTCGTGCGCACCGTGACCCCGGCGGCCTCCTGGTCGATCGCGCGGACCGGCTCGCCGAGTCGTACCCGGTCGCCGAGCCGGCCGGCGAGCCGCTCGCACACCTGGTGCGCGCCGCCGTCGACCCGGGCGTCCTGGGCGCCGCCCTCGAACGCGTTGAGGTACCGCAGCCCACCGCCCGAACGCAGGTAGAAGGCCATGTGCAGGACGGAGACGGCGGCCGGGTCGGCGGCCATCATCTCGCCCAGGAAGAGCGGGAAGAACAGCCGGGCGTCCGGGTGGTTCATGTGCCGTTCGGCCCACTGGGCGGCGGTCAGCGTGTCCAGCTCGGCCGCGTCGGGGGTCAGCCACGGCGCCTCCGGGTTGACCCGCCGGGTCAGCTCGTCGAGCAGGTCGAACAGCTCGCCGAGGGCGACGGCGTGCAGCGGCGGGAACCGGCCGGGCCGGGTGCCGGTGGCCGTGCCGAGGGCGAACCGGCTGTCCCCGGTGACCGAGGTGGGCACGGTCTTCAGGCCGAGTTCGTCGAGCAGGGCGGTCAGCGCCGTGTGCCGGTCGCCGAGATAGGCCGCGCCCGCGTCGACCCAACTGCCGGGGGAGACCTCGATGCCGTACGTCCGGCCGCCGACCCGGTCGCGGGCCTCCAGCACCGTCACGTCGACCCCGTCGGCGGCGAGCCGGGTGGCGGCGGTCAGGCCGGCCAGTCCGGCCCCGACGACGACGACCTTCACCGCAGGGTGCTCGCGATCCGGTTGGCCAGCGTGCCCGGCGTCGGGGCGAGCAGGAAGTCGTCGAAGGACAACTCGACGTCGTACGTCCGGGCCACGGCGCTGAGCACCCGGGTGGCCAGCAGCGAGTCGCCGCCGGAGTCGAAGAAGTCCGACTCCGGTCCGATGTCCGGGGTCTCCAAAACCCGGCGGAAGATGTCCGAGATGCCGTCGACGGTCACGCGATTGCCTCCTTGGGATGGTGCCCGGTGGTGTGCCGGCGGTGGGACGCCGCCCGGTCGACCTTTCCGCTCGCCGTCCAGGCGAGGTCGGCCACGACGGTGATCCGGCCGGGTACGAGGTGCCCGGGAACCCGGTCGCGCAGGAACCGGGTCAGCTCGCGGGCCAGCCCGGCGGTGTCGGTCCCCGGCAGCGGCAGCACGTACGCGGCCAGCGTGACGTGGTCGGCCGTGCCCACCCCGACCACCGCGGCGGCGCCCACCGCCGGGTGGCCGGCCAGGTGGGCCTCGACCTCACCCGGGTCCACCCGGACCCCGCGGATCTTCACCTCGTGGTCGAGCCGGCCCCGGTGCAGCAGCGCGCCGTCGGGCAGCCGTTCGACCCGGTCACCGGTGCGGAAGTACCGGCGCGGCCCGTCGCCGGTGTCCAGGGTGGTGAACCGGTCGGCCGTGGCGGCCGGCAGGCCGTGGTACCCGGTGGCCAGCGCCGGCCCGCCGATCAGCAGTTCACCGTCGGGCGTGACGTGTTCCCGGACGTGCGGCAGGGCCCGCCCGATCGGCACCGGCCCGGCGGACGCGGTCGTCCCGGCGGCGGATGCGGTCGTCCCGGCGGCCAGCGGGCCGTGCAGCTCCGCGGCGTGGGTGACCAGGGTGGTCTCCGTGCAGCCGTACGTGTTCAGCAGCCGGATCCGGTCGGTGCCCAGGCGCCGCCAGTCGGCCAGCCGCGCCGGGCTGACCGCCTCTCCGCCGATCACCACCAGCCGGAGGCTGTCCGGCAGCGCGGCCGGCTCCTCGACCAGATGCCGCACCAACTCGTGCCAGTACGCGCTGGGCAGGTCCAGCACCGTGAGCCGCTGCCGGTCCACCATCCGCAGGAACCGGCGGAACGAGCCGGTGTACGCCTCGTCGTCGAAGACCACCGTCGCGCCGGTGGTCAGCGTGGGCAGGATCTCCTCGAAGCAGGTGTCCCAGTTCAGCGACGCGAACTGCAGCACCCGGTCGGCGGCGGTGAGGCCGAACGCCGTACCCAGCGCGGGCACCGCGCTGCCGATGGCCCGGTGCGGAGTGACCACGGGCTTGGGTCGGCCGGTGGAGCCGGAGGTGAACAGGATGTAGGCCGGCGCGTCCGGGTCGGTGTCGGTCAGGCCGGCTGTGGCGAGGTCGGCCGGTTCCGCCGGTCCCGCCGGGTCTGCCGGTCCTGCCGGGGCGGCCGGCTCCAGGGTGGCGTCCAGGGTGGCGTCCAGGGCGGCGTCCAGGGCGGCGGCGCCGAGGGCGGTTCGGCAGCCGACCGCGGTCAGCATCGACCGTCGCCGGGCCGGCGGGAAGCCGGGATCGACCGGGCAGTACGTGCCAGCCGCGGTCCACACGCCGAGCAGACCGACCACGGTGGCCGGCCCGTGGCCCGCGGGCACCGCCACCACCCCGGGTCGGGGGCCCAGGCGGTGGGCGACCGTGGTCGCCGCGGCGACCAATCGGGAGTAGCTGATGGTGCGCCCGTTGTGGACGACCGCCGGCGAGTCCGGACGCGCCCGGGCAGCGTGGCGGATCGCGTCGACGAGGTTCTCGATGATGCCACCTCACCTGGTAGGCCCCGGAGACGAACGCGAGCAATGGTCACATCGACGACTCGGAATTCACTGCGGATCGGGTGCGGATCCGCCACAGGCGACCGCCGCCACCGCGGCCGTACGGCGGTGCCGCATCCACTCGTCGACCAGGTCCTGGTCGACGAGCTCCGCCCCCCGGGCGCGGGCGAACCGGTAGACCAGGTCATGGAACCGGTAGCAGTCCGGTCCGGCCTCGGCGACCAGGTTGACCGCGATCAACTCGTCGATCAGCCGGCGGACCCGGCGGGCGCTCGCGTCCGCGGTCGGCACGGTGGTGTGGATGCACCGCGCCGAGTTGGGGTCCAGACCCAGCCGGCCGAACAGGTGGGCGGCCGCCGGGCTCAGCGACCGGTGCGCGCTGGCCAGCGCCGCGTGGACGCTGCGCAGGTCGCCCACGAGCAGGTCGTCCGCGCTCTCCACGAGTTCGTCGGCGAACGACGCCAGTTCCTGGCCCGGTCGCGCGGCCAACTTCGAACCGACCAGCCGGATCGCCAACGGGTAACCGCCGCACCAGTTCACCACCCGGGACGCGGCCGGATCGCGTAACCGTTCGGCGCCGACGATCCGTTCCAGCAGGTCGTGGGTGGCCCGTGGGTCCAGCGGCGCGAGGGGCAGCGCGTGCACCGCGTGATGGGCGGCCAGCTCCGCCAGCCGCAGCCGGCTGGTCGCCACCAACTGGCTGGCGCCGGTCGGCGGGACGAGCGGCAACAGTTGGTCGGCCGTGCGGGCGTCGTCCGCCACGATCAGGACCCGTCGCCCACTGACCAGCGTGCGGTAGATCGCCTGCCGTTCGTCCAGGCCGTCCGGCAGATCCCCCCGCGGTACGCCGAGCGCGACCAGCACGGCGCCGAGCGCGGCCCGCCCGCTCAACGTCCGGACCGGATCCTGGCCGTGCAGGTCGACGAAGATCTGCCCGTCGGTGAAGCGGTGCGCGACCGAGCGGGCCCACCGCACCACCAACGCCGTCTTCCCCAACCCGCCGAGCCCGGAGACGATCAGCACCCGGGGCTCGTCGTGGTGGCCGGTGGCCGCCCGGTCCAGCGCCCGCAGCTCGCCGTCCCGGCCGGTGAAGTGGCCGACCCCGGCGGGCAGCTGGGCCGGCGTCAACGCGGGGCGCGGGGCCGGGCCGGCGGCGCCGGGGGGCGTCGGCGGTCGTTCCGGATCGCCGCGCAGGATGGTGGCGTGCAGGCCGCGCAGGTCCGGACACGGGTCGCTGCCGACCTCCTCGGCGAGCTGGTCACGGAGCGTCTGGTAGACCCGCAGCGCGTCGGCCTGCCGGTTGCACCGGTAGAGCGCGCGCATGAGCTGACCGGCCAGCCGCTCCCGCAACGGGTGCGCAGCCGCGGTTGCGGTCAGTTCCGCGACCAGCTCGTAGTGCTGACCGAGCTTCAACTCCGCCTCGAAGCGGTCCTCCAGCAGCCCCACCCGTAACTCGGTCAACCGGGTGCGGTCCACCTCGACGCCCGGCGCGCAGACCCCGGCCAGCGGTTCGCCCCGCCACAGCGCCAGCGCGTCCCGCAGGTGGGCGACGGTGCTACCGGGCAGGTCGGCCCGCCGGGCCCGACGCACCGCATCGGTCAGCCGGCGCAGATCGGTGTCGCAGGCGGTCGGGTCGAGCAGGTAGCCGGGGTGCCGGGTGACCAGCGCCGCCCCCACCTTCCGGCGGATCTCGGAGACCAGGCCCTGCACCCGGGACCGGGGCGCGGCAGGGTAGTGGTCGCCCCAGAGCGCGTCGACGAGCCGCTCGGTGGAGACCACGGCACCGTCGGCCAGCGCCAGGACGGCGAGCAGGTTCCGCTGCAGCGGGGACAGCGATACCGCCAGTCCGGACACGAGGACCTCGACCGGACCGAGGAGGAGCAGCTGCAGCATCCGAGCCTCCGCGAATTCGCTGGGAACGTCATCCAAGCGTGAATATCGACGGCTCGCCATGTGGGCGTGTCTCGACCATTGCCCTGTAACGGGACGGCCGAGGCAATCGCCGCTAATAAACCGGTTACAGCGGAACGTGACAAGCCATCACTGTCGGTTTCCGCCCGGTCATGACGGATTGGGCCGGTGGCGTGGCTCCGGTGCTCCGGACGCCTGCCAACCTTGACATGGAGGTCGGACCCCGTCATGCCGGGGATATCACCGGGGATCGGAGTCGAGCGGTCCGAATCATTTCGGTAAAGGGTGGTGGGCGGCATTTCTCATTGCCGTTCACCGGAGCGGCCGATTATTCCTCGTATCGTCGTACAGGTTTTTCGCCGGGCCGTGCCGGATCCGCTCGGCCGATCGGATGGGGCCGATGTCGGCCCGGGTGGGTCGGCCCCGCCGCGCTGGCACGACGGGTGGTGCCGCCGTGGCCGGGTTGACACGGCAGGCTAATAGTATTAGCTTTTTGGCTATGGGGTCTAGCTGATCCGCGGACCGTCCGATCGGCCCGCGCAGCGTGATCGCCGGTCCACACCCACCCCTCGATCGTTGGAGCATCCTCATGTCCGGTCCCTTCGCGCGCCCTCGGTCGGGCGCCGCCGCGTTCGCCCTCGCCGGCGTCCTGTTCGTCCTCTACCCGGCCCTGCGGCCCTGGCACGACGAGTCCACGACGGACGGGGCGATCGCCTCGATGAGTTCCGGGGCCTGGGTCGCCGCTCACCTGTTCGCCATGCTCGGCTTCATCCTGCTGCCGCTGGGGCTACTTTCCGTGCGGCACGTGGTGGGCACCGGGCGGGCCGGGTCGTCCGCCTCGGCCGCCGTGGTGACCACCTGGATCGGGGCGGGGCTGACGCTGCCCTACTTCGGCGCGGAGGACTTCGCGCTGCACGCCATCGCCGGTAAGGCCGGCGCCGGGCAGAATCTCGACGTCCTGGGCCTGGCCGAGGCGGTCCGCTTCGGCGCCGTCGCGGCCACCACCTTCGGTCTCGGGCTGGTGCTGCTGGCGGTGGGCGCGGTGCTGACCGCCGTCGCGGTCTGGCGCTCGGGCGTACTGCCCCGGTTCAGCGGGGTGCCGTACGCGCTCGGGTTCGTGCTGTTCCTGCCGCAGTTCTACACCCCGCCGGCGGCCCGGATCGGGCACGGCGTACTGCTCGGGGTGGGGTTGTGCTGGCTGGCCGCGGCGTTGTGGTCGAGCCGGCCAACCAGGGCGTAGCGCCGCCGCGCTGGCGCCGGACGACCGACCGGGAGCGGGTACCCGAGGTCGCGCCCGGCGCAGGGGTGGGGGCCCTCCGCCGGGCGCGGGTCTCGTCGGTGGTGCTCAGTTCAGGCCGCAGGTGGCCAGGTTGAGTTGCGGGTCGGGGCGGTTGTTGTCGCCCCGGCCGATGGCGGTGGCGATCCGGTTCAGTACCGCTGTGCGCTTGTCCTTCAGTGGTCCGAGGATGGCGTTCTGGATGAAGTTCGGTCCGCCCTGTGGGTTGACGGCGAGTTGGGCCAGCCGGTTGTTGGCCTCGGCGATCTGTTCGTCGAGTTGGGCGAGGTTCCGCTCCACCTCGGCGCTGGCCTGGGCCGGGATGTTGGCGAACCGGCCGCGTACCGTCGGGCAGTTCACCGTCTGGGCCCCGGCCACCGCGCCCCCGTTACCCGCACCGGCACTGCCGTTACCCGCACCGGCACTGCCGTTGCCCGCGTTGCCGGCGTTGCCGTTGCCGGCATTGCCCGCGTTGCCGTTGCCCGCGTTCCCCGCGTTGCTGTTGCCCGCGTTGCCGTTGTTTCCGGCGTTGCCGTTCAGGCCGCAGGTGGCCAGGTTGAGTTGCGGGTCGGGGCGGTTGTTGTCGCCCCGGCCGATGGCGGTGGCGATCCGGTTCAGTACCGCTGTGCGCTTGTCCTTCAGTGGTCCGAGGATGGCGTTCTGGATGAAGTTCGGTCCGCCCTGTGGGTTGACGGCGAGTTGGGCCAGCCGGTTGTTGGCCTCGGCGATCTGTTCGTCGAGTTGGGCGAGGTTCCGCTCCACCTCGGCGCTGGCCTGGGCCGGGATGTTGGCGAACCGGCCGCGTACCGTCGGGCAGTTCACCGTCTGGGCTCCGGCCGCCGCGACCTTGTTGCCCGCGGGCGCCTTGGCGACCTCACCGGCGGACGCGAAGTGCAGCCCGGCTCCGACGATCACCGCTGCGACGATGCCGATGCCGGCGACCTTCGCGATCCCCTGTTTTTGCGTACGGCTGACCATGCACCTCTCCTTCGATGGACCGCGGACAGGACTCGATCCGCGTACGCGGACGCCGCCGACGGTGCGACATGACGATCGAGAGGACGTCGGTGCGCCGGAGTTGGCCTCAACCGACGGCGCGTCGTCCCTGGTGCGACGACGCACCCGTTGCCTCCTACGACACCGAGTGGTCGGATCCCCAACCGGCCGGCCCGACCAGCGCGCCCGGATGGTCATCCTCTCTGGCTACAGGTACGCAACCGGGCGTGGGAGCGGTTCAACGGTGCCGCCGACTACTTTCAGCAATATCTCGGCCACGACAAGCGTTCGGCCCTGAGTGTCCCAAGAGGCCGGTCGCGCGGACCGTCCACACTGGAACTCTCGGAGCCTGTGGTCCGGCGGTACTATGGCCGACCGCCGTTCCGTCAGGCGACTCGCAGAGTGAGCGGACCTCGGGACACGACGATGGAAACCTCGGCGCCCAGCGCCTCGGCGTACGCACGCAAGGTGTCCAAGCTGTCGACCTGGCCATGCTCAATTTGGGAGATCCTGGCCTGGCTGACCCCGAGCGCGACGGCGACTTCAGCCTGAGTGAGCCCCGCCGACTTGCGCATCTCGGCCAACTCGTGTCCCCGGATGCGACCAAGATTTTCTGCGCGGATCGTGGCCCGTTGCGCCTGGGCTTCCGCGCTGGCGAGCCACGGCTGTCGGGCCATCGCCTCAGCCTTAACATCACTCCACCGGCCCCCGGTCATGACCACTCCTCACTCTTCCGTTCGGTCATGTATTCCTCGTACCGGCTCTCTGCGACTGGGATGTTCTCCCGGTACCACTGGCTCCATCGGCCAGCCTTGTCTCCGGCGACCAGGATCACTGCCTCCCGCTCGACGTCGAAAACGAACAGGAGGCGTATCTCCGTTCGTCCGGCTGAACCGGGCCGCAACTCTTTCAAGTTGTGAAGCCGGCTGCCGTGAATCCGATCAACCATGGGCCGACCGAGGCCGGGACCAGCCTCCGCCAAGTGGTCGATCGCCTCCATTACCCGACTGGCGCTGATCGGATCAGACTCGCACAGGTCGAGGAACCACTCCTCGACCGAGGCGACCAGCACGACCTCCCACATACCCAGACTATAAACCATGGCTTATGTCGCTGACTCGCCAACGAGGGAATCACTGACGGGACCGGCCGCACGTGATGATGCGGGCAGATCAGAGGATCGATCTGCCCGCACCCGGTCGGTGTGGCCGGCTCAGACGGCCGGGCCGGGCGGTGTGGGCCGGCCCGGCGTGGTGTACGAGCCGGTGACGGCCACATCCTCGGACGGCATGAGGAGCCACAGGATCGGATAGATCAGGATCTGGCTGCCGGGGATCACCAGCAGGACGAGGACGAACAGCAGCCGGGCCGGCCACGGGTCGATGCCGAACCGGCGGCCCAGTCCGGCGCAGACCCCGCCGAGCACCCGGTCCGCGCGCGGCCGGGTGAGGCCCTGCCGGTGGAGCGAGTCGTGGACGGTGTTCATGATGGCCTTCTCTCCCTCGATGTGATGCCACCAGCGTCCCGCGCCCGGCCGCTCGCCCACATCGGGGACCGCCCCGGAAACAACCCCGATGATCGACGTCACGCCAGCTCAGGGGCTGGCCGCGCAGGGCGGCGCGGGGTGGTGGTCAGCGCTGCGGCACGGCCATCTCGCCGAGCAGTGACCAGTCGTCCTGCGGCACCGTCGTGTTCACGATCCGCGGCGTCTCGGCGAGATGCGGCGGCAGGGTCTGCCGGGCCCGCCGGAAGTGGTCGGACTGGACGTGTGCCGCGCCCGCCGCGTCGTCCCGGAACGCCTCCACCAGGACGTACTCGGTCGGCTCGTCGACGCTGCGGGACCAGAGGAACCACAGGCAACCGGGTTCGGCGCGGGTGGCCCGGGTGAACTCGTCGGCGATCTCCGGCCAACGGTCGGCGTACTCGGGCAGCACCCGGAACCTCGCGGTAATGAAGATCATGTGCCCGCCTCCCTGCGGTCGGTGGTCCCTCGCCGGCCGATCCTAGTGCCGCACGGCCCGCCGGCCCGGCCGGCGAGCCGCGGCCCGTCACTCGTACTGCTGGTGCGGCGGCGGGATTTCCCGCCAGGCGGTGACCTCCAGGTACGGCACCGGGGCGTCGTTGACCGGGTCGGTGGCGGTCCGTGGACTGTACCGGCCGGTGACCTCGATCCAATGATCGACGGGCACACCGGTCGGCACCTGCCCGGTGAGGCCGACCTTTATCGGCCGGCCGTCGGCGGCGCAGCAGGACAGGATGATCCGGGCGAGCATGGGCTGCCCGTCCGGTCCGGTGGCGACGAACCCGGTGAGCTGTACGGTGCGGTCACCGATCGACACGCCCTTGTCGAACACGGCCCGGGACGCGTAGTCCAGTACGGAAACCCTCGCCGGGTCGCCCGCGGGCAGCGGCGGGTAGGCCGACGCCTGTTTCCCGGCGAGTGCGGAGCCGGCCTGTCCCGCGGCGTACGAGCCGAGGGCCGGCGGGGCGACCAGCAGTAGCCCGAGGACGGGCAGGACGAGCAGCCAGCCGACCCGGGGTTCACGGTGTGCCGTCCCGCCGTGGTGGTGTCCGTGATCGTCGCTGTCCGGCCAGGAGTCGCCCGGCTCGTCGGTGTCGGATCTGGCGGGCGCGACCGGCTTGGGACGCAGGTCGTACCAGAGGGTCATCACGGCGGCGACGACGAGCAGCAGGCCGGCGCCGATCAGGAACGGTTGTAGACCCTGTTTGACGTAGCGCAGGTAGACCTCGGTGACGCTGGCCTTGACCACGGCGCCACCGAGCAACAACATGACCACCGCTTGAGCTTGTCGGTTCACAGCAGCACCGCCCCGACGAGGGTGGCGACCCCGACGCCCAGCACCAACGTCGCCGGTGCGAAGCGGAGGGCGAAGCCACGACCGAACATGCCCGCCTGCATCGAGATGAGTTTCAGGTCCACCATCGGTCCCACGACGAGGAAGGCGAGCCGGGCCGTCAGCGAGAACTGGGACAACGACGCGGCGACGAACGCGTCGGCCTCGGAACAGATGGACAGCAGCACGGCGAGGACCGCCAGGGCCGGTATCGCCAGGAAGGGGCTGCCGGCCAGTTGCCGTAGCCACACCTCCGGCACGAAGACGTTGATCGTGGCCGCCGCCATCGCCCCGAGGACGAGGAATCCTCCGGCATGGATGACGTCGTGTCGACAGGCGGCCCAGAACGCCCGGGCACGTGAGCCTTCCGGCTCCGCCCGGGCCGGCAATCTGATCCACTCGGTCCGGCCCAGCCGCAGCCACAACCATCCGATCAGCATCGCGACGACCAGGCTGGCCAGGCCGCGGGCGACCACCATCTCCGGGTTGTCCGGGAACGCGACCGCGGTGGCGGTCAGCACGATCGGGTTGATCGCCGGCGCGGCGAGCAGGAAGGCCAGCGCGGCGGCCGGCGTCACGCCACGACGAATCAGCGAGCCGGCGATCGGCACCGATCCGCATTCGCAACCCGGCAGTACCACACCCGCGCAGCTGGCCACCGGTACGGCCAGGGCCGGGTGCCGGGGCAGGGCGCGGGCCCAGAACGAGCGCGGTACGAATACGGCGATGACGGCCGACAGCAGCACGCCGAACACCAGGAACGGGATGGCCTGCACGACGACGGAGACGAACACCGTGGTCCAGGTCTGCCAGCGTGGGCTGTCCACCAGCCCGGTCAGCCTGCCACGCAGCAGCACCAGCAGGATCAGCAATCCGGCGAGCACCTCGACCGAGCCGACTCGGGGGCGGGTGTGCCGTCGGCGTTCGGCCGGACCCCCGCGTCGCGGATGGGTGTCGTCGGCCGGTTCGGCCGGGACCGACCAGTCGATCCCGTCGCCCACGCCGCCGGCGACGGCGACGCGTTCGGTGTCGGGCATGATGACGACTGCCTCTCTGTGGGGCGGCGATCAGATGTTACGGGGGCGGACCGGCCCGGCCGGCCTGCGACCGGCGGGACGAGGTACCGCCACGGACCGACGGTCAGCCGATGGTGCGCAGGTCGACCGCGTGCCAGACGGTGGCCTCATCCCGGCCGGTCGACCACCAGAGCACCCCGGCCCGAGCTTGCACGACACCCGCGTCCGGGACGATGTCCACGGTCCGTCGGGTTTTCAGGTCGTACGCCATCAGGTGCTGACCGGCGGTGAGGCTGGCATCGGCGGCGCCCACCGCGTACACCTCGAACCGGTCGAGCAGGGCGACGTCGGTGACGGAGACGACGCCGACACCGTTGACGACCGGCCGCCGGTCGCTGCCGTCGGGCCGCATCAGGTCGATGTTGACCGGGCCGGCACCGGACACGGTGGACACCCGGCACCAGGTGCCGCCGCAGGAGAGCTGTTCGGTCGGTGCCGACTTGACCGTGATCAGCACACCGGTCGTCAGGTTGCGCAGCCGTACCGGTTCGACGCCCGCGGTCACGCTAACCAGCCACGGCCAGCGGTCGAGGGCCCAGGCGCCCCGCTCCCGGCGAACCGCCACCGGACCGCCGGTGAGGGCGACCGACCGGATCTCGGTGGCCGGCTCGTCGCCGGGTGCGACCGCCACCCAGTGCAACCGACCGTCGGCGATCACCATGTCGTGATCCGCGTTGAAGAACGCCACCGCCCCGGTGTCGGCCGTCAGCTCACGGGGCGGATCGCCACGCGCCAGATCCGCCGTCCACAGCCGGACCCGGGCCTGTCCGGCCGAGCCGACTGTCGACTCGGCCCAGGCCAACCGCCCGTCGGCGGCGACGAAGCCGTCGAACTGGGGCGACGAGGTGATCGGTAGCCGGCGCAGTTCCCGGCCCGTCCCGTCGGTGGCCCGGCTCACCAGCCGCAACTGGCGCCCGTCCGGAGTGGGCGCGGTACCGACGGAGGTGTCGAGGGTCAGGAAGTACCCGGGCCGGTAGGCCGGTCCGTCCGGCATCGGACCGGGAGTCTCCGCGCGCCGCGCTCCGGCCCACGCCTGGTCGGCCGGGACCGGTCCGGTCGGGACCGCCGCCGGGTCCCCGGTGGGTGAGAGCACGATCAGCAGGACGGCGCCGATCAGCGCGACCACCAGGCCGGGCGGGACGGCCATCCGCGCTGCTCGCCGGTGCGGTGGTCGGTCGGCCGCCGGGTCGCCGGCCGTCGCCCGTACGCGGGCACCTGTCATCGCGACAGGCTACCGGGCGTTCCGGGCGGCGGCCGGCGCGGTCGGGTAACGCGACCGCCGGTCCTACGAAGGTCAGCAGTTGCGCAGTTCGGGGGACTGGTTCAGTAGCTGCCCACGGGCGGAGACGAACCGGCGGTAACTGTCGGAATCAATCGCGTCGGGTCGGAACGCGGCCACCCGGTGGCAGTTCTGGAACGCCAGCCGGACGCCGAAGTGGCGCTCCAGACCGGTCCGGATCGCGTCGCTGGCCAGGGCGCGCAGCAGTTGCCCGCGGTCGGCCTCGGTCGGTGGCGGTACGGCGTTGTCGGCGAACGGGCCACCGGCGGAGTCCAGGTCGGCCACGACCCGGCTCACGGTCTGCCAGGCGTACGGCAACGACTGTCGGACGCAGTCCACGAACGCGGCGTCGTCGACCGGGCCGCGTTCGGCGGCGGCCAGCAGGTCGGGGGAGACGGTGAGAGACATGACGCTCCTTCACGGTCGGCCGCCGACGGCGCCGGCGGGACTTAACGACAATGATTGTCGTTTTCGCCTCGTCGAGTCAATGACCCGCCGCGACGCGTCGCCCGCGTGTCGTCGTGTCGGTCAGATCTGTGCCAGCACCCGAGGCACCTCGTCGAGCAGTTCGCGAGCGAGGAAGCCGAGCCGGCCGAACCGGGGCACCAGCCGCTGTCCGCTCGCCGCGTGCGCGTACGCGGCCCAGCAGGCCGCCTGCGCCGGCTCCGCGCCCCGGGAGAGCAGCCCGGCGAGGATGCCGGCCAGCACGTCGCCGCTGCCGGAGGTGGCCAGCCCGGTGTCGCCACTCTCGTCCCGCCAGATCCGCCCGTCGGGCGCGGCGACGTGGCTGCGCAGCGCCACCACGCAGCCGTACCGGTCGGCCAGTTCGACCGCCGCGGCCGCGACGTCGTCGCCCGGCTCGTGGCCCAGCAGGTGCTCGGCCTCGGTCATGTTCGGGGTCAGCACCGCCGGCAGCTTCCGGTCGGCGAGCAACTCCGGCTCGTGGCTGAGCGCCCCCAACGCGTACGCGTCGAGCACCAGCGCGGTCCGGTCGCCGGCCACCGCGAGGGTACGGCGGAGCAGGGCCCGGGTCTGTTCGATGTCGGTGAGCCCGGGTCCGATCGCGATGGCGTCGGCCGCGCCGGCCAGGTCGGTGAGCCGGTCGCCGATGTCACCGGCGACCGCCCCGTCCCCGGTCTCCGGCAGGCCGACGACCAGCGCCTCGGGCACCTCGATGCTCAACGCCGCGGCGCTGGACTCGGCCGAGGCCAGTTGCAGTACGCCGGCGCCGGCCCGCAGGGCGGCCAACCCGGCGAGCAGGACGGCGCCCGGGACGAACCGGGACCCGCCCACCACCAGCACGGTGCCCCGGGCACTCTTGCCACCCTCCGGCACCGGCATCGCCCAGTCGCGCAGCAGGCCGGGGGTGATGACGGTCGGATCAGACTGGCTCGGCACGGACGTCGTCCTCCCGGGTCGGTGGCGTGTCCTGCTGGCGCAGGTGGCCGATCTCGTTGAACCCGTCCGGCACCAGCCGCCCGGACCCGGCACGGGACCAGCCGGTGACCGAGCAGTTGGCGACACTTGTCGAACGGGTCAGCTCGGTCAGCTCGGGCTCGTCGAGTCCCTCGATCAGATAACGCAGCAGCAGCACCAGCGCCTCGTGGCCGAACAGGATGACCCGCTGGCCGGCGTGGTCCCGGCGCAGGTCGCCGAGCAGGGCACGCAGCCGCAGTGCGACGTCGGCCCAGGACTCGCCGCCCGGTGGCCGGTAGTAGAACTTGCCCAGCCGTTGCCGGCGGGTCACCTCGTCGGGGTAGCGGGCCCGCACGCCCTGGCCGGTGAGCAGGTCCAGGATGCCCAACTCCCGGTCGCGCAGGCGTTCGTCCCGGCTGACCGGGATGCCGGTGCCGGCCAGTGCCAGGTCGGCCGTCTGCCGGGCCCGCCGGTAGGTGGACGTCACCGCGACCTGCGGCCGCCGGTCGGCGGGCAGGCCGGCCAGCCACCGCCCGGTCGCGGCGGCCTGTTCGCGACCCAGCGGCGACAGCGGTACGTCGGCGTCCCGGTCGGTAAGGTCGATCCGGTCCGTCCCGGCGGCCTCGGCCTCGGCGGCGGCGACGTTGCCGACGCTCTCCCCGTGCCGCACGATCCACAACTGCGCCAACTCCGGCGTGCGCTCCAACTCCGCCATGCGCCAACCCCTACCCACCCACCACTGCCGGAAACCGGGTGGACGCACCATGATCGCTGGCACTTCTCCGGTTGCCCGACCGGCGTGTCGAGCCGGAGAAGTGCCAGCGATCAGCGCGCGGTCAGTTGTCCGTGGTGCGGGCCTCCAGGACGCGGCGTGCGGCGCCGTCCAGGATCGAGGACATCCAGGCCAGCAGCTCCTTGTCCTCGGTCTCGGCGGCCTCCTGCCAGCGCTGCTTCTGGTCGGCGATGACGTTCATCTGGATGTTGATCACCTGCCGGTCGGAGCCCTCCGGCTGCCGACTGGCCCGGATCCGCCTGCGCAGCTCGTTGCGGGACCAGCCGTGGTGCTCGGCCCGGGTCAACCAGGCGTCCTGCTCGGGTTGGGAGAGCCCGGCCACCTCCGCGTGGTGCTGGAAGCTGAGCGCGTCGCGGCGCCGGTCGGGCGTGAAACTGCGGGCGACCCAGGCGTAGTTGCGTAACGTCTGGTAGTCCAACGACGTTTCGGCGATGGCCCGCTTGTAACGGTCGGGGTACTGCGACTGGCCGTAGATGAGCCAGTCCCCGAGCCACCACGACGACGCGTCGGACACGACGAATATCTGCCGGCCCAACTGGCTCCAGGCGGAGATGGGCATTCCCTGCGGCATGAACAACGCGGTACGCCGCTTCAACGTGCCGCCGTCGATGGATAACCGTGCGGTCTCGGCGGGCCGCAGCGGGCCGGCCGGCGGCACCGGCCGGCCCAGCTGCACTGTCAGATTTCCGTGACTGTTCGGATTCAAGCTGTCACGTCCCCGTGTCACTAGTTACAGGACATTGGCGGCTGATTCTGCCGGTGCCTTCTCGACGCGGTCTAGACGAAGTCTGTAGTGGCCGCATCTTCGCTGCTGGGCCGCGCGCCTTTGCGGTAGCGTCGGTGGGTTTACCTCAAATTTTCCCCAAGAGATTGCGTTTTTCGGGGCGGGCGCCCGCCGGTTCGTGCTCGTCGGTGGGGGCCAATTGTCGCGGCGCCGTGGCGGACCGCCTCCGCCCGCCCGCCCGCTCCGTCGGCACGACCGGCGTGACCGCCGACCAGTCCGGGTCGGCGCAGATCGCCGGCCGCCGGGGCAGGCCGGCCGTCGGCCAGGCGATCGGACGGGGACCCGGTTCGATCAGCTCACGCAGCCGCTGCGCCAGCTCGGGCTGGCCGTGCAGGTGGCCGGCGGCGACGGCGGCCAGTACGTTCCCGGTCTCGGCGTGCAGCCAGTGGCGGGCCTGGTCCGGATCGTCGATCGGGACCCTCGGCAGCCCGCAGGACGGCTGCCCGGCGCCGGACAGCCCGAGGGCGCGCAGGGCCGAGGCGGCGTGGCCGAGATAGAAGACGAGCATCCGGCGGGCCAGTTCGGACCGGCGGGCCGGTGCGTCCTCGGTGATCGCCCGCTCGGCGGCGTAGGCGTGCATCAGCCCGGTCAGGCGGAACCGGTCCGGCCCGGCATGATCGATCAGCCGGGCCTCGACGAGGGTGTGCAACAGGGACCGGGACCGGGTCGGGTGGATGTTGGCCATGGCCGACACCGCGGCGAGGCTGATCTCGGTGCCGCCGTGCACGCCGAGCAGCCGCAGCAGTTCCGCGGCGGGACCGGGCAGCGCGGCGTACGAGGTGGCGAAGACGGCCCGGATCGAGGACGCCGGGTCGCTGGACTCCACCCGATCCAGCGGGGACTCCCGGTCGAGCAACTCGCGGATCGCCTCGGTCACCGGGCGACCGGGCTGGCTGAGCACCCGTTCGGCGGCGACCCGCAGGGCGAGCGGCAGGCGGCTGCAGGCCCGGACGAGCTCCCGGATCACCGGATCGTCGGTGTGGTCGTTCTCGTCCAGGCCGAGGCTGTGCCTGACCAGGCTCACCGCGTCGTCCGTCGGCATCGGACCGAGCGTGATGCCACCGGCGCCCTCCCGGGCGGCGAGCCCGGACAGTTTGGCCCGGCTGGTCACCAGCACCACGCAGGACGGCGAGCCGGGCAGCAGGGCGCGGACCTGGGCCGTGGAGGCCGCGTCGTCCAGCACGATGAGCATCCGCCGACCCCAGACGGCACTGCGGAACATCGCCGCCTGCCGGTCCGCGGTGGCCGGCAGGGCGCGGTGGTCACCGAGGTCGGCCATCAGCCGGGCCACCGCGCTGCCGACGCTGGCCGGTTGGCCGGTGCCGGCCAGGTCGAGGTAGAGGTGCCCGTCCGGGAACCGCCCGGACACCTCATGGGCGAGATGTACGGCAAGTGCGGATTTGCCGGTTGCCGGTCCGCCGTCAATCATGATCACCGCCGCGTCCCCGGCCGCCTCGGCCTCCTGGACCAGGGCGTGCAGCCGCTGGAGTTCGGCCGCCCGACCGGTGAACCCCGGGGTGTCCCTGGGTAGTTGGGCCGGAGCGGCCGGGACGACCGGCGGGTCGACCGACCCGTCGAGATACCGCCGGCCGACCGGCAGGGCGTCCAGGTCCGGGTCGCTGCGCAGGATCTGCTGGTGACAGCGCTGCAGGTCGTCACTGGGCTCGATGCCGAGTTCGGTGATCAGCAGGCAGCGGATCTCCCGGAACTCCGCCAGCGCGTCGGCCCGTCGGCCCAGCCGGTAGAAGGCGATCATCCGGAGCTGCCGCAGTCGCTCCCGCAGCGGCTGCCAGCGGACCAACTCCGACAGTTCGGCGATCACGTCGGCCGGTCGGCCCAGGTTGAGCAGGCACTCGGCCCGTTCCTGCCGGGCGCTGAACCGCTGCTCGGTCAGCCGCAACCGGGCGGCCTCGGCGAACGGGCCGACGGCGCCGCCGAGGGCCGGGCCCTTCCACAGCGCCAGCGCCGTGTCCAGCTCGGCGACGGCGGCGCAGAACTGCCCGGTGGCCGCCAGGTGTCGGGCGTGTTCGAGTTGGTCGTCGAACATCAACGCGTCGACCTGGTCGGTGCCCAGGTGCAGCGCATAGCCGGCACCGTGGTGGGCGAGCAGGGTCGACGGCGCGCGCAGCGGCCGGCCGGGCTCCAGGATGCGCCGCAGCCGGGCCACGTAGGTGTATATGCTGCTGTCCACCGTGGTCGGTGGGGTGGCCCCCCAGACCGCGTCGACCAGTTCCTCGCGGCTGACCACCTGGCCCGCCCTGCTCGCGAGCACCGCGAACATGGCGCGCTGTTGCGGCGAACCGAGATCGATGTCCCGCCCCCCGGCGGTCGCCGTCACGGTGCCTAGCAGTTTCGCCCGCACTTCAGCTGGCCCTGCGTGAGCCATCGGATCGCCCCCCGGGTTACCGCATCGGCGTAAGCCTATGACGAGTTTGCGACAAGTAGCACGATGAGCGGCGGCAATTGCCACCCCGGGGGCGATATGTCGGGCAGGTGTCTCGCCGGCGGGACGGAATGCGCCGCAGCCCGCCGGTCGTGCGACGGCCCGACGACCGGGCGGCGGGCGCGACCGAACGCCGGGCCTTTCACGCGCATATGTCGGCTCGACACGTGATTTATCCGTTCAGGCGGGGACATTGCCGCTTCCCGGAGCCGGCGTCGGCCGGCTGACCTCGTAAGGTAGGGCCGCCGCGGACATCTCGGACCGCCGAGGGGGTGGTGGGTGGTCGGCCCGGGAAGGAGGGGACGCGCGGTGGCGCTTCGGGTGACCTGGTTCCGTACCGCCTTCGGCCGGCTGCGGGACGGCTGGTTGCCGGTGGTCGAGGCGACCCTGGCCGCCACCGTGGCCTGGGTGATCGACACCCGGTTGATCGGCCATCCGCAGCCGTTCTTCGCCCCGGCCGCCGCGCTGATCGTGCTGGGCCAGGCCCGCGGGCAGCGGATGCGTCGGGCGGTGGAGGTGGTCCTCGGCGTCGCCGCCGGGGTGCTCGTCGCCGACCTGGTGATCCAGGCGCTCGGTCCGCGTACCACCTGGACGATCTTCACGGTCATCCTGCTCACCATCGGTCTCGCGGTGGCGATCGGCGCGAGCACCGTGACCGTGGTGCAGGCCGCCGTCTCCGCGCTCTACCTGGTGGTGATCGCCCCGAGCGCGGAGACCTGGGTGCCGTTCCGGTTCGTCGACGCGCTGATCGGGGGCGGCGTCGCGGTGGTGGCCAGCCAGCTCGTCTCGGCCCGCGATCCGCTCGCCCCGCTGGTCGCCGAGGCCCGGCAGACCTTCGGCGCGCTGGCCGACCTGGTCGACCGGATCACCGAGGCGTTGCAGGACCACGACGAACCGGCCGCCCGGACGGCGCTCACCGAGGCCCGCGGCATGGACACCGCCGTCGACCGGTTGCAGGACGAGGTGCAGGCGGCCGGCGAGGCGCTACGGCTCAACGTCCGCCGACGCCGGCACATCGGCCGGGTCCGGGCGGTCGACGCCTCGACCCGCCAGGTCGACTACGCGGTACGCAACGTCCGCGTGCTGGCCCGCGCCGCGGTGACGCTGAGCCGGCTGCCGACGCCGGCACCGCCGGAGCTCACCGCCGCGCTCCGGTCCCTCGCCGAGGCGGTACGCGTGGCGGGCAAGGCGCTCGCCGCCGACCTCACCGGTGACGGCGAGGCCGCCGACCGGTACGCCGACGAGGCCGACGAGGCCGCCCTGACCGCCGTACGTACGGCCGGTGGCCTGCTGACGGGTGGCCCACCGCTGCCGCTCATCATGATCGTCGGTCAGGTCCGGGCCACCGCCATCGACCTGCTGCGCGGCGTCGGCGGCGACGACGCCGAGATCCTCGGCCGGGTCGACGAGGCACTCGGCCTGCCCCCGGTCTGACCGGGCCGCGACCGGGTCCACCTCCAGCAGCGGCGCCGCCGTGCACCGCCGCGGGTCGGCCCGCGGGTACCACACGTCGACTTCCTACACTCGGTGCCATGGCCGTCACCGTCGACCGCATCGGGCGGACGCGTCGGCCGGCGGGGCGGATCCCGCCCTGGGCCGTCGACATTGGACTGTGCCTGCTCGCCGCGCTGGCCACCGGCTACCGCATCCGCACCGGCACGGTGGACGCCGGGGAACGGCCGCCGGACGCGACGGCGTACGGGATCGGGCTGGCCATGTCGGTGGCGCTGCTGCCGCATCGCCGCTGGCCGGCGGTGACGATGGCGGCGGTGGTGGTGGGCTGGCTGGCGTACCACGTCCTGGACTATCCCGGCGGTGAGCCGGCGGTGCCGGTCTGGATCGCGCTGTACTCGGCGGCCGTCGCGCCGCGCCGGCTGGCGGCGCTGATGGTCGCGGGCGCGCTGATCGTGGCCGACGCCCTGGGGCGCACGACGATCTCCGGGACGCACCTGTTCGAGGCGGTGCTGGACGGTTCGACGGTGGTGTTCGTGTCGGCGCTGCTGCTCGGCGACGCGGTCCGCAGCCGCCGGGCCTGGCGGGACGAGGTCGAGGTCCGGCTGGCGCTGCTCGCCGCGGAACGCGAACGCGCCGCCGAGCGCCGGGTCGCCGACGAACGCGTACGCATGGCCCGCGAGCTGCACGACGTCACCGCGCACACGCTCGGTGTGATCACCGTGCAGGCCGGGGTGGCGGCCGACTATCTGGACGAGGCGCCGGAGCGGTCCCGGCGGGCGCTGCGGGCGGTGCGGACCGCCTGTCGCGAGGCGACGGCGGAACTGCGCGCGGCCGTCGGCGTGCTCCGCGGCCCGGCCGGGTCCGCGCCGGACCAGCCACCGGCCGGGTCCGCGCCGGCCGACGTGCCGCCGCCGCTGCCGGGCCTGGACCGGCTCGGCCGGCTGACCACCGCGTACGGGCCGACCGGCCCGACGGTCGAGGTCCGGTACGCCGGCAGCCGGCGCCCGCTGCCCCGGCTGGTGGAGACCTCGGCGTACCGGATCGTCCAGGAGTCGCTGGCCAACGCCCACCGGCACGCCCGGGCGGGCCGGGTGGACGTCCGGTTGGACTACCGGGCCGACGGGCTGGCCCTGGAGATCCGCGACGACGGCCCGGCGGCGGCGGGCGGTGCTGCCGGCACCGACGGACCCGGTCCGGGCCGGGACGGTCCCGCGTTGTCCGGCGGTGCCGGTGGCCACGGCCTGCGCGGGATGGCGGAGCGGGCCGCGAGCCTGGGCGGCTGGTTGACCGCCGGGCCGGCCGACGACGGTGGACCCGGCTTCCTGGTCCGGGCCTGGCTGCCGAGCGGGGAGGTGCAGACATGATTCGGGTGCTGCTGGCCGACGACCAGAACCTGGTCCGGGCCGGCTTCCGCGCGCTGCTGGAACGCGCGCCCGACATCGAGGTGGTCGGCGAGGCGGCCGACGGTGCCGAGGCGGTGCGGCTGGCCTGGGCGCACCGGCCGGACGTGGTGCTGATGGACGTCCGGATGCCGGGCACCGACGGGCTGACCGCCACCCGCCGGATCCTCGCCGAGGACCGGCTGCCCGGCGTTCGGGTACTGGTGCTCACCACCTACGACCTGGACGAGTACGTCTTCGCCGCGCTGCGCGCGGGAGCCAGCGGTTTCCTGCTCAAGGACGTCGAGCCGGACGCGCTGCGGCAGGCCGTGCGGGTCATCGCCGCGGGGGACGCCCTGCTGGCGCCGCCGGTGACCCGTCGGCTGATCGCCGCCTTCGTCGGCCGGCCCGGCGACGAACCCGTCCCGGCGCACCGGCTGGCCGAGTTGACCGCCCGGGAACGCCAGGTCGTCGGGCTGGTCGCCGCGGGCCTGTCGAACCAGGAGATCGGCGCCCGGCTGACGATGAGCCCGGCGACGGCGAAGACGCACGTCAACCGGGCGATGGCGAAGCTCGGCGCGCGGGACCGGGCACAACTGGTGGTGCTGGCGTACCGGTCCGGCCTGGCCGGGCCGTCGGATGGGTGGTGACCGTCTGTGACGATCAACACCCCGGTGACCGGTCGGCGCCGCCTGGCGTAACCTGTCCGCGTTCGGCGGCGCCTCCCGGCGTCACCAGCGGTTTCGCCCATGGGGAGGAAAAACGGATGAAGAGGCTACGAGGTGCCCGGCGCGGTGCCGCCGTCGTGGCGATCGCCCTGCTGGCCGTCACCGGCTGTGCGAAGAAGGACACCGGCTCGACCACCGACTCCGGGGTGAAGCTGGTGCACGCCGGCAAGCTGACCACCTGCACCCACCTGCCGTACTCGCCGTTCCAGGCGAAGGACGCGGCCGGCAAGGTGGTCGGGTTCGACGTCGACCTGATCGACCTGGCGGCCAAGAAGCTCGGCGTGCCGCAGGACATCGTCGACACCCCGTTCGAGGGCATCAGGTCCGGCACCGACCTCAACTCCGGCAAGTGCGACGTGGCCGCCGCCGGCATGACCATCACCGACGCCCGCAAGCAGGTGCTGGACTTCTCCGAGCCGTACTTCGACGCGACCCAGGCGCTGGCCGTGCCGGCCGGCAAGCCGTACAAGAGTCTGGCCGACTTCGCCGGCAAGCGACTCGGCGTACAGGCCGCCACCACCGGTGAGGAGTACGTCAAGGCCCAGGTTAAGCAGCAGAACCTGAAGATCGAGGTGGTGGCGTACAAGGATCTCGGCTCCGCGCAGCAGGCGCTGGCCACCGGGCAGATCGAGGGCGCCGTGGGTGACCTGCCGGTGTGGAACGAGTACGTCAAGGCCAACCCCGGCAAGGTCGTCGTCGCGGGCGGCTTCGACACCGGTGAGCAGTACGGCTTCGCGGTCAAGAAGGGCGGCAACCCCGAACTGCTCAAGGCCCTCAACGAGGCGCTCGCCGCGGCCAGGTCGGACGGCACGTACGACACTCTGTACGAGAAGTGGATCGGCGCGAAGCCGGCCGCCAAGTGACCGACACACCGGTCGCCCCGGCCCGGCCGGCCGCCCGCCGCCGGCTGGGCCGGCGGCAGCGGCAGCGGCTCGGCCGGGGCGCCGGCTACGCCGTGTTCGCGCTGGTCGTCGTCGGGGTCGCCGCGGCCGCCGACTGGGGACGGCTGGCTGACGCCTTCCTCCGGGTCGACGTGGCCCGCGGGATGTTCCCCGACGTGGTCACCGTGGCGCTGCGCAACACCATCGTCTACACGCTGCTCGCCTTCGTGTTCGGCCTGCTGTTCGGCCTGGTGCTGGCGCTGATGCGGCTGTCGTCGGTGCTGCCGTACCGGTGGTTGGCGACCGCCTACATCGAGCTGTTCCGCGGCCTGCCGGCGCTGCTGGTGCTGTTCATGGTCGGCTACGGCGTTCCGCTGGCGTTCCCGGACCGGGAAATCCCCGGCGGCCTGTACGGCTCGGTCACCCTCGGCCTCGGCGCGACCGCCGCGGCCTACATGGCGGAGACCATCCGGGCCGGCATCCAGGCGGTCCCCGGGGGACAGTTGGAGGCGGCCCGCACGTTGGGCATGTCGCACACCCGGGCGATGGTGTCGATCATCCTGCCGCAGGCGTTCCGGATCGTCATCCCGCCGCTGACCAACGAGATCATCCTGCTCACCAAGGACACCTCGCTGGCGTACGTGCTGGGCGTGACCGCCGGCACCATCGAGCTGACCAAGTACGCCGGGGACGCGTTGAACACCCGGGTGAACCCCACCCCGCTGGTGGTCGCCGGACTGCTCTACCTGGCGGTGACCCTGCCGCTGTCGCAGGTGGTCCGGTGGCTGGAACGCCGGGCCGCGAAGGGGAGGTGAGGCGGGTGTCCGCCATCGAGATCCACGGTCTGCGCAAGTCCTTCGGCGACCTGGAGGTGTTGCGCGGCATCGACCTGTCGGTCGAACCGGGCGAGGTGCTCTGCGTGATCGGGCCGTCCGGGTCGGGCAAGTCCACCCTGCTGCGCTGCGTCAACCTGCTGGAGCAGCCGTCCGCCGGCACCATCCGGGTCTCCGGCGTCGAGGTGACCGACCCGGACTGCGACATCGACGCCGTCCGGCGGCGGATCGGCATGGTGTTCCAGCAGTTCAACCTGTTCGGGCACCTCACCGTGCGGGAGAACCTGACCATCGCCCAGCGTCGGGTGCTGCGTCGCGGCCGGGCCGAGGCGGACCGGGTCGCGGCGGAGAACCTGGACCGGGTCGGCCTGGCCGACAAGGCGGGCGCGTACCCGGCCCAACTGTCCGGCGGACAGCAGCAGCGGGTCGCCATCGCCCGGTCACTGTCGATGAATCCGGAACTGATGCTCTTCGACGAGCCGACCAGCGCGCTGGACCCGGAACTGGTCGGCGAGGTGCTGGCCGTGATGCGGTCGCTGGTGGCCGACGGGATGACCATGCTGGTGGTCACGCACGAGATGAGCTTCGCCCGGGAGGTCGCCTCCCGGGTGGTGTTCATGGACGGCGGGGTGGTGGTGGAGTCCGGGCCGCCGGCCGACGTCCTCGGCTCTCCGCGCGAGGAGCGGACCCGGGAGTTCCTGCACCGGGTGCTCGAACCGACCCGGGTCAGCACGGCCGAACTCTGAGTCGCCGCCTGTCGGGTTTCCGACCGGCGGCGGCACCGCCGTAACGAGCCATTGACGCTACTGTCCGCTGCATGTTCGACACCCTGCGTCAGGACTTCCGGCGGAACCGGGACCCGCTGACCCGGCTCGTCCTCACGGTGTTCCGGTTCGGCCAGTGGACCGCGGCGCGGCACACCCCGCTGCGGCGGCTCTGCGCCGTCCCGTACAAGGTGCTCAACCTCCTGGTGGTCCGGTTCGGCACCAACAGCGACCTGGCCCGCGAGGTGTCCTGCGGGCCGGGGCTGCGGCTGTTCCACCCGTACGGACTGATGGTGCACGGCAGCGCCCGGATCGGCGCGGGCGTCAGCCTCTACCAGTTCGTCACCATCGGGAGGCGGGACGACACCGGCGCGCCGGTGATCGGCGACGGGGTGACCATCGGGGCCGGTGCGGTGCTGCTCGGCCCGATCGTGGTCGGCCCGCACGCCCGGATCGGCGCCGGTGCGACGGTGCTGGACGACGTCCCGGCCGGCGCCACGGCCATCGGCCCGCGCGCCCAGGTCCGGCCGCCGACCACCGGCGCCGCCGCGCCCACCCCGCCCGGGCCCGCCGCACCGTCGGGAACGGCGCGGTCGTCAGCCGGCGGTCCCGACGGGTAGTTCCCGGACCACCGCCACCGGGCAGGCGCTGTGCTGCAGCAGTTGCTGGCTGACCGAACCGAGCAGCATCCCCTCGAAGCCGCCGCGGCCCCGGCTGCCGACCACCACGAGTTGGGCCTGTCGGCCGGTCTCGATCAGCGCCTCGGCCGGGCTGCGGTCGACCACCTCGGCGCATGCCTCCACCCCCGGGTAGCGGTCCCGCCACCGGTCCAGCGCCTCGTCCAGTTCGGCCTGCTCGGTGGCGCTGACCTCGTCCAGGCCGCCCTCGTCGGGCGGCGTCCCGGCCGGCCGGCGCAACGCGGGCGGGGGCGACCAGGCCCGGACCACCCGCAGCGGCGCCCGTCGGGCCGCGGCGCGGGCGAAGGCGAAGTCCAGCGCCAGGTCGGCGCGGTCCGAACCGTCCCAGCCGGCCACGATCGGCGCGGTCGGCGGGTGCGGCTCGCCGCGTACCACGACCACCGGGCAGTGCGCGTGCGCGCTGACCGTGACCGCCGTCGACCCGGCGAGCAGGCCGGCGAACCCGCCGTGCCCGCGGCTGCCCAGCACCAGCAGCGACGCCGACGCCGACCGCTCGCGCAGCAGCAGCGCCGTCGGACCGTCCAGCACCTCCGGGCGTACGGCCACCCCGGGGTGCCGCTGTTCGGCGGCGGTGACCGCCTCGCGCAGCATCGCCTCGATCTGCTCGCGGGCCTCCTGGTCCGGCCACGATCCGGGCCCGATGCCGGGGCCGATCCAGCCGCGCACGGCGACCCACTCGAAGGCGTACGCCAGCACGACCGGCACGCCGGAGCGTTCCGCCTCGTCGAGCGCCCACGCCGTGGCGGCCCGCGCGTCGGCGGACCCGTCGTAGCCGACCACGATCGGTCCGGCGGTCATCGCGGCCTCCCTCCCGGTGGTCCGGGCGGGGCCTTCCCGCCCGGTTGGTTCCGTCAGCTCGGCGTGGCGCCCTGCGCGCCCGCCCACTTCCACTCGGTGACCAGCGGCGAGTCCTCGCCGTGGCGCCGGGTGTGGTCCCGGCACGCCTGCCGGGCGTCGAACATCTCCTGCCGCAGGTGCGCGGCCCGTACGGACAGTCCGGGCACCCGCTCGATCACGTCGATGACCAGGTGGAACCGGTCCAGGTCGTTGAGCATCACCATGTCGAACGGCGTGGTGGTGGTGCCCTCCTCCTTGTAGCCGCGCACGTGCAGGTTCTCGTGGTTGCGTCGGCGGTAGGTCAGTCGGTGGATCAGCCACGGGTAGCCGTGGTAGGCGAAGATCACCGGCTTGTCCCGGGTGAAGATGCTGTCGAACTCGACGTCGGGCAGCCCGTGCGGGTGTTCGCTCTCCGGTTGCAGCCGCATCAGGTCCACCACGTTGACCACCCGGACCTTGAGGTCGGGCAGGCGCCGGCGCAGCAGGTCGGCGGCGGCCAGCGTCTCCAGGGTCGGTACGTCGCCGGCGCAGGCCAGCACCACGTCCGGCTCCTCGCCGGCGTCGGTGCTCGCCCAGTCCCAGATGCCGACCCCGCGCCGGCAGTGCATGATCGCGTCCGGCATCGACAGCCAGTTCGGGGCGGGCTGCTTGCCGGCCACGACGACGTTGATGTAGTGCCGGCTGCGCAGGCAGTGGTCCATCGTGGACAGCAGGGTGTTGGCGTCCGGCGGCAGGTAGACCCGGACCACCTCGGCCTTCTTGTTCATGACGTGGTCGATGAAGCCGGGATCCTGGTGCGAGAAGCCGTTGTGGTCCTGCCGCCAGACGTGACTGGACAGCAGGTAGTTCAGCGAGGCGACCGGCCGGCGCCACGGAATCTGCCGGGTCGTCTTGAGCCACTTGGCGTGCTGGTTGACCATCGAGTCGACGATGTGGATGAACGCCTCGTAGCTGGTGAAGACGCCGTGCCGGCCGGTCAGCAGGTAGCCCTCCAACCAGCCCTGGCAGAGGTGTTCGGAGAGCACCTCCATCACCCGACCATCGGGGGAGAGGTTGTCGTCGCCGGGCCGGAGCTGTCCGACGAACGCCCGGTCGGTGACCTCGAACGCCGCGCCGAGCCGGTTGGAGGCCACCTCGTCCGGCCCGAACAGCCGGAACCGGTCCGGGTTGGCCGCGATCACGTCGCGCAGCCATTCCCCGGTCGGCGCGGTCGGCCCGACCACCGTACGACCGGGCTCGTGCACCGCGACCCCGTACTCCCGGAAGTCGGGCAGCACCAGGTCGCGCAGGACGGTGCCGCCGTTGGCGTGCTGGTTGGCGCTCATCCGCCGGTCGCCGGCCGGCGGCAGCCCGGCGATCAGCGGCTGCGGGGCGCCGGTGGCGTCGAAGAGTTCCTCCGGGCGGTAGCTGCGCAGCCACCGGTCCAGCGCGGCCAGGTGCTCCGGATTGTCCCGGACCTCGGCGATCGGTACCTGGTGGGCGTGGAAGGTGCCCTCGACCGGCTCGCCGTCCACCTCGTGCGGGCCGGTCCAGCCCTTGACGCTGCGCAGGACGATCATCGGCCAGCGGGGTCGGGTGACCTCCCCGCCGCCGCGGGCCCGCCGTTGGATGTCGGCGATCTCGTCGAGGGCCGTGTCCAGCGTGCCGGCCAGGATCCGGTGCGCCCGGTCCGGGTCGATCCCGCGGGTCGGGTCCTCCGGGTCGACCAGGTCGACCACGTGCGGCTGGTAGCCGTACCCGTGCATCATCGCGCGCAGGTCGTCGATCGGGAGGCGGTCCAGCACGGTCGGGTTGGCGATCTTGTAGCCGTTGAGGTGCAGGATGGGCAGCACCGCCCCGTCCCGGGCCGGGTTGAGGAACACGTTGGACAGCCAGCTCGCGGCCAGCGGCCCGGTCTCCGCCTCGCCGTCGCCGATCACGCAGGCCACCAGCAGGTCGGGGTTGTCGAACGCGGCACCGTACGCGTGCATCAGCGAGTACCCGAGTTCGCCGCCCTCGTGGATGGAGCCGGGCACCTCGGGGGCCACGTGGCTGGGAATGCCGCCGGGGAAGGAGAACTGCCGGAACAGCCGGGCCATCCCCGCCTCGTCCTGCCCCACCGAGGGGTAGAGCTCGCTGTAGGTGCCCTCCAGCCAGGTGTTCGCCACGATCGCCGGGCCGCCGTGTCCGGGGCCGGTCACGAAGATCGCGTCGAGGTCCCGGCCGACGATCGCCCGGTCCAGGTGCGCGTAGAGCAGGTTCAGCCCCGGGCTGGTGCCCCAGTGGCCGAGCAGCCGGGGCTTGACGTGTTCGGGCCGCAGCGGCTCGCGCAACAGCGGGTTGTCCAGCAGGTAGATCTGTCCGACGGTGAGGTAGTTCGCCGCCCGCCAGTAGGCGTCGAGGCGGCGCAGGTCGTCCTCGGCGAGCGTCCCGGTTGTTTCCACGGCGGTGTCCATCAGGGAGAGCCTCTCGGGTGTCGGGGGCCGGTCGCGGTTCGTCCGGACCACGGCTGCGGGTCCGTGGTCCAGCCTGCCCCAGCGACCGGGGAACCGCTCAGGGCCGTTGGTCCCGACCGGACCGGCCCTATTCCTGTACGTACACCTCGTGCGGACCACGGACGATCAGTACCGGGGCCGGCGAGTGGTAGAGCAGCGCCTGGCTGACCGCGCCGAGCATTCCCCGCCAGGGTTGCTCGCCGCGTGCGCTGGCCACCGCCAGCTCGGCGGTCCGGGACTGCTCGACCAGAACGTCCTTCGGTTCGCCGGGCAGCACCCGCGGGGTGACCCGTACGGTCGGGTACCGGCGCCGCATCGGTTCGAGCGCGGCGTCGAACCGGGCCGCTAGGTGCGCCTCGCCGCCCGGCGGTCGCGCGTCCGGATCCCAGGCCTGGACCACCACCAGCTCGGCGTCCCGCCAGGCGGCGGTGTCGAAGGCGAGTTCGAGCGCCGCCTGGCAGGTCTCCGACCCGTCGACCCCGACCAGGATCTGCCCGGTCGGCCGGGTGTGCTCCCGGGCGACCAGCACGCTGCAGCCGGCCCGGGCGGCGATCTGCAGGGCGGTGGCGTCCAGCGGTACGCAGACGCGTTCGGGGAGTCCGCCGTCACCGATGGCGAGCAGGGCCGCGTCGCCCGACTCGCGCAGCAGGGTGGTCAGCGCGGGGCCCTCGACGATGGCGCCGGCGACCGGTACCTGGGGGGCCTCCTCGCTGCCGGTGGCGACCGCCTGTGCGATCACCTCCTCGGCCGGCTGGCGCAGGTCGGTGGTCGGGTCCACGCGCGGGTCCGGTTCCCAGTTGAAACAGTGCACGATCCGCAGCGCGCGGCGGTGCCGGGCGGCCTCCCGGGCCGCGAGCCGGACGGCGACCAGGCTGAGCGCGGATCCGTCCACCCCGACCACGACCGGTTCCCGGGCCGGGGCGTCCAGCGCCACCGGTTCCGGCAGGGTGCCCGGCGGGGCCAGGACGTCCGGCGTGTCCAGGGTGAGCGCGTCCGGCCGGCCGGGTGTGCCGTGCTGCCGCATGCACCGAGGCTAAACCGCCCGGTGGCACCGGTTGCCGGTTCTGCGCGGGAATGCCCCGATCGGGTCCCTACCGCTGGTGCGCCGGCAGTCGTTGCTCCACCCGCATGATCGCCGCCGTGGCGTTGTCGTGGCCGCCGGCGGCGAGGGTGTCGGCCAGCAGCCCGCGCAGGAGTTCCACCGGACCGGTACGCCCGCCGAGCCGCTGCCGGAGCCGCTGGTAGTCGACCTGCTCGGCGACCCCGTCGGTGCACAGGCAGTAGACGTCGCCGGGCCGCAGCGAGACGTTCAGCAGGTCCGGTTCCGGCCGGCCGCCGTGACCGACGTACCGGGTCAACTGGTAGCGGGCCGCCGCCGCCTCGGGGGAGTCGGCCGGGTACCAGCCGTACACCGCGCCCAGCCAGGCCGTCGTGTGGTCCACCGTGAGCAGCTCCAGCAGGCCGTCGCGCAGTCGGTAGGCCCGGGAGTCGCCGATCTGGACGATCCAGGCGTCGGCGCCGGTGGGCCCGGCGAGCAGCGCGGTCAGCGTGCAACCGGTCAGTTCGCCGAGCGACCGGCCGGCGGCGCCGACCCGGTCCTGGGCGGTGGCAACGGCGGCCCGCAGGTCGGCCGGGCCCGCCCCCTGGCCGGCGGTGCGCACCGCCTCGACCACGGTGGCCATCGCGGTTTCGCCGGCCACCGTGCTGCCCCGGCCGCCGCCCATCCCGTCGGCGACCGCGACGAACGGGAGGTCCGGGTCGACGTGCAGGACGTCGAAGTTGGCGGGGTACCGGTTGCCGACGCAGCTGTCGCCCGCCGTGATGAGCCGGGTCCGGCCCGCCTCGAAGGTGTGGACGGTGTCCGGTTCTGATCGCATCACCGCAGTATGCCGCGCAGGCCCGACGGGCCGCGGCAACCCGTGGTGTGGCGGCGGACCGAAGCCCTCCGTCAACCTGGGTTGACACGGGGCGGGTTGTCAACCTAGATTGACAGCATGAGTCACGCGACGGAACTCGCGGCGGCGGCCGGCAGCGCCGATCCCCGGGTGGGGCTACGGGCGGTGCTGGCCCTGGGCCGCCTGCTGGAACGGCTGGAGGCCGTCCAGGTCGACAACGCCCGCCGCCAGGGCTGGTCCTGGCAGGAGATCGCCGACGCCCTCGAAATCAGTCGGCAGGCAGTCCACAAGAAGCACGCCGGGCGTCCGGCGGCGCGTACCCAGGGAGGGTCGTGATGTTGGAACGGTTCACCAGCCAGGCCCGGCAGGTGGTCATGGACGCCCGGGCGGAGCGGCGCCGGTTGCGGCACGATTTCATCGGTACGGAGCACCTGCTGCTCGCCCTGCTCGACGAGCGGGTCGGCGCGGCGGGGGAGATCCTGCGCGGCGCCGGACTGACCGCGGACGGGGTGCGGGCCGAGATCGAGCGGCAGGTGGGCGTCCGGCCGGGCGGCCTCGGCACGGCCGACGCCGAGGCGCTGCGCTCGATCGGCATCGACCTGGACGCGGTGCGCGACGCGGTCGAGGGCACGTTCGGCGAGGGGGCGCTGGAGGCGCCGCCGCAACCCGGCCGGCGCCTGTGGTACGGCCGGCGGCTGCCGTCGAGCCGGTTGTCCCGCCGGGCCCGGAAGGCCCTCGAACTGTCGTTGCGCGAGGCGTTGCGGCTCAACCACCGGCACATCGGGCCGGAGCACATCCTGCTCGGGCTGATCCGCGAGGGTCAGGGCCTCGGCGCGCTGATCCTGGCCCGGGCCGGCGTGGATCTCGACGACCTGCGCCGGACGATCGAGGAACTACCCCCGGCGGCCTGAGGTCCGCGGGGGTCGACGCGCGACGCGCCGGCCCCCGCCGCGGGCCCGGGCTCCCGGGCCGGTGCCTGCGGTTTCCAAACCTTCCGGCGGTGCGCGGATCGTCACCTCGCGTCGGCTCGCCGTCACCGCGATCGTGCTGCACACTGACGCCCGTGAACGGTCGAGCCGATACCAGCGCACCCCGGGGCCCGCTGCGGTCCGCCGTCGTCGTCAACCCGGCGAAGCAGACCGACCTGGACGGGCTGCGCCGCACCGTCACCGAGGCGCTGGCGGCGGCCGGCTGGCCGGAGCCGTCGTGGTACGAGACGACCGTCGAGGACCCCGGTCGGGGCCAGACCAAGGCGGCGATCGAGGCCGGCGCCCAGGTGGTGCTCGTCTGTGGCGGCGACGGCACCATCCTGTCCTGCGTCGCGTCGCTGGTCGGCACCGACGTGCCGATGGCGGTCCTGCCGAGCGGCACCGGCAACCTGCTGGCCGCCAACCTCGGCCTGTCCACCGACCTGACCGCCGGCATCCAGGTGGCCGTCGAGCAGGGCCGCCGGCAGATCGACGTCGGCGCCTTCGGTGACCAGTACTTCACCGTGATGGCCGGGATGGGCTTCGACGCGCAGCTGCTCGACGCCACCTCCGAGACGACGAAGGCGCGGATCGGCTGGCCCGCGTACGTGATGGGCGCGCTGCGCCACCTGCGTGACCGGCCGATGCGGGTCTCCATCCGGATCGACGGCCAGGCACCGGTACGCCGGCGCGCCCGCTCGGTGTTGGTCGCCAACGTCGGCCGGCTGCAGGGCGGCGTACCGCTGCTCGCCGAGGCCGAGCCGGACGACGGCCTGCTGGACGTGGCCGTGCTGACGCCCCGCACGCTGGGGCACTGGGCGTCGCTCGGCTGGGCGGTGCTGCGGCGCCGACGGCGGGTGCCCGGCATGGAGGTGTTCCGGGGCCGCCGGGTGCAGATCACCAGCAACCGGGCGCAGCCCCGCGAGCTGGACGGGGACGTGATCGAACCGGGCCGGGTGCTGCACGTCGAGATCCGGCCGAAGGCGTTGTGGCTCTGCGTGCCCCGACCGGCGGAGGAGCCGGACCTGTCGGTGGACGCCGAGGCGGCGGCCGAGCGCGGCGAGCAGCTTGTGGAGGGAGCCCGGAGTGAGTAGCACCCAGCCGGTCCCCGAGACCCGGCTGATGGCGGACGACGAGTTGTCCGCCGACGACGCCTGGCAAACCCTGCGCCGGCACGGCGGTTGGCACCTGCTGCGGGACGCCTTCGTCCGGTTCCGGTACGGCGACGGGTTCAGCCACGCCCGCGCCCTCGGGCTGCAGCTCTGCCTGGCCGTGGTGCCGTTCCTGATCGCGCTGACCGGATTGATCACCGACCTCGGCGTCCGCAAGGGGGGCCAGGTGCTGGCCGAGACGGTGGTGGCGATCACCCCCGGCGCCAGCGCCGACCTGGTCACCGAGCTGCTGGGCAACCGGGAACACGGCGAGGACGCGGGTGACCTGGCCCTGGTGCTCGGTCTGATCACCGGCCTGATCGCGTTGACCAGCACCATGGCCCAGATCGAGCGGGGCGCCAACCGCATCTACGGGGTGGAACGCGACCGGCCGGCGCACTGGAAGTACCTGCGCGCCGCCGTGCTCGCGGTCTGCGCCGGCCTGCCCGCGCTGCTCGGCTTCCTGATGCTCGCCGCCGGTGGCCCGATGGGCGCGGCGGTGCAGCACAACTACGCCTGGGGCCCGGTGGCCAAGGACATCTGGAACGTGGTCCGCTGGCCGACCAGCCTCGCCCTGACCGTGTTCGCGGTCGCGGTGCTGTTCCGGCACGCCCCTCGGCGCCGGCAGCCGGGCCTGTCCTGGCTGCTGTTCGGCGCCGGCATCAGCACCGTGCTGTGGTGGCTGGCCAGCGTGCTGCTGGCGGCCTACGTCCGGTTCAGCGACGCGTTCGGCCAGACGTACGGGGCGCTGACCGGGGTGATGGCCCTGCTGCTGTGGGCCAACCTGACCGGCATAGCGCTGTTCGGCGGGCTGGCCTTCGCGGCCCAGCTGGAGGGGCTGCGGATCGGTGTCCGGGAACCGGCCCAGCCGGACCTGTGGGAGCCGGAGGCGCAGCGCGACCCGGAGTACGACACCGGCGAGATGACCGCCCTCTGAACGGCCCGGCGGTGCGGGCGCCGCGGCCCGGGCGACTCGCCGCGGACCCGGTGTACCGATCCACCCAACCGGGTAATCCGGCACGCCAGAAGGCGTGGAGGGAGGGTCCCGGGTGACCACGGACAAAGAGGTGTCGGGTCGGGCCGTCGAACGGTTCACCGGGCGGAGCCTGGTCGGACTGGGCGCCGTCGCCGGTGGCGGGGTGGTCTTCGGCGTGCTGCTCATGCTGGTCCGGTTCCACTGGGCGCCGCTGCAACACGCGGACCGGGAGGCCGCTGAGTGGTTCAACGGTCTGGTGTCGCCGCGCCCGATGCTGGTCGACGCGTTGCGGGTGGTCACCGATCTCGGTGGCCGGCCGATCATGATCTGGCTGGTCGTCGTCGCCGTGCTCGGCCTGCTCATCCGGCGGCAGCCCCGGCTCGCGGTGTACCTGCTGGTCACCGACGCCGGCGCGTTGATCCTCGACCCGACGTTGAAGGCGCTGGTCGGGCGGCTGCGACCGGTGGTCGACGTACCGGTGGCGCACGCGCCGGGCAACAGCTTCCCGAGCGGCCACGCCCTGGACTCCCTGGTGATGTACGGCGCGCTGCTGCTGGTCTTCCTGCCGGCGCTGCCCCGCCGGTGGCGGCGGCCGGTGATCGGCCTGCTGACCGCCCTGGTGGCGGCGATCGGGCTGACCCGGATCGCGCTGGGCGTGCACTTCGTCTCCGACGTGCTGGGCGGTTGGGCGCTCGGCCTCGCCTGGCTCGGCGTGACCGCGTACGCGTTCCGGCTGTGGCGCCGGGAACAGGGCGAGCGGGTCCGGCCGTTGCGCGAGGGCCTGGAACCGGAGGCGGCCGACGAGATCGTCCTCGCCCCGGACCACCAGGGCCCGCTGCCGCGGCTGTGGCTGACGGTCGCCGAGCTGGTGGTCGGCTGGGTGCTGGTCTTCGGCGCGCTCTACCTCTTCGGCCGGTACGTCAGCTTCCACACCGACGGCACCTTCCTCGACGCGTGGGACACGGCCGTGCCGAAGTGGTTCGAGGCGCGGCGGACGCCGACCTGGGACGAGGTGAGCTGGTGGTGGAGCAAGGCCGGTGACACGCACGCCATCACCATCGTCTCACTGGTCGCCTGCCCGCTCGCCCTGGCCGCCTGGCGGCGGTGGAAGCCGGTGCTGTTCATCGTCCTGGCCATCATGGGCGAGCTGGGCCTGTTCCTGGCCTCGGCCGCGGTGGTCGGCCGGCCCCGGCCCGAGGTGACGCACCTGGACGGGAAGCTGCCCACCTCGTCCTTCCCGTCCGGTCACATCGCCGCGACGATCTGCCTCTACGCCGCGATCTGCGTGCTGGTGATGGGCCGGGTCGACCGGTGGTGGCGGTGGTTGACCGTGGCGCTCGTCGTGATCATGCCGGTCGGGGTGGCCACCTCGCGGATGTACCGGGGCATGCACCACCCCACCGACTTCATGGGCGCGATCCTGCTCGGCACGCTGTGGATCGGCACGCTCTACTTCGTCCTGTGCCCGAACGAGAAGGCTCCAACGGCCGAGAAGGCTCCGGCGGCCGAGAAGGTCCCGGCGGCCGACGCCGGGCCGGCACAGCCGTCCGGGGCGGCCCCGGACGGCGTCGACCGTCGCCCGGCCGGCTCGGCGCCGGCGCCGGTCGGTGCCGCCGAGCCGAACTGACCCGACGGGAGGTGACGCGCCGGTGCGGGTGATGACCTGGAACATCCGCACCGGTGGCCGGGACGGGGCCGACCCGTCCCGGCTCGACCGGGTCGTCGAGGTGGTCGCCGCCCATCGGCCGGACGTCCTGGCCCTGCAGGAGTTGCGGGACTTCCACCGGGACGGCCGGATGACCCGGGTCGCCGCCGCGCTGGGCATGCGGGCGTACCTGGCCCGGGCGTGGTTCGGCCAGTCGGTGGCGGTGCTGGTCCGGCCGTCCGGCCGGGTGCTGCGGGTGGCGCCGGTGCGCCGGCCGTTCCACCACGCCGCGCAGCGAGTCGTGGTGGCCACGGACGCCGGGCCGCTCACCGTGATCGGCACCCACCTGCAGCCGTACGCCGGGAGCCGCCGGCTGCGCGAGGCCGGCTGGCTGGCGGCGGCCTCCCGGATGGACGGCCTGGGCCTGCTGCTCGGCGACCTGAACACCCTGGACCCGTGGACCGGGCACGACGAGCGGGTCCGTCGACTGCCGCCCGCGTACCGGCGTCGGCACCTGCGGTCCGATGGCGTCACGGTGGACACCCGGGCGGTGGCGGCGCTGCACCGGGCCGGTTACGTCGACCTGTTCCGGCTGGTCGGCGCGGGACCACCGGCCACCGTGCCCACCGCGTACGGCGGGGTCGAGTTCTCCGACATGCGGCTGGACTACCTGCTGGCCACCCCGGCGGCGGCCCGGCTGGCCCGCCGCTGCGTGGTGGTCCGCGACGCCGGCACCGACCGGGCCTCCGACCACTACCCGGTCCTGGCGGAGCTGGACCTCACCCTCACCGACTGACCGCGTCGTGGTGAGCGGTCGCCGTCCCGGGCTCGGCGGTGGTCGGCGGGTCCGCCGGGCGGGGCCGGGCCCGGCGGATCGGCCTCGGATGCGGTTAGGGTGGGGCATGGGGTTCGAGGGGCAGGCGCAGCCGCCGCTGCTGCGGCGGGTGATCGGGTCGGTGTTGCGACGGATCAGGCAGCGGCAGGGACGCACCCTGCGGGACGTGGCCGGTGCCGCGGACATGTCCGTGCCCTACCTCTCGGAGTTGGAGCGCGGTCGTAAGGAACCGTCGTCCGAGGTGCTCGCCGCGATCTGCCGCGCGCTGGGGCTGCACCTGGTGGACCTGCTGGACGAGGTCCGCGAGGAGGTGGCCCGCCTGCAGCCGGCGGTGCCGGCCCGGGTGCCGATGCGTCGGGCGCCGCGGTTCGCCGCCGGTCGGCCGGGCACGGCGATCCGGCTCGCGCCGCCCGCGTCGGTCCCGCCGGCCGGTTCCCGGCCCGGCGTCTCCCGGCCGCCCGGCGCGCAGTGCCGGACCGGTCTCCGTTCCGCGGTACGCCGACGCCGGGTCGGCCTGGCGTTCCGGGGTACGCGCGCACCGGATCGTCTGCTGACAGCGAATTTCCGCACGGCATAAACCCAAGCTTCCCGACCGCGCGGCGAGGCACGCTTCACGGGCCGGTACCCCAGGCGACTCCTGTCACGTCGCCGGCCGGCCGGGTGGAGGCGAGGACGATGAGACAGCACCAGGTGTGGATGCGGGCGGCCGGCGGCAGCACGTCGTTCGACGACGGGGTCTTCGAGCGGCTGCTCAAGGAGCGGATCGTCTTCCTCGGTTCCGAGGTCGACGACGCCTCGGCGAACGTGATCTGCGGCCAGATCCTGCTGCTCGCCGCGGCCGAGCCGGACCGCGACATCATGCTCTACATCAACTCGCCCGGCGGCTCGATCAGCGCCGGCATGGCCATCTACGACACGATGCAGTACGTCCGCAGCGACGTGGCCACGATCGCGATCGGCTTGGCCGGGTCGATGGCGCAGTTCCTGCTCTGCACGGGTGCCCCCGGCAAGCGCTACGCGCTGCCGCACGCCCGGATCATGATGCACCAGCTCGCCGGCGGGTTCGGCGGCACCGCGGCGGACATCGCCATCCAGGCGGAGAACATGCTGCACGTCAAGCGGACCGGCAACGAACTGCTGGCCCGGCACACCGGCCGTACGGTCGAGCAGATCGAGCAGGACTCGGACCGGGACCGCTGGTTCACCGCCGAGCAGGCCCGGGAGTACGGGATGATCGACAAAGTGATCACCCATGTCGCGCAGATCCCGACCGACGGTGGGGCCGGCTGAGGTCGGGCATCCCGCGGTGGTCGTGTTCGTCGGTCCGCGTGACGAGCACGACCACCTGTCCCGGGACGCCGAAGGGCGTCTACGTCTTGCCATGTTAACGCTAACAGGTTACCTTGCATGGACATTTAGCTCGATCAATGCATACCGGTAAGGGAGTCGCGTGCCGCAGACCCCGGCCGAGCCGAGGACGGGCAGCCTGACCCACATCGTCACCACCTACTCGGGCTGCCGGGCCGGTTATCCGGTGGTCTGGGCAGCCTTCGACGGCGGGCACATCGCCGCGCCGCAGGACGGCGCCAGCCAACCACACCGGCAACAGCGCCAAACCAACCAACTTCACGCTCAACGGCAACGCCTGCACCACCGCCTGACCGACAACCGACGTCCGGCGCGCCGCGCCGATTGCGACAACGGGCGAGTGGCCCCGATGCGAAATTCCGCATCGGGGCCACTGCCTTTGTTGACCTGGTGAAGTACCCTGCAAGGGTCCCCTCCCCGGCGCCACTCTGCTCGCCCGGCGCGCGATCCGCCGGCGATTTATTGATCGCGTAGGAATGCAACTCCCACCGAATCCGTCGCACGATTCCGGGAATTCCCACCGTCCACTCCCAATTCTCTCCTGCCCGCGGCGTCGACGGCTGACGGGTGAACGCGGCCGAGACCAGTCACCGACCGTTCCAGCCCCCTCGGAGGTTCCCGGTGAAGCACGAGCACATCGACCGCCGGCCCGGTGACAGCGCCGCGCCGGCCCGCCCGACCGGCGTACCGACCCAGCGGCGGGCGCGGTTCCGGGCCGACAACTCCACGCCGCCCACCCCCAGCGCGCGGATGGCGGCGATCGGGATCGTCCAGGACGGCGCTCCGATCCTCAACGCGGTGGCCCGCGAGTTCGACCTGCCCCGCGAGGCCGACGCGGCCCGCCGGCTGCTCGACCGGCTCGCCGTCGTCGCGGACCGGGCCACCGGCCTGCACGTGTTCGCCAAGGGCATGGGCATCGCGGCCCCGCAGGTCGGGGTCGGCCGCCGCGCCGCACTGGTACGCACCGCGACGGGCCGGACCCTGACCCTGGTCAACCCCACCGTGGCGGAGGAGTCCGAGGACCTCGACGAGCAGTACGAGGGCTGCCTCAGCTTCTTCGACGTGCGCGGGATGGTGGTCCGGCCGGTGACCATCGTGGTGCGCCACCAGGACCTCGCCGGGCGTCCACTCGTCACCACCTTCGCCGAGGCCGACGCCCGGTTGGTGGGACACGAGATCGACCACCTCGACGGCCGGCTCTACCGGGGCCGGATGGCACCGGACGCCCTACTGGTTCCGGTGGCCCAGTACCGGGGCACCGGTCAACGGTGGACGTTCCGTACCGCCCGCCCGTGACCGGTCGGTGCCGGCTCGGCTCAGGCCGCCCGGTCGGCGAACCGCCAGTGCAACCGGTACTCGGTGGCCAGCGTCGGGTCGGTGGTGCCCCATTCGAAGGTGACCCGTTCGCCGCGGTCGATCCGCCGCGGCGGGGTGTGCAGCGCGACGTCGTTGGTGTGCGTGCACTGCACCCCCCACACCGTCGGCGCGACCGCCGCGGGGAAGTCCAGCCGGACCAGCAACTGGCTGGTCGGGAACCGGATGTTCCGCTGGAACCACGGACCCCACTTGTCGTCACCGACCTGGTACGAGTAGCGCAGCTCCATCCGGTGCCGGGGCGCGAGCGGCAGCGGGCCGGAGCGCCCGTCGAAGAGCAGCATCAGCTTCTTGAACGAGTCCCGGTCGCGCAGCACCCGCCAGCCGATCGGCCGACCGAGCGGGGTCTCCAGGCTGGCCGAGAAGGACAGTTCGTCCCAGGACAGTGGATGGTCGTGGTAGTAGCCGTCGGAGTCGTCCCGCCCGTCCGGTCGCAGGTCCACATGGATCCGGACCGGATAGCGGCTGACCGGCTCCGACCCGGCGTTGTAGATCGTGCGCTGCACGTCGCAGTGGTACCGGTGCTCGCGGTAGGTCAGGCAGGCCACCTCCCGCTCGACCAGCACCCCGCCGGGGATCTCGGGCGGTGCCGGGCGTACCGGCCGGCGGACGGTGGTGGCGGGGTCGCCCTCCGGGCGGGCGGCCTGGCTCGCCTCGTACGCGGCGAACCGGCGCAGGATCATCCGGCCCGAGTCGAGGACCATCTCGGCCCGCCAGGCGAACTCCTGGCTGGGGCTGTAACGCCGTCCCTCGATGTGGCTGATGTACGACGGGTCGAAGCCCATCCGGCGGGCCAGCTGTTTCATCGACAACCCGCGCAGCGTACGCCAGCGGCGGATCTCGGCGGCGAAGTCGGCGAGCGGGTCGCGCCGTTGCGAAGGAGTCATCGAAGCCTCCGGCTCGGGGGCTCCAGTGTCGATGATTCTCAGTAGCCGGTCGACTGCTGGCGGTAACTTGACAAAAGCGTTGACGTCGAGGTGGGCGGGTCAACGTTGACCCACCCACCTCGACGTCACAGCTCCCGCAGCCGGGGAAGCAACTCGTCGCGGGCCCAGTCCAGGAACCGCGGCTGCCCGTCCTCGCCGATCTGCACGATCGCCACGTCGGTGAACCCGGCGTCGACGAACTTCTTGAACGCCGCCACGTGCGCCTCGACGTCCGGACCGCAGGAGATGCTGGCCGCCACGTCCTCCTCGCGGACGAACTGGGTGGCGCTCGCGAACGACTCCGGACCGGGCAGGTCGGCGTTGACCTTCCAGCCCAGCCCGAACCAGCGGAACTGGTCGTGTGCGATCTTGCGGCACTCGGCCTCGTCCGGGCCGTAGCAGATCGCCACCTGCCCGTACCGGCGCTTGCCGGAGCCGCCGGCCCGGTCGAACAGGTCGAGCACGTGCGGGTCCGGCTCGGTGGCGATCACCGCGTCCGCGTACTCGCCGGCCAGGTCGGCCGACGACGGCCCGGAGGCCGCGACGGCGATCGGGACGGGTTGCTCCGGCCGGTCCCACAGGTACGCCTCCGGCACGTCGAAGTGGTCGCCCGCGAAGGTGACCGTCTCGCCGTCCAGCAACGGCCGGATGATCCGCAGCGCCTCCTCGAACATCTCGTGCCGCTGGTGCACGTGCGGCCAGGCGCCGACCACGTGCTCGTTCAGGTTCTCCCCGGCGCCGAGGCCGAGGGTGAACCGGCCGTCGGACAACAGGCCCACCGTCGCGGCCTTCTGCGCCACCACCGCCGGGTGGTAGCGGCGGGTCGGGCAGGTCACGAACGACATCAGCGACATCCGCGAGGTGGCCTGCGCCACCGCGCCCAGCACCGACCAGGTGTACGGCGAGTGGCCCTGACTCTCCAGCCACGGGTAGTAGTGGTCGGAGGCCACCGCCAGGTCGAAGCCGGCGTCCTCGGCCCGGATCGCGTAGTCCACCAGTTGCTTCGGGCCGGCCTGCTCGCCCAACAGCGTGTAACCCACCGCCACCATCTCTCGACCCCTCCCGCGTTCTGCCCGGCCGTCGTCGTCATCGCCCGACCGGCGTCCTCGATGCGGTCAACCGCCCGGTCGGCGCGGATGGTGACGGGATACCCCGAAACGGGAGCGGCAACCACGCTCCGGCGCGGCAACCTCCGTCCGGGGCGGCAACTGGACGGGGGCCGACGACCGGCCACTGAACGAACTTAACCGGTTGCTCACCTTCGTCGATGCGCCTACCCTGATCGCAACGCCCAGGGAGCCGGGCGGTAGCTGCCGGGCTGCGGCTGCCCTCCCGTCATTGTGTCGACCCCGTCCATGGGGCACTTCCTGAGGTAGGTCAATGAAGACACGGATAGCGCTCGCCGTCACGACCCTGTTCGCACTGGTCGCCGGGATGTTGATGGTGATGCAACCGGCGCACGCGGCGACCGGCTTCTACGTCAGCGGCGGCAAGCTCTACGACGCCAACGGCAACCCGTTCGTGATGCGCGGGGTCAGCCACGCGCACACCTGGTACCCGAGCCAAACCGGTTCATTCGCCAACATCAAGGCGCTCGGCGCCAACACCGTACGGGTGGTGTTGAGCAGTGGCGACCGGTGGACCAGGAACACCCCCTCGGACGTCGCCAACGTCGTCTCGCTCTGCAAGGCCAACCGGCTGATCTGCGTCCTGGAGGTGCACGACACCACCGGGTACGGCGAGGACAGCGCGGCGGTTCCGCTCAGCAAGGCGGTCGACTACTGGCTGAGCCTGGCGGACGTGCTCAACGGCCAGGAACGCTACGTCATCATCAACCTCGGCAACGAGCCGTACGGCAACCAGAACTACGGTACCTGGACGACGGACACCATCGACGCCCTCATGCGGCTCCGGGCCGCCGGCTTCCACCACACGCTCATGGTCGACGCTCCGAACTGGGGTCAGGACTGGACGTTCACCATGCGCGACAACGCGTCCAAGGTGTTCGACGCCGACCGCAACACCATCTTCTCGATCCACATGTACGGCGTCTTCGACACGGCCGCGGAGATCACCGACTACCTCGGCCGGTTCCGTACCGCCGGGCTGCCCATCGTGGTCGGTGAGTTCGGCGACCGGCACTCGGACGGTGACGTGGACGAGGACACCATCATGTCGTACAGCCAGGCCAACGGGATCGGCTATCTCGGCTGGTCGTGGAGCGGCAACGGCGGCGGCGTCGAATACCTCGACATGGTCACCAACTTCAACCCTAGCCAGTTGACCAGCTGGGGTCAGCGGATCTTCAACGGCGCCAACGGCATCAAGCAGACCGCCAAGGAGGCGACCGTCTACCTGGCCAACCCGCCGACCGGCACCCCGACCGGGTTGCCGACCGGGACGCCGACCACGCGGCCGACCAGCTCGACTTTGCCGCCGGCCGCCGGCTGCACCGCCAGCTACGCGATCACGGGGCAGTGGCCGGGCGGCTTCCAGGCCGAGGTGAAGGTGACCCCCAGTGGTTCGCTCCCGTTGCGCGGCTGGACGGTGAGCTGGTCGTTTGCCAACGGTCAGAAGGTCACCCAGTTCTGGAACGCCAACGTCGCCAGCCTCGGGGCCGAGGTCACCGCCCGCAACGTCCAGCACAACGGCACGGTGCCGGTGGGAACCAGCGCCAGCTTCGGCTTCCTCGGCACCTGGACCGGCACCAACTCCGTACCCACCCTCCGCTGCTCCGGCTGACCGTCGAGGTACCCCCGGAGGCCGGGCCCGCCCCGCGGACCCGGCCTCCGCCCGCGTGGACGGCGCGCGGGGGAAGCAGCAATGTCGGGGATATTGCTGCTTCCGCCCATCCGCGATGCAGCAAAGTCCCCGACATTGTCGTCTCATCCCGGCGCGGTGGGTGGGGTGGGTGGGGTGGGTGGGGTGGTGGCGGGTTGTCGACAGTGGTGGGTGGGTGACAGTGGGGACCCGAGGTGGGGCGGCAGGCTGCCGCGATGCCGAAGACACCCCGCCGCCCGGCACCGCTGCGCGGCAAGATCTTTCTGGCCCGCGAGGTCATCGCGGCCGAGCTGCTGACGCCCACCGAGTTGCGCAGCGCCGCGTGGCGTCCGTTGTTCCGGGGGATCTACGCCGACGCGACGCTGCCGGTCAGCCATCGCCACCGCTGTCTGGCGGCGTCGGACCACCTGTTGCCGCCCGAGGGGGCGATCGCCGGCAGCTCGGCGGCCAGCCTCTACGGCGTCGGTTCCCTCGCGGACACCGATCCGGTTGAGGTGGTGGCGCCGCGGGCCGTGCGTTTCGGCCCGGTCGCCGGCCTGCGGATCCACCTGGCGGACGTGCCACCGGACGAGATCCGAACGCACGGTGGGATCCGGCTGACCACACCGCCGCGCACCTGCTGGGACCTCGCCCAGTGGCTCGACCCGGTGGAGGCGGTCGTCCTGCTCGACCAGATGGTCCAGCGCCGCCTGGTCACCGTCCCGGCCCTCCGCGCGTACGCCGAGAACCGCGCTGGGCGGCGCGGGCACCGGCGGATGTCGCGGGCGGTCGACCTGGTGGACCCGGCCGCCGAGTCCCCGCAGGAGACCCGACTTCGGGTACGTCTGGTGCTGGCCGGCCTGCCCCGTCCGGTGGCCCAGTTCGTGGTGGAGCGTGCCGGCGCCTTCGTGGCGCGGGTGGACCTGGCCTGGCCGGAACTGCGGGTGGCGGTCGAGTACGACGGTGTCTGGCACGCGGCCGAGGAGCAACTTCACCGTGATCGTCGACGTCTGAACAAGCTGCTCGGCTCGGACTGGATTGTCCTGCACGTGACCGCCAAGCGGATGCGCGAGGACTTCGACGGCTTCGTCGCCGAACTCCGCGCCGCCCTCCGCTCCCGCTCCTGACCCCGTCCTCCCGCGCCCCTCACCCCCGACCCCGTCCCTCGCACGCCATCCAAGCCTGCCGCACCCTCCCGGCAGGGCTGGAAGCAGCAATGTCGGGGACATTGCTGCTTCGCTTGGCCGGGATAACAGCAAAATCCCCGACATTGCTGCTTCGCGTGGGCGGATAACAGCAATGTCGGGGACTTTGCTGCTTCGCGGGTGGGGCGCGCGGGGCGCGCGGGCGTGCGGGGCGTGCGGGCGTGCCGGGCGTGCGGGGTGCCGCTGCTTCGGGTGGCTGCGCGGAAGCGGCGGGGGCCGAGCGAGCGGGAGACGGGCAAGTGAGGGCGGGCGACGGCCTAGGTCAAGGTAAAGGCCCGACTCAGGGTTCGTAGCGTTCGACGCGTTCCAGCATGGCGGCGATCCGGCGGGCCTGGAGGCTGTCCGGGCCGTCCCAGCGGACGACGTCGGCGTGCAGCCGGGCAAGTTCCTCCCGAGCCTCAGCGGCCCGGCCGAGCCTGATGAGCAGACCACCGATCTGCCGGCGTACGTCGATGCTGCGGTCGTCCCGTTCGTCGGCGATCGAGGTCCAGTCGTCGAGGAACATCCGGAATTCCGTGAGCGCGCGACTGTCCTCGCCGTCGGCGGCGCGGCAGGTGGCCGCGTAGTACCGGCATTCGAGCACCGTCTCGTCGTCGCTGCCGTGCCGTTCGCCGAACCAGGATCCGGCGGCGTCGAACTCGGCGGCGGCACGCCGAAAGTCGCCGGCGAGCAGGAAGACGTGGCCGAGCCGGAGTCGCAGTTCCGCGGCGAGTTCGTCGTCGGCGCCGGTCCGGCCGATCGCCGCGCCGAGCAGGTCGGCCGCCTGGGTGAACCGCCGTTCCGCGGCGAGGTCGGCCGCCCGGTCCATCACGTCCTCGGCCTCGTCGACCGACAGCGCCGGCAGGTCGGGCGCCGCGGCCGGGACGACGTACGCCGGGGCGGCGCGTGGGGTCGCGGCCATCGGCCGGCGGAACGGCCGGGTCGGGTCGAGGTCGTCCCGTGGCCCGCCGCCCGGCCGGCCGTCGCGGTCCCGCGGGGGACCCAGGGAGTACGGCAGCAGCAGGTCGTAGACCTCGTCGCTGGTGGGCCGCCGCTCGGGCGTCTTGTGCAGCAACGCCCGGATCAGCTCGTCCACCGCCCCGGGTACGTCCGGCCGGGCCATCCGAACCGTCGGGGGAGTGGAGTTGATGTGCTGGTACCGCACCGAGACGCCGGTGGTCTCCTCGAACGGCGGCCGGCCGGTGAGCATCTCGTGCAGCACGCAGCCGAGCGAGTACAGGTCGGACGGTGGCCCGATCTGGCTGGCCAGCACCTGCTCCGGCGACATGTACGGCGGGGTGCCGACGGTCATCCCGACCCGGGTCAGTCGGCTCGCGTCGCCGCCGTCCAGCAGGGCCGCGATGCCGAAGTCCAGCACCTTCACGACGCCGCCCGGCGTGACGAAGACGTTGCGGGGCTTGATGTCCCGGTGCACCACCGAGAGCCGGTGCACCTCGGTGAGGACGGCGGCGATCTGGGTACCGATCGCGGCGGCCCAGGCGACCGACGGCGGCTCCGAGTCGTAGTCGGCCTCGCCGATCAGGTCGTGCAGTTCGGCGCCGCGCAGCAGTTGCATCACCAGGTAGAGGTCGCCGGAGACGTCGTCGACGCCGGTGTCGTGCACCGCCGGGATGCCGACGTGGTTGAGCCCGGCGGTGGTGCGTACCTCCCGGAGGAACCGTTTGCGGGCGGTGTCGGCGGCGTCCGGGTCGACGGCGGCCAGCCCGCTGGGCGGTTTCATCAGCTTGACCGCGATCCGCCGGTCGAGCCGCAGGTCGTAGCCGGACCAGACCTCGCCCATGCCGCCCTGGCCGATCGGGTGCTCCAACCGGTACCGGTCGGCGATGACCCGGGCGAGACCGTCCGTCACGACCGGCCCGTCCCGCCCGTCCCACCGCCGGTCGCGCGGCGTTCGGCGGAGCGGCGCAGCGGTCTGCGGATCATCGCGTACGACTGCTGCCGCGCCACCTCCGTGAACGCCTCCCGGAACGCCCGGTCGTCGAAGTACCGGCGGATGAACTCGGAGTTCTGTTCGGCCTTCTCGATGACGATCCGGTCGAGGTTCTTGTCGCAGACCTGGCCGTACTTCTCCGGCTCGTTGGCGCGGCCCGCCTGGTTGAGTTCCGGGTCCTCGGCGACCGCGACGATCAACTGGCCGGCCAGGATCTGGTCGCCGGTGCTCATGTTGAGCCCGTACAGCTCGTTGAGTTCGGCGATGACCTGGGCGAGCGGCACCTCCTCCACCTCGCCGGCCGCGCCGCGTCCCTCGCCGGACAGGCCGCGCAGCGGTGCGGCCTCGTCCTCGGCGCTGAGCCGGACGTCGGCCTCGCCCCGCTTGGTGATCCGCAGGTGGGTCAGGTCCACCTCGCCGATGTCGACGCCCGGATCGCGCGGTCGGGGCAGCCGGTTCCACAGGTAGCGGGCGAAGTAGTAGAGGGCTTCCAACTGCCGGTCCTCGTAGCCGACCACCTGGGACAGGAAGCCGTACGCCCGGGTGTAGTCGGTGAGCGCGGCGCGGAACTCCTCGGCGGCCTCCGGGTCCTCGGCGGCGAGGGCTTCGAACCGGTCGACGGCCGGGTCGGTGAGGTGCTGAAGCTGGGCGTGCGCCTTCTCCCGTTGGGCGCGGGTGGCGGTGGCTTGATTGCCGGCGGCGAACGCCTCGCCGAAGGCGACGATCTCCGAGTCGGCGAGCAGTTGGAATTCCTTGACGTTCCGCTCCAACTGGTAGAGCAGGTTGGGATCGGTCGGCTGGGTGACCGTCTCCCGGAAGTACGGCCGGAAGGACTCCTGGATGTCGTGCGCGTCGTTGACGAAGTCGAGGACGCAGATGTCGCTCTGGTCCTTGAGCGGGTGGGTCCGGTTGAGCCGGGACAACGTCTGCACGGCCGCGACGCCGCGCAACTGCTTGTCGACGTACATGGTGGTGAGCAGCGGCTGGTCGAAGCCGGTCTGGTATTTGTCGGCGACCACCAGCAGCCGGTATTCGGGCTGGTTGCGGGTGGCGGCGTGCGGGTCGTCCGCGGCGACGTACTCGAACCGGTCGGGCAGCTCCTTCTCGCCGAAGCCGTTCAGTTTGGTCTCGGTGAAGTCGGTCCCGTCGAGGGTGACGGTCTGCGAGAACGCGACCAGGGTGCCGCAGTCGGTGAAGCCCCGCTTGGCCACGTACGCCCGGATGGCGTGGTAGAGCCGGACCGCGTGCTCGCGGGAGCCGGTGACCACCATCGCCTTGGCCCGGTGGTCGAGCCGGTGCTCGGTGTGCTCGCGGAAGTGGTCGACGATGATCCGGGCGCGCTGCTCCTGCGAGGTGGGGTGCAGTTCGGCGGCCCGGACCAGCTTCGCCTTGGCCTTGCGCGGGTCGACCTCCCGGTCGGCCTCGTCGGCGGCGGCGTTCTTGAGCCGCCAGTACGTCCGGTACATCAGGTAGTTGCGCAGCACGTCGAGGATGAACCCCTCGTCGATGGCCTGCCGCATCGAGTAGATGTGGAACGGATGGACCTCGTCGCCGCGCGGGGTGCCGAACAGTTCGATGGTCTTCTGCTTCGGCGTGGCGGTGAAGGCGAAGTAGGACAGGTTGGGGTGCCGCCCGCGGGCCAGCGCGGCGGCGGTGAGCAGGTCGCCGTCCTCGCTGCCGAGCTGCCCGAGCGCCTCCTTCAACTTGTTGGAGATCTCCCCGGTCTGCCCGGAGTGCGCCTCGTCGACGATGATCGCGTAGCGCCGCCCGGCGACTTCCTTGGCCTTGCCCGCCTGGCTGATCTTCTCCAGGATGAAGGGGAACTTCTGCCCGGTGGTGATGATGATCCGGGCGGTCTGCCCGGTCAGCGCGTCGGCGAGCTGGGCGGAGTCCTGGTCGATCTTCTTGACGACCCCGACGACGTGGTCGAACTGGTAGATGGTGTCCTGGAGTTGCCGGTCCAGGGCGAGCCGGTCGGTGAGCACCACGATCTTGTCGAAGACCAGCTCGTTGTCGGCCGAGTGCAGCGACGACAGCCGGTGCGCCAACCAGCCGATGGTGTTCGACTTGCCGGACCCGGCCGAGTGCTGGACGAGGTAGTTGTGGCCGGCGCCGTGCGCGGCGGCGTGCCCGGTCAGCTCGCGCACCGCGTGCCACTGGTGAAAGCGCGGGAAGATCATCGGCCCGGCCGCGGCCCGCCGCCCCTTCGCGCCGGCGGGCTTCTCCACGTGCAGGAAGCGGTGCAGCAGGTCCAGCCAGTTGTCCCGTTGCCAGACCCGCTCCCACAGGTAGGCGGTCCGGTGCCGGTCCGGTCCGGCGGCCGGCGGGTTCCCGGCGCCACCGTCCAGTCCCGGGCCGGCCGAGCCGGTGTTGAACGGCAGGAACCGGGTCTGCTCCCCGGCGAGCCGGGTGGTCAGGAAGACCATGTCCGGATCGACCGCGAAGTGCACGAGGGTACGCCGGGCGAGGAAGCGTTCCCGGTGGTCGCGGCGCCGGTACTGCTTCTTGGCGTCCTCGACGGTGCTGCCGGTGCCGGGGTTCTTGAGTTCGGCGGTGGCGACCGGGATGCCGTTGAGGAACAACGTCAGGTCGGGCGCTCCGGTGCCTCGCTCGAACGGCTGGAGCTGCCGCGCGACGGTCAGCCGGTTGGCGTCGTACTGGTCGAGCGCGCCGGCCGCGAGGGTGTGACCGGGCCGGAAGTAGGCGAGCCGGATCAGCGTGCCCCGGTCCCGCACCCCGTGCCGCAGCACGTCCAGGGTGCCGCGCCCGTCGATCTCGGCGGCCAGCAGCTTGCCGAACTCGGCCTGGGCCCGGTTTCGGTCGCCGTGCCGTTCGACCAGGCGTTCCCAGACCTTGGCCTGGGTGGCGCCGAGGAAGGTGACCAGCTCGCCGGTGTCGAGCGCCAACTCCGGGCGGTAGTTGTCCGGCCCGGACTGCCAACCGGCGCCCAGCAGGGCGGTCTCGATCGCGTTCTCAAGCTGCTTCTCGGTGTGCACGGCATCCATTGGCGATCATCCTCGCCTACCGTCTGTCGCCGCACAACCACCCGTCCGGCCGCCGCCCGGCCACCGGCGTGCGCCGCGCGCCGGCGGACCGGCCCCCACGGGAGCCGGCCCGCCGGCAGTTGACTCACCCGTCCGTCGGCCCGGCCCGTCCGTCCGTGTCGGACATGTCGGCCACAGGGCCGGCGGCAACCGGCGGCACCGAGGCACGAGGGACCGGCACGCCGGCCACCGGACCGTCGGCCACCGGCACGTCGGCCACCCCATCGCCATCCGGGTCGGCGGCGACCTGGTCGGCCACCGGGCTGTCGGTCTCGGGCGGCGCCGCCTCGGCTCCGGTGGGCGCGGTCCGGGCCAGGGTGTCGGCGGTGGCGAGGAATTCGTCGAGTTCGGTTTCGGCCATGCCTTCGTCTTCGAGCAGGCCGAGGACGAGGAGGGTTTGTGCGGCCATCGCGGCCGAGGTGGCCGGTTCGGGCTTGCCTTCGCCGAGGGCGGCCCAGACGAGTCGTTCGGCGATGACCGGGTCGAGGTCGTGGCCGGTGTGGTCGAACCGCTCCCGCACGGTGGCCACGAACCGGATGATCGGCGCCCGTTCCTGGCCGGGCCGGAAGCGGCGGCGCACGGCGAGCAGGAACGCTCCGGAGAGCAGGTCGGCGTAGCGTTGCCAGTCCGGTTCGCTGAACCGGCGCAGCCGTCGGTCGTGTTGGCGGACCTGGCCGCCGATGAGGTCGTGCAGGGCGGCGCGGGGTTGGTTCACGTGCGGTTCTCCAGTCGTAGGTAGTGGCGGACGGTGGCCCGGAGGCCGGGCCGGGTGCGGTGTCTGGCCGCCGTGACGAGGTGGACCGCCTGCTTCGCGGCGGCGGTCACGTCCGGGACCGGGCCGCCTCGTCGGATCGGCAGCGCGGCCGGGGGCTTGGGCGGGAGGCCGGTGAGGTTGTCCGCGTACCGGTCGAGGGATCGGGCGGCGACGGCCAGGCGGGCGGCGAGCAGGTCGAGCCGCCTGATCGCCGCCGCCCACCGGCGGGCCGCGACCAGCCCGGCGGGCATTCCGGTACGGCGGAGCTGGTCCTCGGCGACGGTGAGGCGCAGCCGCGCGGCGCCGGCCAGGGCGGCGGCGCGGTCGGCGTCGGTGCGCGCGGTGCGCAATTCGGCGAGCAGTTCGCCGACGTTGCCGCCGGGGGTGTCGGGCAGCCGACGGGCGTGGCCGAGCCCGGCGTGGACGTGGCCGAGCGCGTCCCAGCCGGCGGTGATCGCGTGCTCCCAGGGCGCCACCCACCGGCGCAGACCCGGCACACCGCTGAGGTTGGCGGTGGTCCGGTCGGCGGAGGCGATGGCGGCGAGCATCGCCTTCCGCATGTCCTCCATCGCGCCGGCGGCCGACGTGACGGCGTGCGCCTGCGGCGGCGGCGCGGCGGCCTGGATCGGCAGGCCCGGCCGGCTGTAGGCGCGGGCCTGCTCGCGCGCGGCGGTCAGCGTCTCGCAGGGGCCGGGCCGTCCGCAGGCGAGGCAGAGACCGGTGTACGCGGAGGTGGTGTGCGCGTCGATGGTCTGTTGTGCCTCGGCGAACTGCTGGTCGGCGTAGTCCGTCAGGTCGGTGGGGGACAGGCCGGTCACAAACCCTCCTTCACGAGCTGGGCGAAGCGGACCTCGTCACACGGGTAGTCCTCGCCGCAGGCGCAGGCCAGCCAGGCGACGGCCACGGGCGAGTGACTGGCCAGGACGAGATCGGCGTTGTCCAGATCCTGCGTGGACGGGCCGCCGTGGTCGGGCGGGTCGGGCTCGTTGAGGGGAGCGCGGTTCACGTTTTTGCACCTCCTGGTGACACGTCTGTGTTTCGGGGGTCGCGGTGGACCGGTGATTCGTGATAGGTATTTCGGTAAGTCGGTTCGGGGCCGGGATTCCTGTGCGGGAATCTCGACGCTCTAGTTGAGACCCGCCGAGAGTCGGTATGCGTCTGCCATACGCGAGGCCGTCTCTCGACACCTTCTCGGCTGTTGGCTACAGCCGCGGTTGTCGTGCTTGCACCGGGCGTCCCCGGGGGCCGGTAATCACCATCACCCGGAGGCCACGCTTCCAGTGGGTTCTGGCTGGAGCAATGGTTCCTTCGTGGGCCTTTCCAAGATTCTTCGAGAAGGTGGTGGATACCGTGCCGCACAAGCCCTTCATCCGCACCCTGCGGGCGCAGTGGCTCGGCAGTCAGTTGCGGGCGCTGCGGGAGGAGCGGGGGATGACGTTGAAACTCGTCGCCGAGCACCTGGCCCGGGACATGTCCGCGCTCGGCCGTTACGAACGCGGGGACTGGCCGATCCGCAAGGGCGACGTGGTCGCGCTGCTGGATCTGTACGGCTTCCACAACGCCACCGAACGCGCTCGGTTGCTGGCGTTGGCGGAGGAGGTCTGGCGCACCGATCGGTGGGACGAGGACTACGGCGACGTGGTTGACGCCTCCTTCATCGACTACCCCTGGCTGGAAAGCCGAGCCGAGAGCGTGAGCTGCTTCCACCTCACCCTCGTGCCGGGACTGCTCCAAACTCGCGAGTACGCCGAGGCGGTGATCCGCAACGCTGCCGAGCCTGACGTGCCCGAGTCGACCATCCAACGATGGATCGAGCTGCGGATGTCACGGCAACAGGTGCTGAGCAAGGAGCACCCGATCAAGATCTCGACGGTCCTGGACGAGGCGGTGATCCGTCGTCAGGGCAGTGGTCCTGCTGCCCACCGGGGGCAACTCGAACACCTGCTCCGGCTCCAACGCCGGCCCAACGTGCAGATCCGGGTCCTGCCGGCCTCGACCGGATTTCACCAAGGACTCGACGGCACCTTCTGGCTGTTCCGTCTTCCGGACCCTTACCCCGAGGTGGCCTATGTGGAGTCCCTTGGGGGCCGCCTCTACGTCGAATCGCCCAAGTCGGAGCGCTTCGTCCGCGCGTACGCTCGGCTCTGGGAGAGCGCGCTGGAGGAAGGCGCGTCGGCGCGGCTGATCGAGACCATCGCGGAGGAGTTGTCATGAGCGAGATTTCGTCCCCGGTTGCCTGGCACATCAGCACCAAGAGCGACAGCAACGGCGGAAGCTGCGTGGAGGCAGGGCCGATCCTGGACGGGTCCGGTCGGGTCGCCGTCCGACACAGCAAGGCCCCCGACGCCGCCGTGATCGTCTACACCCGCGAAGAGTGGGACGCCTTCGTCGGCGGTATCAAGGAGGGTGAGTTCGACTTCCTGGGCCGGTGACAGCCGCACCAGGGATGTTGAGAGACGTTTTGCCGCCGGTGGTGTACTAGTGCACCACACTGGTGTAGTGTCGTGGTGTCCCGGATCTGGACACTGGAAAACACGCCCTCAAATTACAAGTGAGCAACTGAGCAATACAACAAGGGCAACTGGCAAGACTGCAAAAGGGCAACTGGCAAGACGACTAATGGAGGCGCAATGATCAAGAGTGAATCGGTTTCGACGCTCGGGAGTAGAGCATGGTCAGTTCGGGACGCCACCAGAACAAAGATATCGCAGCCGCCCTGCGCCGGGCGGAACTTGGCGGCCTGGTGGTCACCGAAGTCCACAAAGGGCATCGATGGGGTGAGATAAGGTGCCGTCGTTGCCCTGCGACTCAGTCGGTCTGGTCTACGCCCCGTGTGCCGGCGACCCATGCCAAGCAGATCGACCGATTTACTCGCAACCACACCCACCCCGTCGCGCCGGTCGGCTCGCTGCCGGACTAGGCAAGCGAAGGGAGGGCTGAGCAGTGAAGGTTCAGGTATTCACCGTTGTCCTGGACCATCCGCCGACCGACGACGAGATTGACGCACTGTTCGAGGCCGGCTGTGACGACGCCGCCTTCGGTGTCGACCACGGAGTTGCGACAGCGCAGTTCGACCGAAAAGCCGCGACCCTGGCCGATGCCATCGCGTCAGCGGTGCGGGCGATCGAATCGGCGGGACTCACCGCGGTCCGCGTGGTGGATGAGGATTTGCTGACGCTCGCCGACATCTCCGACCGGATCGGCCAAAGCCGTGAGTCCGTTCGGCGCTATGCCACTGGCGCGCGAGGGCCAGGAGGCTTCCCGCCCCCGGTCAATCCCTCGCGGGAGGGCGCGTCCTTCTACCGTTGGAGTGAGGTTGCGCCGTGGATTCGCGAGCACATCGGCCTCGACGTGCCCGACATCGATCCCGCGCTCGTGGTGGCGAACCTGGTCCTCCAAGCCCGACAGCACCGGAACAAGGTTGCCCACCTCTCGGCTCTTACCGACCTTCTCGCGGCATGAGTGGTGTCACGTCGTTCGGCCAACGGTGTAGAGACCATCCTGGATGAGCCGTCGCCTGGTCGCGTCGAGCGGTCCGATGATGGTGGCACCAGCGCTGTTCGCGAACGCCAGCACGCTGTCCGGGTCGATGTCGTCCCGGTCCAGCCAACTGTTGCTCTGTGTCGTCGCGATCACCTGGACGGATTCGGCGGCTTCCGTCAGCGCGTCGTACAGAGCGTCGGCGGCGGCCGGATGCAGCCCGGCTTCTGGCGTCTCGATGCCGACCAGGTTGATGTGTCGATCGCGCACCGGAGGCTGGAACAGTGCGGCGAGCACACCGGCCGCGCGGATGGTCCCGTCCGACACGGCATCCGGGCCGAACCTCGCTTCCGCTCCGACCTCCGTACGCTGCCGCATCTCGACCGTCACATACCGCCCGGCCGTCTGCCGCTCGATGCCGGTCACCCCAGGAGCGACGGCCGCCATGTAGTCATCCACCCGGGCCTTGACCTCCGGGTACGTGGTGAGCAGATCGCCCAGCACATCGCCCAGGTGCTCGCCGCGCCGGCCGAGTACAGCGCGCTCAACCGATGGCTGTGGAAGCCGCAGCGTGCTGGTATCGATGTCGTAGAAACGCATCCCTCGTAGGGTCCCGGTGAGCTGGCTCAGTCGCGGGCTCACCGTGCCGATCGTCGGCACGAACAGGTTTCCCGGCTCGACGGCAGCGCCCCGGTAGCGGTCCGGGTGTCCGACGATTCCCCGCTCCACCCGGAAGCCCGCAGTCCTCTCCGGGCCTCGGGTCATCCGGCACTCTTCCCAGCGCACCTCGAACGCTGCACTGCTGCCGGACGCCGGCGCGATCTCGAAGCCGTACGTCCAGCGCTCCCACTCGGACTCGTCACGTCCCCGGTCGCGGACGAAGTCGAGCACGACGCTGAAGGACTGTGCCGGCTCCGGCACCCGTCGCAGGATCTCCGACAGCCTCTTCCGGGTTTCGATCGCCTGGTGCGGCGTGGTGGTGACGGCGTCCGCGACGAAGGCGAGCGCGTCCAGGAAGTTGCTCTTCCCGGCACCGTTCGGGCCGACGAGCAAGGTCAACGGCCCCACAGCCACATCGCACCCCGCGATGCTCTTGTAGTCCCGAACCCGGACCCGGCTCATCCACGGAGACGCTCTCTTCAAGTTGATCTGCACCTCCTGGTGGCGCGTTGGTGTTCGGGGGGTCGCGGGGGACCGGTCGTTTGTGATAGGTATTTCGGTAAGTCGGTTCGGGGCCGGGATTCCTGTGCGGGAATCTCGACGCTCTAGTTGAGACCCGCCGAGAGTCGATATGCGTCTGCCATACGCGAGGCCGTCTCTCGACACCTTCTCGGCTGTTGGCTACAGCCGCGGTTGTCGTGCTTGCACCGGGGGTTCCCGGGGGCCGGTAATCACCATCACCCGAAGGCCACGCTTCCAGTGCGTCTGAACTGGAGCAATGGTTCCTTCGCGGGCCTTTCCAAGATTCTTCGAGAAGGTGGTGGATACCGTGCCGCACAAGCCCTTCATCCGCACCCTGCGGGCGCAGTGGCTCGGCAGTCAGTTGCGGGCGCTGCGCGAGGAGCGGGGGATGACCTTGAAACTCGTCGCCGAGCATCTGGCCCGCGACATGTCCGCGCTCGGCCGCTACGAACGTGGCGACTGGCCGATCCGCAAGGGCGACGTGGTCGCGCTGCTGGACCTGTACGGCTTCCACCACGCCACCGAACGGGCTCGGTTGCTGGGGTTGGCGGAGGAGGTGTGGCGTACCGACCGCTGGGACGAGGACTACGGCGACGTGGTCGACGCCTCCTTCATCGACTACCCCTGGCTGGAGAGCCGCGCCGAGCGCATCTGCTCGTACAATCTCACCCTTCTACCTGGCCTCATGCAGACCCGTGAGTATGCGACAACACTGATCCGCAACGCGGCAGAGCTCGGCACCCCTGCCTCAACATTGAGGCTCAGCGAAGTTAGCGGGGGTTGAGGTGTCCTCGGGTTCGTCGAGTGGTGGCGCAGCGGGTGCGTAGTCGCTGATTGATGGGGTTGCGGAAGCCGTAGGCGTCGCGGGCGACGGTCTTGATCAC
>NZ_JBHSBN010000024.1:50371-94935 GCF_042650605.1 Micromonospora zhanjiangensis | reverse complement strand
CCTTGTCCCGCGCCCCGTTGATGAAGTTGTGATACGGCCACACCGACGGATCACCGAACACGCTCTTGTGATGGTTGTTCTCGCTCGACCCGTTGTTGTACATGTTCCGCGGATACCACTCGTTCGCGAACGCCGGAACACTGAACACACCCCAGTGGTAGTAGATGCCGAACTTCGCGTCCTGAAACCACTCCGCCGCCGCCGGATGCTGATCCACCGACGACCACGACGACGTGTAACTCTGCGGACCGACGGTGGCCAGCGCGTTGCGCACGCTGAGCAGACCGGTGGCCGTGGCGATGCCGGTGGCGCCGGAGGCGACGAGCAGTTGGCGGCGACTGAGCCGCGGGGGCAGCGGTGACATGACGGGAACCTTCCGGACGGACCTGACGAGACCCCGACCCGACGACCGGACCGGGACTGCGGGGCGCGAAGCGGTGCTGCGGGCGCGGTCGGCGAGGGCGTCGCGCGCGGCTCGGGCCGAGCGGCGGAAACATCGTGGAAATGTTCGGCTCGGCTTGAAGTTAACGCTAACAACGTTGGGTGTCAATGTTTGGGACGGTGGTTCCGGGCGGTGGAGCGCGCCCATTGCGGCGATGATCTCGCCGGTCATCGGCACCGGTCACCCGATGCCGCGGCATCCGGCCGACGGCCCGGAAATGACCTTGCCTGTTTGCGTTAACAGATCGCGGCCGCGGACCATCCCGGCGACACTGGCCTGGTCGACGTGGTGGCCGGACGGATTCCCGGTCGAGCCGGCGGTGGACGGTGGTGACCCGTCGCGGTCAGGCGGGATCCAGCACCGTACGCAGCCAGCGCAGTTGGCGCCGGGTGTGCACGGCCTCGCCGCCCTCGTGGCCGTTGAACGGGTAGACGTGCACCTCCCGCAGGGGCGTCGCCGGTCCCTCGGTCGCGGCGCCGTACTGGTTGTAGGCGGCGAAGGCGGTGCTGGGCGGGCAGACCGTGTCGCGCAGGCCGATCCCGAACTGCGCCGGGGCGGTCGCCCGCCGGGCGAAGGTCACCCCGTCCAGGTACGACAACGTGCGCCGGACCGGCTCCTCCGCCTCCCGGTGCACCGCCAGGTACCGGACGATCTCGCCGTACGGGGACGCGTCGGTGAGGTCGAGGGCGCGCTGGACGTGGCAGAGGAACGGGGCGGTGGTCAGCACCGCGGCGAGGTCGTTGACCAGGCCGGCCACCGCCAGGGCCAGGCCACCGCCCTGACTGTTGCCGGCCGCCACGACCCGCGCCGGGTCGACCCCCGGCAGGGCTCGGGCCGCCTCGACGGCCCGGACGGCGTCGGTGACCAGCCGGCGGTAGTAGTAGTCGTCCGGGGCGAGGATGCCACGGGTGACAACCGCCGGCCCGCCGGGTGCGCCGTGCGGGTCGGGCGTGTCCCCGACGGCGTACTCGCCCGACTGTCCACGGTTGTCCATCAGCAGGTGCGCGTAGCCGGCCACCGGCCAGGTCAACCGCTCGCCGGGCAGGCCCCGGCCACGGCCGTAGCCGGCGTACTCCACCACTGCGGGCAGCGTGCCGGCCACACCCGCCGGGCGGGTGTACCAGGCCCGAACGGGTTCACCGCCGAAGCCGGCGAAGGTGACGTCCCAGGTGTCGACCAGGCGCAGTTCGGTCGGCTCCGGCCGCACGTCGATCAGGACCGGACCGGCGGCCCCGACCAGGGTCGCCTGCCAGAACTCGTCGAAGTCGGCCGGCTCGGCGACGGCGGGCGCGTACCGGCGGAGCTGTTCGATGGACAGGTCGAAGGCCGGCATGGGTCCTCGCGGGGTCGACGCGGCGGAAGTTTCCGGCGACCCTAGCACGCATGTCCAGCGAGTCGGATCGATGCGCCCGCGCCCGCCGCCGCCGACGAGTGCCCGATGGCAAGCGCTTACCCATGAAACGGACCAATGCGAACGGGTGCGGGCCGACCCTTGACACATATCGGCAGGGACCCTAGGTTTCCGAAAAAGGTCCGGAAGTTGACCGAAAGTTTCGGAACCAGTTCACTGCTGCTCCGGTCCGGTTCCGGCAGGACGCGATGCGTGTCGGAGCGAGGGGGTTCGGATGCGAAGTACACCGCCGGTCGATGCCGGACCCGCCGGCCGCCGAACTCCCGTCCCTCGCCGCCGACGGACCTGGCGGCAGGCGCTGCGCCGGGACTGGCAGCTCTACTCGCTCGCGGTGCTGCCGCTGCTGTTCTTCCTGATCTTCCGCTACCTGCCGATGGCCGGGAACGTGATCGCCTTCCGGCGCTACCGCCCCGGCGGCAGCATCTTCGGTGACAGCTGGGTGGGCCTGCGCTACCTGCGACTGTTCCTGGCCGATCCGACCTTCTGGGACGTTTTCACCAACACGGTCGTGCTCGGCGCGCTGACCCTGCTGTTCTGCTTCCCACTGCCGATCGTGCTCGCGCTGCTGCTCAACGAGGTCCGCACCCGCTCGGTCAAGCGGTTCGTGCAGTCCGTGTCGTACCTGCCGCACTTCCTGTCCATCGTGGTCGTGGTCGCCATGGTCATGCAGCTGCTGTCCGTGAACGGGACGGTCAACCAGGTGGTCCGCGCCATGGGCGGGGATCCGGTGCAGTTCCTCCAGCAGGCCGGCTGGTTCCGCGCCATCTACGTCTCGTCCGAGGTGTGGCAGACGGTCGGCTGGGGCACGATCCTGTACCTCGCCGCGCTCACCACCATCGACGAGGACCTCTACCAGGCGGCCCGGGTCGACGGCGCCAACCGCTGGCGGCAGACCTGGCACGTGACGCTGCCGGGCATCCGGCCCACGATGATGACGCTGCTCATCCTCAACATCGGCACCTTCATGGCCGTCGGCTTCGAGAAGATCCTGCTGCTGTACAACCCGCTGACCTATCCGACTGCCGACGTGATATCCACGTACCTCTACCGGATCGGCATCGTCTCCGGGAATCTCAGCTACGGCGCGGCGATCGGCCTGTTCGAGTCCGTCATCGGCCTCACCCTGGTCCTGTCGGCGAACGCGATCTCGCGGCGCACGGTGGGGACGAGCCTGTGGTGACCACGGACGCGACGACCACGGCCGGGCCGGCCACCGGCGCCGCGGACCGGCCGGGCACCGGCCCGCGCGGCCGGCGGACCACCCGGGGCTACCGGGTCTTCCAGGTGGTCAACGCGATCGTCCTGGTCGGCGTCGTGGTGGTGACGTTGTACCCGTTCGTCAACATCGTGGCCCAGTCGTTCAGCGAGAACGCCTACATCATCGCGGGCAAGGTCAACCTCGTCCCGCGCGGGTTCAACCTCACCGCGTACCGGGCGGTGATGGCCGATCCGATGTTCTGGACGAACTACCGCAACACCGTCGTCTACACGGTGGTCTCCACGGCCATCTCGCTCGTGCTGACCACCTGTTACGCGTACGTGCTGTCCAAGCGGCACCTGCGGGGCCGGGTCGCGCTGATCGGCGTCGCCGTGTTCACGATGTTCTTCACCGGTGGCCTGATTCCCAACTACGTCCTGGTCACCAGCCTGGGCATGAAGAACACCATCTGGGCCGTCGCGCTGCCCAACGCCATCAACGTGTTCAACCTGCTGGTGATGAAGGCCTTCTTCGAGAGCCTGCCGGTGGAGTTGGAGGAGGCCGCCGCCGTCGACGGGCTCAACACGTACGGGACGCTGCTGCGCATCGTGCTGCCGCTGTCGAAGGCGATGATCGCCACCATGGTGCTGTTCTACGCCGTCTCGTTCTGGAACTCCTGGTTCACCGCCTTCCTCTACCTGGACCGGCAGGAACTCTGGCCGGTCACCGTCTACCTGCGCAACCTCATCGTGGGCGCGACCGACGCCACCTCCACCGTCGGAGGTCTCAACGCCGGCAACGACATCGTGCAGTCCGCCGCCACGCTGCAGTCGGTGACGATCGTGCTCACCGTCCTGCCCATCCTCGCGATCTATCCCTTCGTCCAGCGTTACTTCGTCTCGGGCGTCATGCTCGGCGCGGTCAAGGGATAGCCGCCGCCCACCGTCCGGGCGCAGCCAACCCCGCCACCTCGAAAGGAAAGCCCATGGTCCAGCTATCCCGGCGTCAGGTGCTGCTCGCCACCGGCGCCGCCGCCGTCGTCACCCTGACCGGTTGCAGTGACGACGGTGGCGACAAGGACGTGTCGAAGAACCGTGACGGCGCGATGGACAAGTACGGCGTCGGCGACCAGTTCAAGGCCGCCGCGCCGCTGTCCTTCTCGATCCTCTACAACAACCACCCGAACTACCCGCTCAAGCCCGAGTGGCTGTTCTGGTCGGAGTTGGCCAAGCGGACCAACGTGAAACTGGAACCGGTCGCCGTGCCGCTGAGCGACTACGAGCAGAAGCGCAGCGTCCTGGTCGGCGCCGGGGACGCCCCGGCCATCATTCCGAAGACGTACCACCCGCAGGAGAACGCGTACGTCTCCTCCGGCGCGATCCTGCCGGTCAGCGACTACCTCGACCTGATGCCGCACTTCAAGGACAAGATCGAGAAGTGGAACCTGAAGCCTGAGATGGACCTGCTGCGGCAGGAGGACGGGAAGTTCTACCTGCTGCCCGGCCTGCACGAGAAGCCCTGGCAGGACTACACCCTGGCGGTCCGCACGGACGTCATGGAACAGCTCAGGATCCCGTCCCCGAACACCTGGGACGACGTCTACACCATGCTCAAGACGATGAAGCAGGCCCACCCGGACTCGTTCCCGTTCTCCGACCGGTTCAGCAAGCCCAACCCGGCCGGCAACCTGCTGAACATGCTCTCCCTCTCGTACGGCCTGCAGGGCGCCGGTTGGAACTTCCAGCACACCAGCTGGGACGAATCAGCGGGCAAGTTCACCTACACCGGTGCGACGGAGAAGTACCGGCAGGTGCTGGAGTACCTCCACAAGCTGGTCAGCGAGAAACTGCTGGACCCGGAGAGCTTCACCCAGACCGACGACCAGGCCCGGCAGAAGCTCGCCAGCGGCAAGTCCTTCGTGATCAGCACCAACGCGCAGAGCATCGTCAACGACTACCGGCCGGACCTGGCCAAGACCCTGCCGAACGCCCGGATCGGGAAAATCAACTTCCCGATCGGGCCGGCCGGTCCGGTCAACCCGGCGAGCCGGCTGGAGAACGGCGTCATGATCTCCAGCAAGGCCCGGGAGAGCAAGAACTTCGTGGCGATGCTGCAGTTCATCGACTGGCTCTGGTACTCCGACACCGGCCAGGAGTTCGCCAAGTGGGGCGTCGAGGGCACGACGTACACCAAGGACGGCTCCGGCAAGCGGACCCTCACGCCCGACGTCAACGTCCTCGGCCTCAACCCCAAGGGCACCAAGCACCTGCAGAAGGACTTCGGCTTCTTCAACGGCGTCTTCGCCTACGGCGGCCGGCTGGAACTGGTCCAGTCGTTCTTCTCCGCCGAGGAGCTGGAGTTCCAGAAGGTGATGAACGGCCGTGAACACGCGAAGTTCGTGGTGCCGCCGCCCGCCCCGCTCAGCGACGAGGAGCGCGAGAAGGCGACGCTGTGGGAGGCCGGGCTGAAGGACTACGTCTACCAGATGACGCTGAAGTTCGCCCTCGGCCAGCGGCCGCTCAGCGAGTGGAACGCCTACCTCACCGAGTTGAAGGGCAAGAACATGGACGCCTACGTCGACCTGGTGAACAAGGCGTACGAACGCTACAAGAAGGACCACGGCTGACCATGCGCGTCCAGGTACCCGATCAGCCGGTCGGCCGGTTGTCCGACGCGTGGCGGTTCTGCGTCGGCACCGGCCGGTTCGACCTGGCCCTGCGCCGGGACTACCAGGACTCGCTGGCGCTGGTCCAGCGGGAGATCGGGTTCCGGCACATCCGTGGTCACGGGGTGCTCAGCGACGGCGTCGGGGTGCACCAGCCCTACGAGCACCGGGGGTCGCGCCGGGTACGGCACTCGTTCACGTACCTGGACCAGGTGGTGGACGCCTACCTCGACCTGGGCATCCGACCGTTCGTGGAGCTGGGCTTCATGCCCACCGGGCTCGCGTCCGGCGAGCAGACCGTGTTCTGGTGGCGGGGCAACATCACCCCGCCCGCGTCCTGGTCCGAGTGGGCCGATCTGGTCCGCGGCACGATGACGCACCTGGTCGACCGGTACGGCCTCGACGAGGTACGCGGCTGGCCGATCGAGGTATGGAACGAGCCCGACCTCGACATCTTCTGGGCCGGCGCCGACCGGGCCGGCTACCACCGGCTGTACGAGGTGACCGCGACCGCGGTCAAGGAGGTGGACGCCGAGCTGCGGGTCGGCGGCCCGGCCGTCTCCCCCGGTGGCCCGGACTGGCTGCTGCCGTTCGCCGAGTTCGTCGCCGACCGCGGGGTGCCGGTCGACTTCGTCAGCCGGCACGCGTACACCTCCGGTCCGGCCCGGCACGTTCCGTTCGGCACCCGGCAGACCCTCGCGCCCGCGGACCGGCTGCTGGAGCAGTTCGCCCAGCCGCGCGCGGCGCTGGCCGGCACCCCGCTGGCCGACCTGCCGGTGCACATCACCGAGTTCAACTCGTCCTACCGGCCGGACAACCCGATCCACGACACCGCCTTCCACGCCGCCTACCTGGCGCCCGTGCTGGCGGCCGGCGGCGACCTGGTCGACTCGTTCGCGTACTGGACCTTCAGCGACGTGTTCGAGGAGCTGGGCATCCCGACCACCCTGCTGCACGGCGGCTTCGGCCTGCTCACCCACCGGCAGATCAGAAAACCGACCTACCACCTGTACGCGTTCATGGCCCGGCTCGGCGACCGGGTCCTGGCGCGCGGCCCGGACCACCTGGTCACCCGGGACGCCACCGGCCGGGTCGCCGTGCTGGCCTGGGCCCCGGTGGACGTCACGGGGCGGGAACCGGTGCCGGACCGGCACACCGTGGCGCTGTCCGTCCCGGTCACCGCCCCCGACACGGCGTCGGTCTACCTGCGGCGGTCCGCGGTGAGTGAGGAGGCCGGCAACGTCTTCGCGGCCTGGTCGCAGCTGGGTTGCCCGGCGTCCCCGGACGCGCGGCAGCTCGACGCGCTGCGGGAGGCGGCCGAGCCGGCCCACGACCACCGCGCCCTGCCGGTGGCCGCCGGTCGGGTCGAGGTCGACCTCACCCTGGCCCGGCACGAGGTGACCCTGGTGGAGTTGACCCCGGTGGTGGACCGGGCGCCGCCGTGGTGGGACGCCGACAACCTGCTCGACCCGCCGGCCGGAACCTCGCCGGTGGAGGGGACGGCGGAGCGATGAGCGACACCGCCGGAAGCTGGCGGCAGTTCGGCAGCGGGCCGCTGTCGCGGGCCACCGCCCGCGTCTACACCCTGCTGGTGGTGGAGGCACTGCTCGTGCTCACCACGCTGCCCGGGGCGGTGCCGTTACTGCTGCTCGACCGGGACGCCAGCAACCTCCCGCTGTACGCCCTCTGCGCGCTGCCGGTCGGGCCGGCCGTCGCCGCCGGCCTGTGGACGCTGCGCCACCAGCCGCTCGACCTGACCGACCTGCGGCCGGCGGCGGTGTTCTGGCGCGGCTACCGGACGAATCTGGTGCCGGTGCTGCGGGTCTGGCTCCCGGTGCTGCTCCTGCTGACCGTCGAGGCGGTGAACCTGACCCACCTCGCGGTCGCCGGTGTGCCGGACTGGTGGGCCGTGCCGCTGATCGTGCTGGCCGTGGTCGTGACGCTCGGCGGCGTCAACGCGCTGGTGATCACCTCGCTGTTCGCCTTCCGGACCCGGGACGTCGCCCGGTTGGCGCTCTACTTCCTGCTGCGGACCCCGCAGGTGCCGCTGGGCAGCGCCCTGCTGCTGCTCGCCGCCGGCACGGTCACGGCGGTCGCCTCGGAGGCGGTGGCCGCCCTGTTCGGTGCGGTGTTCGTGCTGGCCCTGCTGCGGGTCGCCGGCCCGATGATCGACGCGATCGGGAGGGAGTTCACCCCGTGAGCCTGCCCAGCACGGCGAAGATACCGTTCGGCGGGGACTACAACCCGGAACAGTGGCCCGAGCGGGTGTGGGAGGACGACTACCGGCTGTTCGGACGCGGGGTCGCGGTGCTGCGGGAGGAACGGTGAGCGGCGGTTTCCCGGAGCCGGCCGGGCTTCCCGGCCAGGCCGGCACCACGACGGACGGCGGGCAGCCGGTACCGGTCACCGAGCGGACCGCACACCCCGCCTGGCTGCCGCCGGCGGCGTTCCGGCCCCTCGGCTCGCGCCGGGTGCTCGTGCACGGTGACGGTCTGCTGGTCGACACGGTCCTGGACGAGGTGGTACGGGCCTGCCTCGAACACGGCGGACGGGTGTGGCGCTCCCCCACCTGGGACGTCGAGGTCGACCTGGTGCTCGCGTTGCGCGACGCCGGCCCGCTGGCGAACGCGACGGCGGAGGCGACCCGACTCGGGGTGACGCCCGCGGCGGACGGCGCGGCGCACGGGCGGCTCGCCGACGAGGAGTTCCTGCTGACCCGCACGGACGGGGTGACCGTGGTGCTGGCCGACACCCCGGCGGGCCTGCTGTACGGGCTGTTCCACACCGTCCGGCTCGGGGCGGCGGCCTTCGACGACGACCGGGCGCCCGAGCGGCACCGGCCGGCGCTGCACCTGCGGGCCCTCGACCACTGGGACAACGTCGAGGTGCACCCGGTGTCGGGGCAGGTGGAACGGGGCTACGCGGGCGGCTCGATCTTCTGGCGGGACGGCGCGGCGCGGGACCTGACCCGGGTGCGGGAGTACCGGCGATTGCTGGCCGCGGTCGGGATCAACGCGGTCACGGTGAACAACGTCAACGTGCACGGCGAGGCGGCCCGGCTGCTGACCGACCGGCTCGACGACGTGGTGGCGATCGCCGAGGTGCTGCGCCCGTACGGCATCCGGGTGCACCTGGCGGTCAGCTTCGCCGCGCCGGTGGTGCTCGGCGGGCTGCCCACGGCCGATCCGTTGGACGAGCGGGTCCGCGCGTGGTGGGCCGACGCCACCCACCGGGTGTACCGGCGCATCCCCGACTTCGGCGGTTTCCTGGTGAAGGCCGACTCCGAGGGGCAACCCGGCCCGTTCACCTACGGCCGGGACCACGCCGACGGGGCGAACCTGCTCGCCGAGGCACTCGCCCCGCACGGCGGCGTGGTGCGCTGGCGCACGTTCGTCTACAACCATCACCAGGACTGGCGGGACCGGTCGACCGACCGGGCCCGGGCCGCGTACGACCACTTCGTCCCGCTGGACGGGCGGTTCCGTACCAACGTGATCCTGCAGGTCAAGTTCGGGCCGGTCGACTTCCAGGTCCGCGAGCCGGTCTCGCCGCTGATCGCGGCCATGCCGGCCACCCGGCTGGCGGTGGAGATCCAGGCGACCCAGGAGTACACCGGTCAGCAGCGACACGCCTGCTACCTCGCGCCGTGCTGGAGCGAGGTGCTGCGGTTCGAGCCGTGGGGTCCGGACGACCGGACCGTCGCCGACGTGGTGGCCGGCAAGCCGGCGAGCCGTCGGACCGAGGAGCGGCGCACCGTACCGGGTGGCCGGCTGGTCCGGCCGGAGGGCGGTTTCCTCGGCCCGGCGTTCGCTCCCGACGGCGGCCTGCTCGGGCCCGCCGGTGGGGCCGGCCCGGGTGGCGGCGTCGCGGGACCGGGGAACCGTCCGGGTGGCGGTCCCGGCGGTTCCGCCGGCCACCGGGCCGGGCACGGTGGCGGCCTGGTCGCGGTCGCCAACGTGGGTGACGACCCGTTCTGGACCGGACATCCACTGGCGCAGGCCAACCTGTACGCCGTCGGCCGGCTCGCCTGGGACCCGCGACTGACGGCCGACGCACTGCTCGACGAGTGGATCGACCTGACCTTCCCACCGTCGACCGTGGACGACCCGGAGCTCGTCCGACGGACGGTGCACGCCGTGCTGGACGACTCCTGGCGCACCTACGAGCGGTACACGGCGCCCCTGGGCGTCGGCTTCATGGTGCGTCCCGGGCACCACTACGGCCCCGACGTGGACGGGTACGAGTACACCCCGTGGGGCACCTACCACTTCGCCGACCGGGACGGGGTGGGCGTGGACCGGACCCCGGCGACCGGGACCGGGTTCACCGGTCAGTACCCGCAGCCCTGGTCGGACGCGTACGAGTCGCTCGAACGCTGTCCCGACGAGCTGCTGCTCTTCTTCCACCACGTCCCGTACGGGCACGTGCTGCACAGCGGGTCCACCGTCGTGCAGCACATCTACGACACCCATTTCGCCGGGGTCGAGCAGGTGCGGCGGATGCGCGCACAATGGCGGGAACTCGCCGGGCGGATCGACCCGGCGTGGTACGAGCGGGTGCGCGAGCGGCTCGACGAGCAACTGCGCAGCGCCGTGGAGTGGCGGGACCAGGTGAACACGTACTTCTTCCGCAAGTCGGGGGTGCCGGACGCCCAGGGGCGGCGGATCTACTGAGCCGCCCGGCGGCGGTCGGCGGCGCGGCCCGCCCGCCGCGCCGCCGGGGTCGGCGGGTCGACCGGACCGCGCCGACCGGTCAGATCGGGTTCCAGCCGTCGGTGCCGGCCAGGTACTTCTGCGGGGTGTAGTTGGCGGCCTGCGCGTCGGTCAACTGCGGGCGGTTGCCGTTGACCGTGGCGCCGGCACCGGTGTTGCGGTACTCCCGGAACCGGGCGTTCTGCCAGGTCGCACCGCTCATGTCGGTCCACGGCTGGGCGGTCTTTATGGTGGCGCTGAGCGACGACTCCCGGTAGAGCACCTGGGCGTCCTGCCCCCACGGTCGACCCAGCTGGGTGGTGTTGTTGGTCGCCCCGGTGATCGTCGACTTGTAGATCAGCATCCCGTACGTCTTCGAGGCGGGTGTCCGGGCGGCGGTGATGGGGGCTCCGGTGGAGCGCTTCTCGTAGATGGAGCAGTTGTTGAACACGACGGTGCCGCCGCCGAAGATGAAGTCGACGGTGCCCTCGATGTAGGAGCCGACCACGTAGGCGCGGGTCTTGTCGTTGACCAGGAAGGTGTCCTGGTCACCGAGCAGACGGACGTTCCGCAGCACGGCGCGGTCGGCGTTGAGGTGCAGGGCGACGGCCTGCTGGTCGACGGTGGTTCCGTTCTCCTGGTAGTCGTTGGAGATGGTCAGGTTCTCGGCGGTGAAGTTGTTCCCGTACGCGAAGAAGGTCGCGCTGTTGAAGGTGCCGCCGGCGGTGCCCGCGGAGTTGTTGTAGACGATCACCGTGGCCGACGGTGCCGAGCCGAGACCCTTGATCGTGATGTTCGGCTTGTTCGCCGGTACGGTGACCAGGCCGCGGTAGGTGCCCTGCTTCACCGTGATGGTGACCGGCTGGGTGTTGTTGGCCGGCACCGCGTCGACGGCGGCCTGCACCGTGCGGTACGTGCCGGTGCCGTCGGCCGCCACCGTCAGCGTGGCGCTCACCGACGGGGTGGCCACCGGCGCGACGGCTCCCGCGGGGCCGGTCAGGGCCAGGCCCGTCAGCACGGTCGCGGCGGTGGTGAGGGCGGCGGCCGACAGGGCAGGTCGCCGACCTGGCAGATATTCCACTTCGACTCTCCTCGGGTCCTGACCACGTCGGCGGCGGGTCACGACCCGACCGTCGGGGGCACACAGATAAATTTGTTTCCATCTATTTAGGCACAGCTGGCCGCACCAGGAAAGCCCTTTCCTCTTGAGCAGGGCCGGATCACTGTGCGATTCTGATGCGTCGACGGGACGCCACACGCGATGCTCACCGCCGTCCAACTGGGCAACCGGGGTCTTCCCGGGGGACGGCGACGAACGAACCCAGCAGCGACCTGACCGTTCGGGCTGGGCGCAATCGCTCCGATCGTCGCCAACAAGGGAAACCCACCATGAGCAATCCGAGCACGTCCCGATCCGACGGCGCTGCCCCGAGACCGCGCCCGTTCCGGGCCCGTCGCGGCCGCTGGACGGCCCTCACCGCGAGCCTGCTGCTCGCCACCGCCGGCCTGGCCGGAACGCATCCCACCAGCGCCAGCGCGGTGGACGACCCGGTGGCCGTGACCGTCAACGCGCGGGCGGGCCTGGCCACCGTGCCCGGCACCGCGCTGGGGGTCAACCACGCCATCTGGGACACCAACCTGGGCACCACCGAGACGTCGGACCTGCTGCGCGCGGCCGGCGTAAAGATGCTGCGCTACCCGGGCGGGTCCTACGCCGACATCTACCATTGGAAGACGCACACCGCGCCCGGCGGGTACGTCGCCCCGAACACCGACTTCGACACCTTCATGGCCGCGACCAAGCGGGTCGGCGCCCAGCCGATGATCATCGCGAACTACGGGACCGGCACGCCGGCCGAGGCCGCCGACTGGGTCCGGTACGCCAACGTGACCAAGAAGTACGGCGCGACGTACTGGACGGTCGGCAACGAGAACTACGGCAACGGCATCTACGGCTCCGACTGGGAGGCCGACGACCACCCCGACAAGAGCGCCACCCAGTACGCCAACCTGGTCGTCGAGTACGCCGACGCGATGAAGGCGGTCGACCCGACGATCAAGGTCGGCGCGGTGCTGACCATGCCGGGCAACTGGCCGGACGGGATCAAGGCCGACGCCGACCCGGGACCGTGGAACCGCACCGTGCTCGGCATCGCCGGGCCGAAGATCGACTTCGTGGACGTGCACTGGTACCCGGGTGGCAACGCCGCCGAGTCGCTGTCCCGCACCGCGCACCTCACCGACGCGGTCTACCTGCTGCGTCAGGCACTCACCAGGTACGCCGGGTCGAACGCCAGCCGGATCGGCATCAGCTTCACCGAGCTGAACGTCGGGCAGGGCCAGGACACCCAGCCCGGCGCGTTGTTCCTGGCCGACGCGTACAGCGGGCTGCTGGAAAACGGCGTGTTCACGGTGCAGTGGTGGAACGCGCACAACGGCATCGGCGACGTCACGACGGTGGCCGGGCAGACCGACTACGGCGACTTCGGGATGCTCTCCAGCGGCACCTGCACCGCCGACGGGTCGGTCTGCGAGCCACCGCTGAACACCCCCTTCGCGCCGTACCACGGGCTGTCCATGATGAACCTGTTCGCCCGGGCCGGTGACCAGTTCGTCCGCGCCGGCACCGACAACCCGCTGGTCGCGGCGCACGCGGTACGCCGGGACAACGGGGACCTCGCGGTGCTGCTGCTGAACCGGGACCCGGACAACGCGCACCCGGTCACCATCGACTACGCCGGGTACGCACCGGCCGCGACCGCGCCGACGGTCTACACGTACACCAACGGGGCGACGTCGATCGCTCAGGACCAGTCGGGCAGCGCGACCAGCCGGACCCTGCCGGCGTACTCGCTGACGACGCTGGTGCTGCACCCGGCGGCACCGACGACCGGGGCGCCCGCGGCGCCCGGCCAACCGATCGCCACGAACGTCACCGACCGGACCGCGACCATCTACTGGCCCGTGCCGCCGCCCGTCGGTGGCCTGCCGGCGAAGATCGAGGTGTACCGGCAGAACGGCACGACCAGCGAGCAGCTCGGCGAGACCACCGGTGGCTCGTTCACCGTCCACAACCTCACCCCGGGCACCCGGTACACGATCAACCTGGTGGCCCGGGACAACGCCGGCCGGGCCTCCCGGCCGTCGCCGCCGGTCACCTTCACCACCGGCAGCCCGGCCGAGAGCAGCTGCGCGGTGCGCTTCACCGACGTCAACGACTGGGGCAACGGCTACGTCGGCGGCGTCGACATCGTCAACAACGGAACCGCGCCGATCAACGGCTGGACGCTGACCTGGACCTGGCCGACGTCCTGGCAGCAGGTGAGCAGCGGCTGGAACGCCACCTGGACGCAGACCGGCCGCACGGTGAAGATCACCAACACCGACGGCAGCCCACCCGTCCCCGCCGGCGGGGGCAGCACCAACATCGGCTTCGTCGGGGCGTACAGCGGGCCGAACGTGCTGCCCGGCGTGTTCACCCTGAACGGCGTCGTCTGCACCACCCTGTGAACGCCCGACCGCCGGGCCGCCGCGCGTGCGGTGGCCCGGCGGTCGGCGCCGTACCTGGCCCGCGCCACCGCCCAGCGGTACCTGGCACCGGGTCACGGCACGATCGCGTACGCCCGGACCGGGAACGTGCCGAAGTCGCGCACCCGGGGCGGCGCGGCGTGCAGCCGGGCACCGGTGACCGGCAGGTCGGCCAGCCCGGTGAGATGTTCCAGCACCGGGACGCCGGCGGCCAGCAGGATCGAGTGCGCCGGCCGGACGCCGCCGGCGTGCGCGTCGTCGATGTTGACGCTGTCGATGCCCACCAGGACCGCGCCGGCGTCGACCAGCATCCTGGCACCCGCCTCGGTGAGGAACGGTGCCGGGTCGCCGTACGCCTCGGTGCCCCAGTGCCGGTCCCAGCCGGTGTGCAGCAGCACCGCCGCACCGGCGACGTCGAGCGCCGCCAGCGCCGACGGTCCGATGTCGCGCCGGCCGCTGTCGGCGAGCCGGACCACCACGGCGGGCAGGTCCGCCACCGCCGCCAACGGCAGCCCCGCGAGATCCACCCCGTCGGCGTACCGGTGGTACGGGCTGTCCAGGTAGGTGCCGGTGTTGCCGACCATGCTGATCCGGTCGATCGCGAACTCGACGCCCGGCGCGTAGTGCGCCCGGGACTGCTCCCGGGTCAGGTGCGGGGTGATCTCCGGCCCGGGCAGGCCCGGGTACGTCGTCATGCCGGCGGTGACGACGTGGTTGAGTTCCACCAGGCGGCCGGCCGCCGGCCGGCGATCCACCGCCGACACGCCACGCGAGCCCTTGTGCGGTTCGGCCACCACCTCCCGCCTGGTGAACCTCACCCGCTCGACCATCAACAGGCCGAGGTGGCTGACGAGCAGGTCGGCCAGCTCGTCGTCGGTCACCCCGGGCCCGGGCAGGTCCAGCCGGAATCCCTGGACCTGCAGGCCACCGTCATTGAGAAAGGACACCTCGGCGTCGAACACCGCACGGTACTCGGTCATGCGGCCATACTCCGGCACGACCAAACCCGACGACAAACTCCGGCCGGCCGCCGGGCGCCGGGCCGTCCGTGGTGTTACCGCGGCCAGCGGTCGCCGGCCGGTAGGGTCGGTGGCACGACTTGCCGGAGCCCGAGGTGACGACGATGCGCGTGGTCGAGGTCGACTGTCCGAGCCCGCTCGCGGGCACCGCCTACGCGGACGTCCTCGCACCGTCGTTCCCACCCGACGAGTTGGTCGCCGAGCCGGTCCTGCGGGCCGGGTTGGTGACCGGTCGGTACGTCCTCGCGGTCGCCGTGGACGGTACCCGCCCGGCGGCGGCGGCCGTCGTCGAGCGTTTCCCCACGGCCGGGGCGCTGCTGCTGTTGTTCCTCGCGACCCGTCCGGGTACGCGTGGCGGCGGCCTCGGCAGCAGGCTGCTGGAGTGGGCGCGCGACGACCTGTTCCGCCGCGAGGCGGCCGCGGTGCTGCTCGCCGAGATCGAGCACCCGGCGGCGCACCCGGGCAGCCCGGAACACGGTGATCCGGCCGCCCGCCTGCGCTTCTACGCCCGGCACGGCGCCCGCGCCGTCGACCTGCCCTATTTCCAGCCCGCCCTCGATGCCCGCGGCAACCGGGTGTACGGGCTGATCCTCGCCCTCCTGGCGAGCCGGGACGGTCCGGCCGACTCGGTCGCGTCGCCACCGCTGCGGCGGTTCGTCCTGGCGAACGTCGAGCAGGGTGAGGGGCGGATCGGCACGGATCTGGACCTGCTCGCGCTGCGACGACGGTTGGAGAGCACGGACCGACTACCGTTGCTGCCGTTGGACGACCCGGCCCGGTTGCCGCTGTCCGCCCGCACGCCGGCCTGACCGGGTGGCACCGGCCCGGCCCGGCGGCGGGTGGGCGGATCAATCCGGTGGGCGGCGGCGGAGGACGCGGCGTGGCCGGTGACCCTGCTGGCGGGACTTGCTGACGTACCAGACCAGCACCCCGACCACCAGCATGATCACGACTATCACCAGGACGGTGGTCAGCGCGGCGGTGGCGCGCAGGTCGTATCCGGCCTGGAGGATCTGGCCCAGGCCGGAGATCCCGACGGCGGCGATGACGGCCAGCATGGTGTCGAGCCAGACCCGCTGCCGCCGCTCGCGTACCTGTTCGGCCTGCGCCTCACGCTCGCGGCGCCGCCGCACGAGCAGTTCCAGCCGCTGTTCGAGCCGGTCGTCCAGCACCGCGTCGATGTTGCGGGTCAGTTCCGCCTCCCGCTGGCCGAAGCCGGAGGCGGCGAGCGTCGCGGACAGGGCCCGCGCGACGAGCGGGGACGCCACCAGGGCCGGTGACCGGATCAGGTCCAGCGTGGCCCGGGCGTCGGCGGCGAACGTGTGCAGCCCCACCCGCTGCCGCTCCAACTGTTCGGCCTGGTGCGCGAGTTGGTCGATGTCCTGTCCGTCCGGCGACTCGTCGGTCTGCCGGGTCACCGCGGCCAGAAAGATCGCCAGCTGGTCGAACCAGCCGGCGAACAGCCCGTCCAGGGACGCGACGAACTCACCGGCCTGCAGCCGGTTGGTGATCGCGTACGCCGGCGAGCCGAGCGCGGCGATGAAGGTGGTGTTACAGGTGCGGGCCACGATCTCGTCGGTCCGACCGCCCACGTCGAGCACCACCTCGTCACTGGCCCGGTAGTGCAGCCACTCGGCCGGTGCGCCGACGAGATGCGGCACCGGCAGCAGCGGCACCTGGCCACCGGTGACCTCGCGCAGCCGCGCGATCGACTCGATCGGCTGCCGGTCGGCCCGGGGTGTCCGAGGGCTCCGGCCGGCCGACGCCTGCAGAACGGTGATCATGACATGGAACATGCCCGGCCGGACGCTGACCGCCGCCGGTGGTCCGAGCCGTTCGCCGACGCTCTCCACGATGTCCACCGCGAACGCGGACAACCGCGGCCACACCCGCGCCCCGCCGGCGCAGCGCACCCGGACCTCGGCGTGTTCGGGCGCGGAGAGCAGGACGGCGGTGTAGAGGTCGTGCACCGTGTGGTCGTGCAGGTCCATGGTCAGGTGGAGGGAATGGTTCCCGAGTTGGGAGAAGCGCACCTCCGCGGTCATCGCGGCGAGCGGCCGGCCGTCCAGATCCTGCACCGTGACCTCGGGCAACGCGACGACCGCGCCGTCGTAGCGCCGGCCGAGCGCGTCGGAACCGTTCCAGACGTCGTCCAGGTCCATGCTCTCGCGCACGGCGAGCGGCCGGACCCCGGCCAGTTCCCACCCCGACCCGGTACGCCGCACGGCGTCCAGCACCCGGTCCGGGGGCAGCTCACGCACCGCGAACGGGTACATGTGCCCCACGGTGCCGTCGTCCACGTGCAGCCAGGACCCGTCGCGCTCGTCGACGAGCCGTTGCACCGTCCTGCGGTAGGCGCGCAACTCGCTGCGTTGGTTCCGGTCGCATCCGTCGCCGCGCTCGGCCGCCCGCAGGTCCGGGAGGGCGTCCGCCAGCAGGTTCGGGCCGTCCGCCCGACCGGCGAAGAAGGCCGACAACGCCGTACCGGCGCGGGCCAGGGTGCGGTCGTACCGCTGGGACGCGGCGCCCTCGGCGGCGACGAACGCGGCGATCGCGGCGCCGACCCGGGGAACGGCCGCCGCGGCGTCGATCGCGGCCGCCGCGCCCGCGGCCGCCCGCCGGGCCACGTCCGCGAGCCGTTCCAGGTTGTTGCCGAGCATCTCGTTCTCGACGGCTATCTCCGCGGCGAGGACGTCGAGCAGCAGGACGGCGGCGTCGGCCGCGGCCAGGTCGGCGGGGTCCTGGACCCCGGGGCGATGCGTCGACCAGGACCGTCGCGCGCCCGCCAGGGTCGCCCACATCCGGTCGAAGTGGTAGCTGCACTTCCACGCGTTGACGCACAGCTGGCGGACGTAGCAGCACAGCACCGCGGCGCCGAACGGTACCGGCGCCGCCTGCCGGAAGGCGCGGTCCAGCACCACGTCGACCCGGGCGTCGAAGTCCGCCGGTAGCCGACGGTGCCGCGGTCCCGGGTCGGGTGTCGGGCCGCCGTTCCAGTTCGGCAGATCGGGTACGGCGGCCACGTCGACGCCGGCCGAGGTGAGCCAGCGGCGCAGGTGATCCGCGTCGGCGAGGTCGGGCAGGCCGCAACCGGCGGCTCCGGGAACGGCCGGGCGCCGTGCGTCGGGAATCAGCATGTCCACCCGAGATCGATGAGTGACAAGACAATCGCTCCCGAACGCTAGGGGCCGGGGCGGAAACGAACCAGCCACCGTCGGGATTCCGACAGCGACCCGACCGGTCCTTCGGTCGCCGGCCCGACCCGCCCCTCATGCGGCACCGCCGCCGGGGTCGCCGCGCGGGGTCCGGGCCGCGCCGGACGCGGTCAGCCGGCCGGCAGCGGCGGGTAGGCGTTCGCCATGAGCTGGGCGAACTGGGCGGGGAACCAGGCGCCCACCGGCGGGGCGTCGTGCAACGCCCCGGTGGGCGGCCACCCGGAGTCCGTCGGCGGCCGGTAGTCCGGATCGCACTTCGGGTCGAAGCCGGCGACCGGGTCGGTGGACCCCGGGTCGGCGGCACCGTCGGAGGTCCCCGGCGGCTTCATCCAGACGTACGCGTCGACGCCCGGTTGCGGCGCGACGGCCGGACGCTCGCCGAGACCGGCACCGGCCTGGTTGCACCAGTTGGCCGACGCGATCCGCCGGTCGACCCGGGACCGGTCGACGAACGTGTTGACGTCGGACGAGGTGCTCGGGGCGACCGGCCGGTCCGGGCCGCCCCACCCGTTGCGGGAGGTGTCGACCAGAACCCCGACACGGTCCGGGAACCCGGCGGCGACCAGTTCCCGCCGCAGTTGCCGGCCGTACGACAGCTCGTCCACGAAGCGGTTCCAGTCCACCCACCGCGAGTACGTCACGGGCGACCCGTTCACCACCGTGTCGGCCGTGAAGTAGGGCTCGGTGAGCGCGCCGTACCCGGCCGTGTTGACGATGACGCCGTCGACGCCGTCCGGTCCGGCGCGGGTGCCGGCGACGATGGTCGCGAACAGGCCGACCGCCGCCGCCCGGTCGGAATCCCAGCCCAGCTGCGCGTGATGCCCCGCGCCCAGGTACCGGTAGATGTTCGGGTACGGACCGAGCTGGTCCAGCACGTACCGGATGCCGGTGAGGTAGTCGCCGCCGCGGTCCACCTGCTCGCACAACGACGAACCGGTGCGGAAGGCCAGCAGTTCGGGCACGGCGCCGGGCTCGATGACGTTGACGATGCGCAGCCGGCGGTACTTCGGGTCTCGCTCGATGGCCACGATCGGGTCGACGAACTCCCGCCGGTAGCGGTCCACCTCGCCGACCGCGAACTCACCGCCGGGCCGCAAGCGGGAGCAGTCGCGGGCCGGCAGGTCGTTCAGGACGACCTGGACGTAGCCGGCGCGCTGTGCCAGCGCGGCGTCCAGGTGGGCCCGCAGGCCCGGCTCGCCCGGTCGGCCCGCGATCCGGCTCACCCGGTCCAGCCAGATGCCGGTCGGCGCGTTCGCCACCCGATCGCCGCCCGGGACGCCGCGTACCCGGGCCCGCCACTGCGGATCGACGTAGCCCGGCACACCCGCGTACGGGTTGTCCACGTGTGGTTGCCGGGAGTCGGCCCGGGCCGGTCGGGCGCCGGCGAGCGCCGCGCTCGCCAGTACCGCGACCACACCGCCCGCGATCAGCCGACGCCGGACTCCAGCCACGCCCACCATGGCCCACTCCCCCGGGGTGATCGGTCAATACCCATACATTGACTCTTATCACTTCGATAAATGCAAGGGAAGTGCGCCGTCCACGGTTGGCCGAACCGACGCCGGACGGACCGGGATCAGACGCGTCGGCGGATCCAGCCGATGATCGCGGTGGCGACGAACAGGATCGCGCCGATCACGAAGAGCCAGAACAGGCCCTTCACCGTCAGCCCGACCACCACCAGCACCAACCACGCCACCAGTAACAGAACGATCAGTGCGATCATGGGCGCCGCGTACCCGGCCTCGGGCGGTCCAAACCCGACGACGGCCCGGCCCGGCCGCCCGCGGACCGCCCGGCCGGGCGAGGGGTGGGCGGCGGGCCCGTACGCTGGGGGGATGATCTACAAGATCGTGAGCCGGGCGGAGTGGTCGGCGGCCGTGACCGCGGGCCGGTACGACGGGTCGGCCGACGACCGACGGGACGGTTTCGTCCACCTGTCGTCGGCGGAGCAGCTCCCCGGCACGGCCGAACGGCACTTCGCCGGCCAGTCGGACCTGCTGGTCCTCGCGGTGGACCCGGACCGGCTCGGCGACGCGCTGCGCTGGGAACCGTCCCGTGGCGGCGCGCTGTTCCCGCACGTACACGGTCCGCTGCCACTGGCGGCGGTGGTCGACGCGGCGGACCTGCCGGCGGACGTCCCGACCGCGGCGGCGGTCGCCGCCGCCCTCACCGCCCTGGCCTGATCGCCGGCCCGCCGACCGGTCCCGGTCAGGCCGCCGGGAAGCGGTGGTCGTCACCCCGGACGTGCCCGCGCTCGATCGCGATGCGGGTGAGTTCCGCCTTGTTGCCGGCCTTGAGCTTCGCCCGGATCCGTTTCGCGTACGTGTTCACCGTCGCCTCGGTCAGGCCCATCCGCCCGGCGATCTGACCGTGGGTCAGACCCCGGGCGATCCAGTGCAGCGTCTCGGCCTCCCGGGGCGCCAGGCCGGCCGGGTCGGCGTTGAGGCCGGGCAGCAACTCCGCGTGGAACCGGTCGGCCAGCTCGGGGCAGACGTAGAAGCCGCCGCGCGCGACGGTGACCAGGGCCGAGACGATGACCTGCCCGTCGGAATGGCCGGCCACGTAGCCGCGCGCACCGGCCCGCAGCAGGGCGCCGAAGGTGAGCGGCCGTTCCCAGGACGACGTGACGACCACCGGGCAGCGGGCCGCCAGCAGCTCGATCGCCGCGAGCGCGGGGCCACCGGAGCGCAGCGGCACGTCGACGATCGCCACGTCGAACGGCGCCACCCCGACGAGTTCCTCGATGGAACGTACCGACGCGGCGACCGAGAGCTCGTCACTGTCGGCGACGAACTTCTCCAGGCCGGCCCGCCGCACAGGGTGATCATCGGCGATGGCGCAGGTGGGCATCTGTTCCTCCGGATGGACGTTCGTACCGCGGTCGCGGGTCGGTGTCCTGATGACGGAGCTGCCCCGCCGTCGGTTCACCTCCCGGAAACGATTCCGTCCGCGATTCAGTCGTCGAGGTCGTCGTCGACGGCGCGCCGCCGCGACCGCAGCACCAGCACGATCAACGCGGCGACCAGGATGAGCACCACGGCGGCGATCGTCGCCGTCCGTATCCATCCGCCGCCGCCGGCGGGCGCGTCGGCGCTGCGTTGCTCGCCGGCGACCATGGTGACCACGGCCGACGTCGGATTGATCATGCCCCAGCCGTACCGCTTGTCCGGCGCGGCCGGGCCCATCCGGTCGGCGGTCTTCTCGATCCGGGACCGTACCTGGGCCGCCGTCAGGTCCGGGTTGGCCGCCCGGACCAGCGCCGCCTGGCCGGCCACGAAGGCGACCGCGTACTGGGAACCGCTGTTCATCACGGGGCTGCCCTTGTCGAGACCGATGCTGGCCACGTTGAGGCCGGGTGCGACCACGTCCACCGTGGACTCCAGGTAGGCCGCCGCGAACTGCCCGTCCGGGCCGACCCCACCGACCCGGACGAGTGCGCCGGCAGAGCCCCCGGTCGGGGACGGCATGGACACCGGTTCCGTGGGCGCGGCGACCACCAGGACCACGTCGTGGCTGAGCGCGTTCGTCATCGCCTCCACCACCGCCGGATCCCGCAGGCTGACGAACGACCCCACGGCCACCACCGAGGCGCCGGCCGACACGGCCACCTCGATCGCCGTCGCCTGCGCCGCCGACCTCGCCTCGGTCCCGGAGGTGACCACCCGGATCGGCAGGATGGTGGCGTCCGGCGCCATCCCCGACGGGCCGCTGCCCGACCCGCCGGTGCCGGCGATGATGCCGGCCATCGCCGTACCGCTGCCGATGCAGTCCGTGTCGCCGCGACCGCTGCCGGTCGTGATGTCCGCGCCCACCGCCACCCGGCCGCTGAGCTGCGGCACCCGCGCGTCGACGCCCGAGTCGACGACCGCGACCATCACGCCGTTGCCCCGCGTCTTCTCCCACGCCTGATCCGGCGCCATCCGCTCCTGCGCCCAGCCGGACTGCTTGCTCGACGCGGTCGCGCCGGCGCAGCCGACCGGCGCCTTCCCGCCGCTCGGGGGCCCGCCGGAGGCACTCGCGGACGGGCCGGGCGAGGATGAATTCGGACCGCCGGTGACGGTCGGCGGTCGGGGGACGGTGACGCCCGGCAACTGGCCAATCTGCACGCCCTCGCCGGCCGCGTCCCACGGCAGCACCAGCAACCAGCCCGGGTGCAACACGGCCGGGTCGGTGAGCCCCGCCCGGTCCGCCTGGATCCGGCCCGAGTTCAGGTTGTAGATCTCCGCCGACCGCTCGCCGCTGCCCAACAGCCGTACGGCGATTTCGGTGAGATTCTCCGGCGCCCCCTGGTACGAGGCGGCCACCGTGTAGTACTTCACGTAGCCCGCCGACTGCCCGGCGGGAGCCGCGGCCGACATCCCACCCGCCGTCAGTGGAACGACACAACAGACAGTGATCAGCCCCACGAACAACCGCCCGAGGGTACGACGCGTCACCGGCACCAGCAGTCTCCTCCAACTCACCACGGATCCGGGCGCCGTCCGTCGGACCGGGCCGGACATCGACCCACCCGCGGACGCCCCGCCCGTTCCGTTTCCTCGAACCCGGCCCACACCACCGGAAGCTCTCACCGCGGCTCGTCTCCGCCGGCACCCGCCCGGATGCACCAGCGCCCGGGCGGTACGTCCCCGACGATCACCGGAACGGCGTGTCCTCCGGTCACGCCGACCAGGTGTCGAGCCGCGGCACCCGGTAGGCCGGCGCTGAAGACCACGTGCGGCTCCGGCTGCGCGTCGCCGGCGGCGGGCAGGTCCGGGAACCGCTCGAGCGCCCGGCTGCCCGGCACCGGGTCATCGCCGAAGACGCCGGCGACGGCGGCCACGCCCCGGCCGGACGACCGTAGTTGACGGGCCAGCCGGAGAGCCTGGCTCCGGCGGTCCCCGTCCGGGCCGACGATCGTGACGACGTCGGGCGTGCGGGCCAGGTCGACGAACAACCGCCAGCCGCCCCGCCGACCCAGCACCAGGGGCAGGGTGGCCGGTGGTGGCGCCTCGCCCTCGGCCAGCCAGCCGAACGCCGCGCCGCGACCGGCCGCGACACCGACCAGCCGGACGTCGACCGGGCCCGCCTCGGTCGACAACGCCACCCGCAACACCGCCGCGTGCGGGTCGTCGGGCAGCGCGGGGGGCGACTCGGCCGGCGGGATCGGTCCCGCGGTCCCGGGGACGGCCGCATCCACCCGGTCCACCGGCCGGTCCGCCGGACCGGGCTGACCCGGCAGGTCGGGCTGGTCCCGTCGATCGGGCTGATCGGGCTGACCCGGTCGACCGGGCTGGTCCGGCCGGTCCGGGGCGTTCGTCGTTCCCGAGCGGTTCGGCGGCGGCGCCGCGGCGGCCGTCGCCGGGTCGTCGGATCGTTCGTCAGGTGGGGAGTCGGCACCGGGTCGGGAGTCGGCCCCGGGTCGAGCCCGGTCGCCGGGTTCGTCGGCGGCCCGCGTCGGCGGGTGCGGCCGGGCCGGCGCCCGCGGTCCGGGCCGGGTGTCGGCTGGCCCCGGCGCCACCCGGGCGGCCGCGGGAGCCGGGACCCGTCGGCCGCTGCGCGCGATGCGGACCGCCAGGATCAGCAGCAGTGCGGCGAGCGTGAAACCACCGATCCGCAGCAGGCCGCCGTCGAGTTCGGTCCGCGACAGCCTGGCGCCGAGCCAGCTCCCGCCGCCCTGACCACCGTCCGTGTCCGCGGCCGGTGACCCGACGACCGGCGCGCCGGTGGTCGGCGGCGGCGCGACCGCGGTCGGCGTACCGGCGCGGACGCCGGGACCCTCGGCGTCCGGCGGCAGCAGCAGGACCCAACCGGGCCGGATGTCCATCGAGTCGGTGAGGAGCGCGCCGTCGGGCTGCCGCCGGTCCCGGTTGAGCGCCACGATCTCCTTGTAGCGGTTGCCGTTGCCCAACGTCTTGCGGGCGATGTCGTAGAGGTACTCGCGCTGACCGTTGACCGGCTGACCCACGACGTAGTACTTGCCGGTCGGCTCGGCGACGGCGCCGGCCGGTCCGGAACCGACCAGCGCACCGGTGAGAAGCCCGCCCACCAGCAGGGCGATGATCAGGGCCGTGGCCCGGGGGCGCCGGACCGGTGCGCGCCGGGCGGTCGGCGCGGGCGCCACGACCTGCCGCCGGAGCTGGTCCGTCATGGCCACCTCCGAAGTGTACGGTCGCTGGTACGCCGGTCCGCGTAGCCTCCATAACGGACCACGCCGCCCGCGGTTCACCGCGACGTCGATCATTCGATCGCCGTGGTGACGGGACCCGACCGCCTCGACCGCGCGTTAGCATGCCGGGTGACCGACCCGGAGGATCCCGTTGACCATACCGCCGGACCGTGGCCGCGCCCTGCCACTGGTCGTCCATCTGCTCGGGGTGCTGCTGGTCCTGACGCCCGGGGTCGCCGTCGCGGCCGGGTCACCCGGTTCGCCCGGCTCGGCGGCGGAGTTCATCAAGTACTACGTCGTCCCGGCGTCCGCCGACGACCGGCCGCAGCGGTTGCGCGACGTCGCGGCCCGCTACCTCGGCGACGGTGACCGCTACCGGGAACTGCTCGCCCTCAACTCGGCCCGCCGGCAGTCCGACGGTGGCCGGTTGACGGATCCGGACGTGCTGCGCCCCGGCTGGCTGCTCGTCCTGCCCTGGGACGCGGCCGGCGACGGCATCTCCTACGGCGAACTGCCGGTGAACCGACCCGCCGCGGCCCCGTCCGCGCCCGTACCCACCGAGCCGGTCGACCCGGAATGCGCCGTACCGGCGTCCGGGCCGTCGAGCGGCGTGCCCTGGGCCCAGTTACGGTTGGCGCCCACCAACGCCTGGACCCACGGCCGGGGCGGCGGCATCACGGTCGCGGTGGTGGACACCGGCGTCGACGCCACCGCGCCGGCGCTGAGCGGCCGGGTGCTGGCCGGCGAGAACGCCGTTCCCGGTGCCGCCGCCGGCGCCGACGGCTGCCTCGGGCACGGTACGGCGGTCGCCGGCCTCATCGCCGCCCAGGAGCAACCGGGCAGCCGCTTCGTGGGCATGGCGCCCGAGGCGACCATCCTGCCGATCCGGGTGACCGCCGGAACCGACGGCACCACCCGCGCCCGCGAGGTGGCCGGCGGCATCCGGCTGGCGGTGTCCGGCGGCGCCCGGGTGATCGCCGTGACCGTACCGGTGGACCTGACGCAGGTCGACGCGTCCCTGGCGATCGACGCCGCCATCGCCCGGGACGTGGTGGTGGTCGTACCGGCCGCGACGCGCGGCCGGTCGGCCGCCGACCGACCGGGGCTGCTGCGGGTCGGCGCCGCCGGCACCGACGGCGGCCCGGCGGAGGACTACCCCGCCGGCAACGTCGACGTGCTGGCGCCCGGCGTCCGGGTGACCAGCATCGGCAGCGGTGACACCGGGACGGTGGAGGGCACCGGGGCCGAGTTCGCGGTGTCGTTCGTGGCCGGGTTGCTCGTGCTGGTGCGGTCGGCGTACCGGGACCGGTCCGCCGTCGCCGTGGCGTTGAACGTGCGCACCAGCGCCAGCCGGGGGGTGGTCGCGTCGCCCGACCCCCGGTCCGGCTGGGGCCTGATCGACCCGGCCGCCGCGATCGGCGCGGCGCCGGGTGGCGGCGACGACTCCGGTCGCGGTTCGGGTCCGGGAACGGCCGTCGTCGTGCTGCTCGTTCTCGCCCTGGTACTGGGCGTCCTGGCGGTCACCTTCCATCTACGCGCGTCGGGCGTGGGCCGCCGCTGACCCGGTGGCCCGGCCACCGACCGTCATCCTCGGTAACGCCCCTCCTGCCCGGTGGGGACATCGGCGTAGGGCCGATCCTCGACGTCGGATCCGCCGGGGCCGGGTGCGGCGAACTCCGTCGTCGGCCGCTCGTCGGCCGGTTCCGCCGTCCCCGGCCCGGGATAGCTGTCGGTCCAGTGCCGTCCCGCGCCCGCCAGTGCCGTCGCGGCCCGCAGGTCCGACCGGGACGGCGTGGGCACCCGCAACGGGCGCGCGACCGGTGGCGGCGGTCCGGCCGGCTCCGACGGCGGCATCGGACCAGCCGGAGGTGGGACCGCCGACCAGGGCTGCGACGTCGGCGCCGCCGCCGGGGCGGGCACGTCCGGCACCTCGTCGTCCGACCAGTCGTCCTCCGGTTCGGACCCGCGCCGCCGTACGTGGCGCAGTACGAGGAATCCGCCGAGGCCCAGCAGCGGCAGCAGGAGGACCAGTGCCCAGACCCTCCGGGAACCCCCGTCGGAGGACGCCGGTGCCGCCGCGGCGGGCGGTGGGTCGGCCGGGGTGACCTGGGCCGGAGTCGCCGGCGCGGGACTGCCGCTCGGCGACGCGACGGAGTTCGTCACCGAGGCGCCGGGGTTGACCATCCCCCAACCGAGCGCGGCGTCCGGTGCGGTGCTCGTACCCGAGCCCAACGGGTCCGCGGTCGACCGCACCCGCCGACCCACCTGATCCGCGCGCAACGCGGGCTCGGCGGCCCGGACCAGGGCCACCACGCCCGCCACGAAGGCCACGGCCACGTGCCGGCCGGTCACGGCCACCGGCCCGGTCTTTCCGGTGCCGAGGCTGACCACCTCCACGGCCGGGGCCACCACGTCGACGCCGTCCGACCGGTACTGCTCGGCCGGCCGGCCGTCGGCGCCCACCCCGCCCACGCGCAGCAGACCCTCGCCCTTGGGCGTCGCCGCGCCGGACCCGCCCGGCGTCGGGGCCGAGCCGGCGGTGGCCGCGCCGACGACCACCACCACGTCCCGGCCGAGCGCGTCGTCGATCGCCCGGGCGACCCCGCTGTCGGTCAGGTCGACGTACTGGCCGACCGCGATGACGGTGGCCTTGGCGGTGACCGCGGCGGTGATGGCGGCCGCCTGCTGCGCGGGAGTTGCGGTGGGTACGGCACCCACCACCCGTACCGGCAGCACCGAGGCGTCGGGCGCGGTCCCGGCCGGGGCGCCGGTCCCGGCCGGCTGGGCCACGACGACGGCCGCCATCGCCGTACCCGTGCCCAGGCAGTCCGTGTCGCCCCGGCCGCCGCCGGTGGTGGTGACGTCGGTGCCGGCCAGGACGTGGCCGGCGAGCTGCGGCACCGTCGCGTCCACCCCGGAATCGACCACCGCGACGAGTTGTCCCTTGCCCCGGCTCGTCGGCCACGCCTTCTCGACGCCGAGCCGAGGGCGGGCCCAGTCGGCCCGGGTGCCGGCCGCGATCGCGGTGGGACAGCGTACCGAGGGCGTCGGCGCCCCCGTCGGGCCCGCGGTCGGCGGGCCACCGGTGCGACCCGGCGGCGTTTCGTTCTTCGCCGGTGGGGGCGCCGGAGCGTCCGTCGGCAGGGCGCCGTACTGGATTCCGGGGCCGGCGGCGTCCCACGGCATCACCAGCAGCCACCCGGCGTGCAGCTTCGCCGGATCGGTGAGCGTCGCCCCGTCCGGTTGCCGGCGACCGGCGTTGAGGTCGTAGATGTCACCGGAGCGTTCGCCGCTGCCGAGGAACCGCACGGCGATCGCGGTCAGGTTCTCCGACGCGCCCTCGTACCTCGCCGTCACGCGGTAGTACTTGACGTAGCTCTCGGCGCCGGCCTCGGCGGGCGTGCCCGTCATCCCGACGGTCACGATCACCGTCAGGGCGAGCAGCGCGCGGCTGACCCAGTACATCGGTCTCCCCTCGTCGATTACCGGCACGGCGTCAGGACGGCTGAATCGGGGTCGCGGTTCACGGTCCGGCCGCATTCCCCCCGCAGCGGGGTGGCAGTTCCGGCACCCGGCAGGTACGCCGAGACGACCGGCGTGTCGTCCATCAGGGTGACCGTGAAGAACGCCACGTCGGCCGCGGGGATCGGAAGGTCGGCGGAGAGGTCCTGCGGCGCGGCGGAACCCGTCCAGTCGGTCACCAGCCGGGTCCCGCCGTCGGCGGTGACGGCGTACAGCTGGTAGCGCGTCGCGTCCCGCAGGCCGGTCACCGTGACCTGGACACCCGCCGAGCCGTCCGGCCGCCCGACGATCCGGATCGAGACCGCCGCACCGCTGCGGTTGTCCACGCCCGCGGCGACCGGCGCCGGCCCGCCGGGTCGGTCGGCCGGACCGGGCCCGGCCAGCGTCAGATAGCCGGCCAGGAGCACGGCCAGCACCGCCGCGAGGCCGGCGGCGCCGACCAGCGGACCCGGTCTCCTTCTCGTCGACCTCGGCGGGCTTTTCGTTGCCCTCGGCCGGACCCGGGCAGCGGGGGAAGGCGGCGGCAGGTTCCGGCGTCCGGTGCGGCCGGGACGCGCGTCGGGGCGGCGCACGCCGAACTCCTGGACGATCCGCAGTCGATCCACCGCCGACAGGCTGGCGAAGGCCGCGACCACACCGCTCAACGCGTCGGCCTCCGACCGACACTCCGGGCAGCGGGCGAGATGGCGTTCGACCGGCTCGCGGTCCTCGGCGTCGAGCACGCCGAGGACGTAGAGTCCCAACTCGGACGACCGGTGCGCGGCGGGACCGTCCACTCGGCAGCGCACCTCCTCAGGCCGTCCGGGTCAGACCCGGGGTGTGATCGGGGGATCGGGACGGCTCCGCTCACCCGAAGGCCGCCGGCCGGAACCGATGTGGCGGCCGGGAACCGTCCGTGCCGGCCCGGCCGCTGGACGGACAACGGGCGGGAAGCGGCTCCGGTTCACCGCGCGTTCACCGTACCGGGGGTCGGACTGCCATCAGTCGCGTACCGGCGCGCCCCGGGCGGCGGTGAAACCCCTCGCCTCCAGCGCCTCCCGCAACGCCTTCAACGCGTAGTACGTCCGCGACTTGACCGTGCCCGGCGGCACGTCCAGCAGGTCCGCCGCCTCGGCGGTGGAGCACTCCTGGAAGTAGACGGCCACCAGCACCGTCCGCAGCCGCTCCGGCATCGCCCGCAGGGCGGCCCGTACCTCCCGGGCGTCGAGCAGGCGGTCGATCGCGTCGTCCCGCCCGGCGTACGCGTCGATCCGCTCGTCGGGGTGCTCGGGCGGGCGGGACTGCACGGCGCGGACGTGGTCGATGGCGATCCGCCGGGCGACGGTGAACAGCCACGGCTTGCTCCACTGCCCGCCGTCCGAGCGGGCCTCGGGGTGGTTCCAGGCCCGGATCAACGTCTCCTGGACGATGTCCTCGGCGCGGTGCTGGTCGCCGTTGGTCAGCCGCAGCAGGTAGTACAGCAGGGCCGGAGCATACCGTTCGTGCAGGTGGCGCAGGGCCTGGTCCAGCTCCGCACGGTCACTCCCGGCGCGTACCGGGTGTTCCACAGCCAGCGTCATGGCCTTCTTACGAGGCGCCCGGTCACCTAGTTCGACGACAATCCCAGGAATTTTCTGGGGGGTGAACCGTCCCCGCCCGGCACCCGTCCTGACGGCACCGAACGCAGTCCGGAGCGAGGAGTTCCCGATGACCGACGTGCTGCAGGACCGCACCGAGCCGACCACCCGGCCGGCCGCCGACGGCCAGGTCGACGCGCCGCCGACCACCGACGCACCGCCGACCACCGACGCACCGCCGGGCGACGCGGCGCCGACCGAGGCGGCGGGGGTGCGGTTCATCCTGTATCTCGACGAGGACGAGTACGACCAGGAGATGACCCAACTCAGCCGGTGGGTGAAGGACCTTCTGCTGCCGGTCTACGGCCGGGAGACCGGTTCGACGGCTCCCTGGTGTCCCCGCTGGTGGGCGCACCGCGAGGCGGTCGCCCAGTTGTACGCCCTCTGGATGGCCTGGTCCGAACTCACCGGGCCGGGTTCGTCGATGACCGGTCCGGCGCACTGGCACCGCGACTACCTCGGTCCGGTGATGAACTCGCTGCGCGACCCGTCCGGTCCGTTCGCCGGCTGCAAGCCGGGGCTGCACCGCGACAAGGAGTCCCCGCAGTGCGAGGAGTACGACGACTGAAACCGGCGGCGGCCGTCGGGCGTACCCGGTCGGTCCCGGACGGCGGCGATGGCCGCCGCCCCGGGCCGACCGGGAACGACCAGTCGCGGATCGCTCAGCGCGTCGGTCCGCCGTTGCCGCGACCCGTCTCGCTGCCGCGGCGGCTGATCTCGCCGGGAGTCCATCCTGCCGGGTTCTGCTGGTAGCCGAAGCCCGGCGGGTAGGCCACCGAACTGGACCGGCCCTGGGGCTGCGGACGGCTCGACTCCTTTCCCTTCTGCGGCTCCTGCGCGGCGGCCCGCTTCTCGGCCGCCTTGCGGTCCACCCTCTCGTAGAACTTGGTCAACGCCTTCCGCACGTCGTCTGGCGTGCGGTTCCAGTTCCGCAGGTCGGTGATCTCGGCCCGATGGTCGATCAGGAAGTGTTTCCCGGTCGCGTTCGGGTCGTCGCGCTTGCCGTTGACGCTCTTGACCGCCGCGGCGGCGCCGCTGATCAGGGTGCCGGCGAAGGCGATGTCGGTCCGCCCGTTCGCCAACGCCGCCACGGCGCTGACGACCCCGCCCGCGCCCGAGACAAGGCCGGCCGCCACCTGGATACTGCTCTTGTGGGTGCCCACCTCGGCCGCCTTGACGCGTTCCTTCTTGATGCCGCGTTCCGGATCGACGATGCCCCTCTCCTTCGCCTTGACGGCATCCTCGTACGTGCTGTAGGAGCTACCGACCGCCGTCATGAGGCCGCCGACCCCCTGCACGATCGAGGCCGTCGTCGCGTACGACGGGGCGGCGCCCTTGATACCGGCACCGATCAGACTGGTCGCCGTGCCGGCCGGCTCCAGCCACTGGAACGAGGACTTGGCGAACTGGACCAGTTTCCAACCGTCCCGCGCCTCGGCCTGCAGGTTGGCTCCGGAGAGTTCGGACAACTCGGACAGCGATATCGAGTCGTCGGAGTCGGTGGACCGGTACGTGCCGGTGGGCGAAGGGGCCTCGTGCAACGTGGGCAACTGCGCGGTCTGCACGAATGGCAGGTTCATCGTGGCGGACCTGCCCAGGGCCGGTGGGCGGAACGGACCCGTCTGCGCTTCCAGATCGTCCAACTCGTAGTTGGGTTGACCCATGGCTCACTCCTTCGATGGGGGTGAATTCGACGACGCCCCCGGAACGGCCAGCCGGCACCGGCGGTTCACCGTTCACCGGCCGGATCAGCCGAGTTCCCCGTCCGGGTACGCGCCGACGAGTTGACCGAGTCGGACGAGTTGGCGGGGGATCGACCTCGGCCGCCGGCCCGCACGCCACTCCGGGATCCACGGCACGCGGCAGACCGGCGCGACCGAGCGCAGCACCCGTACCCGGCTGTAGAGGGCGATCGGGAGGCGGCCCGGCGCGTCGGCGACCAGCACCAGCGCCAGCAGCCGCATCCCGGGCGGGTGCCGGCCCTCCCGCATGGCGTTCAGCGCCCGCGACGCGGCCCGCATCCCGGCGGCGTGGGTGCGGGCCACCAGCAGCACCCGGGCCGGCTCGCCGGTGGTCGGATCGGGCCACCGGCAGCCGGCGTCGACGCCGCCCAGGACCATGGTCAGCGACGTCGCGCCGGCACCGCCGTGCGCCGCGACCCAGCAGACGCCGCTGTCGGACAGCTTCCCCGCCGGCCGCCACCGCCCGGGTGCGGGTCGGGCCAGCGCGGCCTCGTCGAACCGCGCGCCGCCCGGCGGCACACCGTCCGACCGAAGGCCGTCGGCCACCCGGTCCGCCGTCAGCACCCGGCCGGGGTGTTCCTGCCGGGTATCCATCCGCCCGGCGGCCTCGACCCCGCCGGGCGGGCCGGGGTTCGCCGCCGTCGGGTCCTGCCGCCTCGGCGCCGCGGGGACGCTCACCCGGGCCCACCTCCTCCACCTTCCGGTGCCGCGCCGGGCCGGCCCACGTCGGAGCGCCGGCCGGTACGGCTGGTCGGCACTAGAACGACGTGCGCACCACGCCGGTTCACCGAACCGGTCGCGGATCGGTGAACCGAGGACCCGTTCGGTCCGTCCGTGGTTCCGGTCACCGAGAACCGCCCCGGACGACGAAGGTGAGGAACGGATGCGGGTGAACAAGCTGCTGGCCGCCAAGCACGCGGGACAGTCGGCGCTGAAGCCGAACGCGACGAACATCATGCTGGCCCTGGTCGGCCTGATCGGCTTCGGCCCGCTGATCGCCCTCGCCGTCGTCGCGCTGGTGGTCATCATCGCCATCATCGCGGTGCTGGGCGGTGCCTCGTCCCCCGGTGGAGCGGGGAACCAGGCCGGGTCCGGGGCGACGAGTGACATGATCACCGCGATGACCGGTGACGGCAAGGGCACCTTCGCCGAGGACAGGTTGCCCCGCTCGGACGTCGCGGAGCCGATCAAGGCGGCCGCGAAGGAGTGCGATCTGATCAGCCCGGCGATCCTGGCCGCGCAGATCGAGGTCGAGTCGGGCTTCACGCCGGACAAGGTCGGACCGAACGGGGAACAGGGCATCTCCCAACTGCCGCCCGACGTCTTCACGAAGTACGGCAAGGACGACGACAACAACGGCAGGACGTCGGCGCTGGACATCGCCGACTCGATCCACGCCCAGGCGCGCTACCTCTGCGCGTTGGCCAAGGACCTCAAGAAGCTGCTCGATGAGAAGAAGCTCACCGGTGACCTGCTCACCCTGACGCTGTTCGCATACCGCGCGGGCCTGGACGCCGTCACGAAATCCGGTGGCGGCCAGCTCGTCGACCCGCAGAGCTACCCGGTCCAGGTCCGGTCGCGGTTCAAGAAATACCTGACCGACGCCCCCTCACCCGGCGCCTCCCCCACGGTCAGCGACGGGACACCGCCGGTGGTCGGCAAGAAGCAGGTCGTACCGCCCGGCTCCGGGTTGACCGAGGCACGGTTCGACGCGATGTTCCCGTCCCGCAACCCGTTCTACACCTACGACGGGCTGGTCGCGGCGATGGCCACCTTCCCCGCGTTCGCCGGCACCGGCGACGCGACCGTGAAGGGGCAGGAGTTGGCGGCCTTCCTGGCCAACATCGACCACGAGTCCGGCGGCCTGGTCTACGTCGAGGAGATCAACCAGTCGGTGTGGGGCGACTACTGCGACGCCGGCCAACCGTACGGCTGTCCGGCCGGCAAGACCGCGTACCACGGGCGCGGCCCGATCCAGCTCAGCTGGAACACCAACTACAAGGCCGCCGGTGACGCGCTCGGGGTCGACCTGCTCGGCAACCCGGACCAGGTGAAGAACGACCCCACGGTGGCCTGGCGGACCGCGTTGTGGTTCTGGATGACGCGCAGTGGCGCGGGCTCGATGACCGCACACGCGGCGATCACCGGTGGCGCCGGTTTCGGCGAGACGATCCGCAGCATCAACGGTGCCCGGGAGTGCAACGGCGGCAACGCCGGCCAGGTGCAGAGCCGGATCAGTTCCTACCAGCGGTTCACCGCCGCCCTGGGCGTCGAACCGGGCGAGAAGCTGAGCTGCTGACCGGCGGAGTTCCGGCCGGGCGGAAATCCGCCCGGCCCGCGGTTGGTCCGGCGGGACGGCTCCGTCGCACCGAACCGCGCTCGGCGGGTCAGCCGGCCCACATACCGTCCGCCGCGGAGGGCTGTTCGGCCACACCGACCGGCGCCCGGCGGTACCGCGCCCGGCGGGCCCAGCTCGCGGCGGCCCGCTCGGTGATGGCTGCCACCTCGGCCTTCGCGGCCTTCGAGATGCGCGCCGCGTTCGGCTCCTGGTACCAGGGGCGCAGCCGGATCAGCGCGGGCCGGATCCCGGTTGCCAGCAGCAGCGCGGTGCCCTTGGGCAGGGCCCGGATCCGGTCGGCCGGCAGCACCTGCTCCTGCCGGTACGACACCGACCGGGACGAGCCGTCCCGGCTGTGCGAGATGGTGGGCGTGCGGACGTCGTGCTGGCCCACCAGACGGGCGACCTTGTCGACGAAGTCGGCGTCGTCCAGCCCGGCGCCGAGCAGCTTGATGGTGGCCGCGCTCCACAGCGCGTCCATCCCGGCCTCGCCCCACACCCGGGCGCCCTGCCGGTAGCTCTGCAGCAGGGTCACCACGTTGATGCCCCGCGAGCCCAGGTGGCTGTACAGGTCGGGCAGGTCGCTGATGCGGCAGACGTTCGCCGCCTCGTCCAGCACGGCCGTCATCGGTGGGTCCAACCGGCCGCCCATCCGCTCGGCCGCCATCACGCCCGCCCGCATGGTCGCATCGGCGAGCCCCGCGATGACGCCCGCCGCCGAGCCACCGCCGTCCTTGGAGAGCAGGTAGAGCGTGTCCCGGCCGAGCACGTGCTGGTCCGGGACGAACTCCGGCAGGTACGGGTCGGGGCTGACCCAGGCCACCGTCTCCGGGTCGAGCAGGCAGGCCACACACTGGCGGGCGGTCTCGTAGATCCCGTCCCGGGTCTCCACCGCCCCGCGGATGGTGCCCTGCAACTGCTCGGCCATGGCCGGCATGTTCACCTCGCGGAGCACATCGATCGGGGTCCGGTCGGCCGGGTCGGCGAGCCAGCCGAGCAGCTCGGGCACCCCGGCTCCGCTGCGCGCGGCGGCGAGGAACAGGGCGGTGAGGGTGTTCTGCGCGGCCGCGATCCAGAAATCCTTCTTGGACGAGTCGTCGTTGACCGAGCTGACGAAGTGACCGGCCAGCCGGCGGGCCCCCTCGATGGTGTCGCAGCCGGAGAGCATGTCCCACCACATCTCCCGCGGGGTGTGCGCGATGCCCTGCGGGTCGAACGTCCAGACCCGGCCCATCTTCATCCGCTCCCGGCGGGTCACGGTGAACACGTCCGACTTGTTCGAGGTCAGCAGGACCGGGCCGCGGGCGCGCAGCAGCCGGGGAATGGCGATGCCGGTGGACTTGCCGGCCCGCGGCGCCATCAGGTCCAGTTCCACGTCCTCGAAGGAGGACCGCAGCTCCGGCCCGGACGGGTCGAGGTCGCCGAGCAGGTTGCCGGTGTCGTCGGGGTGCAGCTGCCGGATGCCGGTGAGCGAGGGGCGCAGTTCCCGGGCCCGGGCCGCGATCCCGTCGGGCGTCATGGACCGCAGGTCACGCCGGTGGGCCAAGCCCCCGGTCCGGCGGCTCAGTGCCCGGTGCAGCGCCCGTCCGGCCACCACCAGCAGCGCCACCGCGAGGGCGAGGACCAACAGGATCCCGCCGTACACCGCGTACGGCGCGGCGCCCGGCCACAACTCGGTGGTGGCACCGGTGAGGATCTTGACGTAACTGCCCAGGGTGAACGGCGGCGGGTGCCAGCCGTTGCCGGTGATCGCGGCGCCGACCGTGCCACCGAGCCAGGCGACCCCGAAGACCACGAGGTTCAGCAACCCGAAGCCGGGAATCAGCCAGGGCCAGACCTCGCCACCGGCCGCGACCCGGCCGGGTCCGGTGCCTCTCACGCGTACCCCTCTCCTTCGGGACCGGGCGGAAACGCCGCCCGCGCCCGGTCGGTCTCGACCCCGCCGTCGGCGGACCGGGTCGGGTCGCCGGGCCCGGCCGGCGGCGGGCCGTCACCGGCTGCGACCGCGGCGTCCCGCGCGGCCCGTTCCGCCGCCACCCGTTCGGCGTGGCCGTTGGCGACCCAACGGGTGTTCGTGTCGTGCAGCATCCGCTCGGTGTCGGTGATCGCCACCCGGATCGGGATCCCGGGTCGACCACCCACCTTGATCAGGAAACGGCCCCGGCCGGGCGGCTCCTCGTGCTCGCCGTTCTGCGCCCACCCGGGCGGCGAGGACCAGGACGAGACCAGGTCGATCTCCCGCCGGGACAGGCCCACCACCTTGCCGAGTTCCTGCATCTCGGCCCGGGGCAAGCCGGCGCAGGCCACCATGCCGGCCCGTTCGACGAAGCCGCGGGCCTTGGCCTTGTCGGCCTCGCTGCCCAGCGCCTCGGCGTCCTTCAGGGTGTGCGTGATCTTCGCGTCGGCCAGCCCGAGGGACCGGTTGAGCCGGGTCAGCGCGTCGATCCGGTCGACGATGCCCGAGGCGGCGCGCATCGGCCGCCACAGCTCGTCGAGGATGGTGAAGAACCAGCGGCGCGGCGCGAGGCCGGCGTCCGCGAGGGCGTGCGACGCGGCCACCGTACCGAGGCCGTCGGACCAGGCCGCGAGCATCGCGGCGGCGGTCAGTTGGCCGTCCGCCTCGCCGATCCGGGAGATGTCGATACACACGGCCGTGGCGTTCGGGTCGACGTGGGTGGCGGTCCGGGCGGCGAAGGTGTCGCCGAGCGGTCCGTCGAGGATGCCGAGCAGCGACCGGTGCAGCGGGTCCACCGCGTCCCGGTACCGGGAGTCCTGTCCACGGTCGAGGGTGATCTGCCGGACCTGGGGCGGCCCCTCCTCGATGACCCGCAGCAGGTCGGTCAGCTGCGGGGCGGAGCCCGGCGGGGTCCGCTCCCGCAGGTGCCGCAGGGCGGCCGACAGGACGGACTGTTCGTGGTCGGAGATGGCCTGGCCGCGCACGATGGTGAGCAGGGCCGCGACCATGTTGAGCACCCGGCCGTGGGTCTCGGCCGCCAGCACTTGGCCGGCCTCGCCGCCGAGCTTGGCGGCCGCGGCGCCCATCGCGCCCGGATCCAGGATGTTCAGGCCGCCCATGCCCCGGGCGATCGAGATCACCTGACCACCCAGCGCCCGTACGGTGTCCGCGTAGTCCGGCTTGAGGTCGCCCAGTACCAGCGGCACCACGCCCTGGGTGCTCAGGCCGATCAGCATCCGGTTGATCAGCGTCGACTTGCCCAGACCCGGCATGCCCAGCATGAACAGCGACGGGTTGGAGATGTACCGGGCCCGGGTGAACCAGTTGAGCGGGTCGCCGCAGACGGTGGCGCCGGTGGCCAGGTGCTGGCCCAGCGGCACGCCCACCATCGGTGAACCGGAGCCCGAGGCGAACGGCCACAGCCCGCACGCCTGCACGGTGGTGGCCCGCCAGAGGGCGGGTGGGTCGAGGCTGCCGACCCGGCCGCCGCCGACCACCGCCGAGCCCCGGTGCGGGACGCTGCCCTCCCGGTTGGACCGGGCCAGCCGCTCGCGCCGCCGCGCCTCGATCGCCTCGAACCGATCCTGCTGTTCACGGGCCTTACGCCGGGCTCGGGGCGTCGCCCCGTCACCGGCCCGGTCCCGCGGGTCGACCGGTGCAACGACGACCTCGCTGAGGGCGGTGCCGTCGCCGGACGCTCCCGGCTGCCAGTCCGCGCCGAGGTCCAGCACCCGGATCCGGGCGTCCGGGCGGGTCACAACGCCTCCTGCAGTTCGTGCGGGATCATCGTCTGTTCCCAGGGCAGGATCCCGACCGGCAGCCCGCAGCTGAAGGCCGCCGCCTGCATCCGGTCGGCCGGGCGCATGCCCAGGCGGGCGGAGCCCAACAGGTTACGCACGGTGACGTTGGCGTCGGCGATCTCGGCGACGGAGTCCACGGTGACGGTCACCACCATCGAGAACTCCACCAGGCCGGCACCGGACGCCTCCTCCGAGGCGGTCTGCTCGGCCGCCTGCACCTCGGACGCGGCGCGGGCCCGCACCATGCCCCGCGTCGAGGTGGCCATGAACTGTGCGGCCCGTCGGTCCGCCTCGACCATCCGGGCCGAGGTCGCCGGGTCGATCGGACGGTAGAGCAACGCCACCCGCTTGCGCCGGATGGCGGGCGACGGTTCGAGCAGGCTGCGCAGCACGCTGGAGCGGACCGTGCCACGCGGCGCCAGGGTGAGCAGCCAGCTGCGGGAGACGCCGGAGTCGTGCTGGTAGGCGTTGACGGTCTCCACCGCGGCCGACGGGCCGGCGTCCGACCAGCGCAGCCCGGTGCCGCCGTGCCGGGCCCGGATGTCCAGCACGTCCGCCGCGACGTCCGGGTCGTACGCCACCCGGACGACCTCGGCGATCCGCTCGGCCGACAGCGGTTCCGCCGCTCCCCCGCCCGCCTCCACCAGGCCGGCGAGCAGGCCGGGCAGCCGCAGCGCCAGCTCGGTGAGGATCTCGGCCGGGTCGCGCCGGTCGCCGCCGGCCATGCCGTAGGTCAGCGTGACGTACGTGTTCATCTCCGAGGACGCCGCGGGGTACGTCTCGACCACCTCCTCCATCACCGCCCGGGCGGCCGGTGGGGCGTCCGGACTGATCCGGGTGAGCACCTCGGTGGCGAGCCGGGTGCCCGGGTCCGGCGCGGTCTCGACCACCACCGAGGCACCCCGCAGTCCCGGTTCGTGGGAGAGCCGGGCCAGCCAGTCGCCCCACATCGCCACCCAGATGTCCACCTGGTCGGGGTCGACCAGGGAACCGCCGTCCGGTTCGCAGCCGAGCACCACCGTGTACAGGTTGCGGTGCCGGTGGTGCAGCACCCCGAACGGCCGGTCGTACGGGTCCCGGCCCTCCAGCATGCGGACCCGGGACAGCAGGCCGGGTGGCCGGAAGTGACCGCCGGGCCGCGCCGAGAGCGGGCCGGAGACGTACAGGTGCTGCCGGTTGGCCCGGCGCCGGGACCAGCCGATCCGCAGGGCCAGCACGTTGTAGACGTTCCGGCCGTCCTGGGTACGGATCGCCAGCGGCCCCACCAGCACCAGGATCGGTGCGGCGACCACCAGGGCGGCCTGCAACGACACCAGCGAGGCGAGCAGGACCACGACGAGTCCGCCGAAGATGCCGACCGTACCGATCAGGCCGAAGGAGCCCAGTCCCGCCTTGCGGGGCCGGCGCCAGTTGCCGTACGTCCGGACCTTGATCGCTTCCGTGGTCATTCCGTTCCCGTCCTTTCCGCGGCGTGCTGCCTACGTTGAACCCTTCGTCGACCTGAGTCCCGGCGGGCGCCGCCGGTGAACCGTGCCGGGAGGTCGCGGTCAGTGCTGACTGTTGTCGTCGTGGATGCCGGGCGCCGCGCTGGACGCCACGTTGCCCATCGTCTTGGCCGCGCCGGAGGTCGCCCGCGCCGCGCCCTTGACGGCCTTCCCGGTCGCCCAGGCGCCCAGGCCGGCGGCGGCCCGGCCGGCGGACCGGTGCCCGCCACCACCGCCACCACCGCCGCCACCACGGCCGCCGCCACCCGCGCCGCTCGGCCCGGAACGCACGCTCTGCGTCGCCTTGCGGTAGGCCGGGGCGGCGACGGCGCCGGTGGCCGCCGCCGCGCCGCCGAGGGCCGCCCCGGACGCGCCCATGGCGCCGTCCGAGGAGCCGAGCGCGGCGGTCGCGGGGACGATGAGCCGCAGCAGGGCCGGTAGCGCGACGGCGGAGAGCAGCAGCACGCCGCACCCGGCGATCTTCTGCTGGGCGGCGGTGGCGCCGGTGGAGTTGATCATGACGGCACCGGCGTACAACACCAGGCCGGTCGCCGGCTTGAAGACCAGCCAGGCGACCATCCAGGCGAGGTGCTTGCGCCACCAGGACGAGCCCCAGTCCGTCATGGAGGCCGAGGCGGCCAGCGGCAGCGTGCCGGAGAGGATCACCATCACGCCGAGCCGGATGTAGAGCAGGATGATGTGGATGATGCCGGCGAAGATCAGCAGGATGCCGATGATGATCAGCAGGAAGGCCGTCAGGGCGTCCGTGCCGCAGCCGGCGATCGCCTTGAGCTGCTCCTTGACCCCGGCCTGGTAGAGGTGGTCGGTGTAGCTGTCCGACAGGCTGGTGAGCCGCTGCAGGACATAGGTCGCGGCACCGGCCACCAGGACCATCCGCAGGATGCCCTTGAGCGCGGTGATGCCGGCCTGGCCACGCCGTTCCAGCGCCATCCGGGCGGCCGCGAAGAGCAACGAGGCGACCGCGAGGAAGACGACCAACCAGTTGATCTGCGCACCGATCGCGTGGTTGGTGTCCGAGTCCCCGAGCGTGGGAATCTTGCTGGCGATGTCGGCGAAGAGGCTGACGGCCGCCTTGATGATGGCGTTGGCGATGTCACTCAGAATTCCGTCGATTCCCTGGTCGAGTAGCTTGGCGAGGCCGCCGAACCCGCCGAAGTACCACACCGCGTCGCCGCTGCTGCAGGTGGCCATCTCACACCTTCCACAACACGAAGCCGCCGACGTCCGGCACGGCGCTGAACTCCGAATGCAGATCGCCGTCGGGACGGGCCCGCAGCTTCCAGTCGCCGCCCTGCCAGTCGACCACGTATTCGGTGGCTCCGTAGACCGCGGGTGGCTGCCTGATCAGCAACCGGACCGTGGCGGAATCCGGCGTGTAGGACAGCAACATGAAACCCGCCAACGAGTTGGCGGTGAACTGCCGCGTCGAGTCCGACTGCGACGACCGGAGCGCCACGAAGACGTCCCGCCCGCTGCCGGGAACGACCTGTTGCTCGGTCACGGCCCGCCACTCGGCACCGCTCATGTGCCGAGGGATGACGTTCGCGGCCATGACGGCACCCATCGGGGTGTGCGCGAAGCACCACTGCAGCGGGCCGGTCGACCGCAGCGGGCCGGCCGAGGCCGAGGACGGGACGCCCGCGCCGTTCAACTGCCGCCAGGTCACGTCGACCGGCGGCCGCACCGGAGTGCTCTGGTCCGCGTCGTCGGTACGGCAGCCGGCCGGCCGTGAGTTCGTGGCGCCGACCTCCACGGTCAACTGACCTGGTGTCGTCCGCCCCGCTCCGCCGGTCGACTCGTCGGATCCGGCACCGAACACGGCGACGACACCGGCACACAGGACGAGGGCGAGGTAGCCGGCGGAGAGCTGCCATCCCCGTTGTCGCCAGAACGGTCGCTCGTCGTCGACGCCGGCATCGGATTGCCTACTCATCAGCGTGGTCCCCTGTTCCGGCTCAGGTGAAGACGAAATTCACCAGCGGACCGGCCGCCGCGACCAGGACGCATCCGCCGAGCACCATGCCGAGCCGGCTCATGTGCTCCGAGGACTCACCACGCCGGTGGGAGACGGCCATCATGGTGCCGGTCACCAGCACACCGACCACACCGGCCGCCGTACCGGCCCAGGCGATGAGGCCCAGGATCAGGTCGACCTTCGAGGTCAAAACGGTGGGAACATTACCGTTGATCTTCGGTTGGGGCACCTTGCCGGGTTCGCCACCACCCGGACCGCCGCTGGGCGCGGGTTCCAGCGCGAGGCCGGCGAGGACACGGTAAACGGGCAGCAACATCTCTCACTCTCCATTGTGGTGCCGGAACGGACGGTGCGTGATCGGCGTCGCCGGACGGGACCGCCGGCGACGCACGGGTCACGACGGAATCGGATGGATGAACTCGACCAGCGGCCCGGCGACCGCGCCGAGCAGGCAGGCGGCGCCAACCATGACCAGGCCCCGCCAGTGCTCGCCGAACTCACCCGGTTCACCGCGTCGCAACTGCATGGCGAGATTGAGACCGGTGATGAGCAGTCCGGTCACGCCGGCGGCGGACACGCACCACGCGAGCAGGTTCAGCAGTGACATCCCCGGACTGTTGGGATCGTCGACATTGATCGAATACGGCTTGACCGTGGGCACCCCGAACGAATTCTCGACCTGCGGCGAGTTGCAGCGCAGCTTGGCGACGACCAGGTCGCCGGTGACGGTGCACTGGTTCCCGCCGGTGATGTCCAGGTCGTTGTGGGTGTGCTCGCCGTAGATCTCGAGGTCGAGGTAGACCCGGTCGTTCGGCTTCCCGTCCACCCACAGGGTCGCCGTCTTCCGCATCATCAAGCTCCCGGAACAGGCCCGGTCACTGCCTGCCGGGTACGTCTTCGAGGTGTCGGTCTTGATGCAGAACTGGACGTTCGCCGCCATCTGGTTGTCGACATCGACCTTGATCTGCCCCTCGTGGTCGGCCGCCGCAGCCGGCGCCACCGAGGCGAGAAGGCCCGTCCCGACGGCCACCAGCACGCCGAGGGCGACGGCACCGATCACCCGTCGACTCTTCCCCGCCCACCAGTTCCCCGGCACCATTCGCTCCATTCGTCGGACGCCCCGCCACCCGTCACCCGGTCGCGTCGCTCCGGTCGATCAACGCTGTCGCGATGTCAGCCACAAGACGGACGCCCGAGGGGACGGGTTCACGCCGGCACGACATTTTTCGCGGCGGCGGTCCGGCGGCAGGCGAGAGCGGGCGGGTGCCCGACGACCACCACCACGGCCCGCGACCGGGGGGCGTCCGCGGGCCGTGGTGGGGGGGCGACTCAGCGGCGGAAGCCCAACCAACGAATGTTGAGGTACTCCTGCGGCTGGCCGCTGGTGAAGGTCAGGTAGACGTCGTGCGTCCCGGTCACCGGCACCATGTTGCCGGAGATCGTCCGCCAGGACTGCCAGCCACCGGTGTCGGCCACCACGATCACGCTCACCGGCGGATTCGTCGGCCCGTCGAGCCGGACCTCCACCAACCCGGACGCGCCGGGCGGGGCACCGGACGCCGCCCGGATCTCGAACCGGGTCGCCGCCGCGCCCGATCCGAACTCCACCCCGTCGTAGCGCACCCAGTCGCCGTTGGCGATGAAGCCGATGTGCCGACCGCCCTCGTCCGACGCCTCGGTCTTGACGCCGGACTGCTCGGTGAAACCGTCGGCCGCGATCTCGCCGTACGCGTCCCGGCGGCCGCTGCCGGCACCGCCCGCGACCGCGGTGGTGACGACGGTCCCGGGAACCGGGCCACCGGGCTGCCCGGCGGCCGTGCCGAACGGCGTCAGCGTGATCTCGACCCCGGTCGGTCGGTGGTCCTCGATGTACGACGCGCCCGGGCCGACGTCGTCGAACGGGAACCCGTACGCCCGGTGGTCGGCCGTCGACCCGTGCAGGATCCGCGAGTAGTGGTTGGTGACCGGGGCCTGGTAGAAGGCCGCCGGATCGGTGACCGGCTGGTCGGGCCGGTCGAGCACGGACCGGTTGAACCCGGCGCCGAGCACCGCCGCGATCGCGCCGCTCACCCCGTCGTTGGGGGCGAGCAGCGCGCCGGCGCAGTAGAAGACGTCCAGCGTGCTGGGCTTGGCGAAGGAACCTGCGCCCTGGTCGAACACCAACCCTCCACCCTGGTCGACCTGGCCGTTGTAGGTGCCCTTGGTCGTCTTCACCCGCACCGGGGTGCCGGCGTAGCGGTTCCAGATGTCGTTGACGTAGTCGTCGTAGTACGTCGGGGAGAACCGACCCGCCTCGATCCCGTGGCCGGGCGCGATGACGCGCAGCTTGTCCCCGATGATCAGTTTCTCGAACCCGGGCTGGGTGGCCATCGCGGCGAAGATCGCGTCCCGGCCGCCGTCGACCAGCTTGCCGGTGGCGTTCTCGGCCTCGCCCTTGAGTCGCGCCGACATCGGGATGCTGAACATGTCGACCATCGTCGTGTTGCAGAACATGCCCGCGTCGCTGTAGGTGAACTCGAAGAAGTCGTACAGGATCCCGAAGTTCGGGTCGCTCTCCACCCAGCCGGCGGGGTGCTGCAGGGCGGGCCGGCCGTTCCCGTCGACGACCGCCTTGAACTGCAACTCGCCGTTGATCGCGAAGTAGATCCGGCCGGACATCTTGGGCAGCGCGAAGGACGTCGTGCCGGACTGCGCGAACGGCACGTCGATGTCGAGCGCGCCGCCGGCCGCACCGTCCACCGTGACCGGGGTGAACACGCCGCTGCGGGTGACGTACCCCTGGTTGCCGGCCGGGTCGGTGCCCACGATGTACATCCGGATCGCCGAGTTCGGGAAGGTCCCGGTGCTGTTGACGACCGTCAGCGGAAGCCCGTCCTCGGCGTCCGCCCGGGAGAACAGGGCGGAGGCGACCACGGGTACGCCGATCGCGGCGGCGCCGGCTCCCGCCAGCCCCAGTAGGGTTCGTCTGCGCAGCACGGCGTCTCCTGGCGGTTCGGGGGGGGATCGGGTCGAACCGCAGTCAAGCAGACAAACGGGTGACGGCGCAGTATCCCCGTTCCGACGTCCCCGCGCACCGGGGTCCGGAGCGGAGGTGGTCAGCGGGGCGGTGCGGCTGCCGGGGAACCCACCGCGGCGGTGACGATCGGCGGGCCGTCGACCGGACCCACCGAGAAGAACGCCAGCGAATCCACCGACTGGGTCAGCTCGCCGGTCACCTGTTGGGTGCCGGCCGCGCCGGTCCAGTCGCGTACCTCGTGGGTGACGCCGTCGTGGGTCACCGCGTACAACCGGTACCGGGTGCCGGCCTGCAGACCGGTCACCGTGACCTGCGCCGTCGAGCCGCGCGCGTTGCCGGTCACCGAGACGGCGAGGCTGACGCCGCCGGGAGCCGCTCCGGTGGCGACGAGCGCCAGGCCGGGCTGGCCGCCCGGTTCGCCGTCGCCGCCCCGGACGACCAGGACGGCGGTGGTCAGGGCCAACACGGCGGCGGCGACCGTCAACGCCCAGGCGGTGAGCTTGAGCCGGTTGCGCCGCCGGGCGCCACGCGGGTCACGTCGGCCCGGCGGACCCGGCCGCGACACCCGCCGGGCCGGTCGGTCCGGTCCCCGGCCGGGGCCGGGCACGGCCGCCGGCACGGCGTGGGCCGGCTCGGCGTGAGCCGGCTCGGCGTGAGCCGACTCGGCGTGAGCCGACTCGGCGTGAGCCGACTCGGCGTGAGCCGACTCGGCGTGAGCCGACTCGGCGTGAGCCGACTCGGCGTGAGCCGACTCGGCGTGAGCCGACTCGGCGG
>NZ_JBHSBN010000024.1:0-50273 GCF_042650605.1 Micromonospora zhanjiangensis | reverse complement strand
GCTCGGCGTGAGCCGACTCGGCGTGAGCCGACTCGGCGTGAGCCGACTCGGCGTGAGCCGACTCGGCGTGAGCCGACTCGGCGTGAGCCGACTCGGCGTGAGCCGACTCGGCGTGAGCCGACTCGGCGGATTCGGCCCACGGCTCGGTTGCCGCCAGCAGGTCCGCCACGTCGGCGTCGGAGAACTCGCCGAAGACGCTGGTCAGCGTGCCCAGCTCGCCGGCCTCGGCCAGGCACCGGTCGCAGCCGGCGAGGTGGCGTTCGAAGACCGTCCGCTCGTCCTCGTCGAGGGCGCCGAGCAGGTAGAGCGCCAACCTGGTCTCCTCGACCGTGGCGTGTTCAGCGCTCTCTCCCATGACACCCCCTCTCGCGTGCCGTCCTCCCGACCCGAGCGGACCGCCCGGGGCGGTGCGCCGACCGGACGCCGGTCATGACGGCTCCGTCGGGCCCAGCACCGCGTGCAGCGAACGCACCGCGTAATACGCCCGTGACTTCACTGTACCTTCGGGGATGCCCAGCCGGGCGGCCGCTTCGGCCGTGGATGCGCCGCGAAAGTACAGCTCGATGAGCACGGCCCGGTGGTCGGGGCTGAGCCGACCCAGCCCCTGTCGGACCGTCTGCACCGTGACCAGCCGGTCGACCGCGTCACCCGTCGACGGCACCCGGTTGATGTCCGGGAGCCGGACCTCGGGCGGCCGGGCCCGGCGCGCCCGTGCGGCGTCGATGGCCACGTTGCGGGCCACGGTGTAGAGCCAGCCACCGACCTTCTCGACGTCGTCCGGCAGGACGTCCATGTTGCGCCAGGCCCGCAGGAAGGTCTCCTGGAGCAGGTCCTCGGCGAGGTCACGGTCGCCGAGGGTCAACCGCGACAGGAACCGGGACAACGGACCGGCGTACGCCTCGTGGATCCGGCGCATCCGCGCCTCCACCTGCGGATTCCCACCGTCCCCGGCCACGTCGCCGCCGGTGCCTAACGAATCAGCCATGCCGTCGGGTACCGCCGCCACGAAACGCCTCCCCAGGTCATGCGACACCGCCCGCGCATCGACCACCGCTATCTCTATCACGAGCGATGTTTCAGTCCCATGAACGGGACCCGCGGGCCTCCCTTCAAGAGACGTCGAGTCACCCGTTCCGGGTTCTTTCCCGACCTGACCGCCACGATCACTACAACGGGTAATTGTTAGGATCCCTTTTGGATGTTACTAGGTCCCCTTAGGATCGCCCCGCACCGGGCGGGTGAACATCGACGTCGACGGTGCCCCGGCCGGGCCGCGGCACCCGGACCCGGCCAAAAAATCTTCGACAGGCACCCGCTACGTTGAACCGAACCGCCCCGCCGTCCGTCCACACGACGAAGTTGCCACCCGAAGGGACCGGGACCGTGAAAAGCACCTCGTCAAGCCCCGTCGGCCGGAGGTTCAGCGGGCTCCGCGACCGGTTGACCCGGCGGATCGGCTGGCTACCGCGCAGCGCCGCGGCCACGATCGTCGCGGGGCTCGCGGTCCTGGCCGCGATCGCGGCGACCATCAGCTGGGGAATCGCCACGGCGCGGAACGATGCGACAACCGGGCGCAGCGTCACGGCCGAGCAGATGACCGCGATCGTCTCCGCCGCGCGGTCGTGCCCGATGCTGACCCCGGCCCGGGTCGCCGGCCAACTCATGGCCGAGTCCGGACTGGACAACAAGTCCTCCCGCACGGCATCGGGGGGCCGGGGTATCGCCGGGCTCCGCGACGCGGACTGGAAGAAGTGGGCCCCCTGGCCGGACGCCAAGCGGGGGGACAGCTCCGCCAACATCCTCGCGCTCGCACACCAGATGTGCGACCTGAGCGGGCAACTGCGGCTGGCCAAGACCCCGGGCGATCCGTGGCGGCTGGCCCTGTCCGCCTTCCACTCCGGCGTGCCGGCGGTCCGGGACGCCGGCGGTGTCACCTCCGCCAGCGGCAAGTACGTCGACCAGGCCAGCGGCTACGCGACCTACTACGCGAAGCTTCCGGCTTTCGGCGGGGCCGGCAACCAGCCACTCGGCACCGCCAGTCCGCCCGCGGACGCCAAACCGCTGCCCGCGCAGTACGTCCCGTCGGTGTTGGCCGCCGGCCAGGTCTGCCAGCAGGTCTCCCCCGCCCAGGTGGCGTCCGTGCTGATGGCGGCGTCGGCGTTCGATCCGAACCGGCTCGGCGCCGACGGCGCGCAGGGCATCGCCCAGTTCCTGCCGGACGTCTGGCAGCGGTACGCCCCGAAGGGCGCATCCGCCTGGGATCCGACCGTGGCGATCCCGGTCGTCGGCACCGCGATGTGCGGCATGATCACGGAGCTGGCCGGCCTGCCGGGCGACCCCTATCTGCTGTCGCTCGCGGCGTTGCGGGTCGGGCCGACGACGGTACGCCAGTCCGGCGGCACACCGGACGCGGCCACGAAGGCGTTCATCGACCGGGTGGCCTCCTTCACCGCGTACTACCGGCTGGACACCCGGCTCAGCGCCACCGCCGCGCCGTCGACCGCGCCGTCCTCCGGCTCGCCGACCCCGAAGGCGACCGGCACCAAACCGACCACCAAACCCACCGCCACCGCCGCCGCACCGCCGCCGCCGGGGAAGCCGGACACGCCGCTGCCCGGCAAGTCCTTCGTCCAGAAGCAGTCCGGCAAGTGCCTCGACGCCGGCGCCGGCGTCGACGGCACCCACCTGACGCTGCGCACCTGCAGCAGCGGGTCCGCCTCGCAGCGCTGGGACATCCGCGGCGACGGCACCATCCGCTCGGTCCTGACCGGGCTGTGCATGGACGTGGCCTGGGGCAACACGGCGACCGGCACCCTGGTGCAGACCGCGAACTGCAGCGGCAACCCGGCGCAGCAGTGGAAGGTCGAGTCGAACTGGATCCGCAGCCTGCTGGCCAACAAGTGCATCGACAGCGTCGGCAACAACCCGACCAACGGCACCGAGATCAACATCTGGGACTACGTCGGTAACCCGAAACAGACCTTCACCGCCAGGTAGTCGTCACGATGTCCGGACGACCCGCCACCCGCCGGTTCGACGTACGTCGGCACCGGCGGGTGGCGGGGCTGTTCGACCTGATCCTCGACGAGCCGGTCCCGGCGGAGTCCTCCGCCGCGGGTCGGGACGCCCGGCAGGTGGCCGACCTGGTACGCCGTTCCGCCGAACCGGCCGACGACGTCCGGGTGCTCGCCGGGGACGGCGGCGGCCGCGAGGCGCTGTTCCGCGAGGTCGCCGGGTTGCTCGGCAGGGACGTCTTCGTCACCCCGAAGGGTGCGGACATCCGGCACCAGGGTTCCGACGACGAGGCGGACGGGCTGTACGACGCCGTCGCCCTGGACCGGTCCACCCGCCAGCCGGTGGACTGGCTGGTCATCCAACCGCCGGACCTGTCGACCCCGCTGCCCGGCTGGTTCGCCGTCGACGGCGGCGTCGTCCGCCCGCGCGACGGGATCGTGTGCCTGCCGATGTCCGACGGGCTGGCGTTGGCCACCCGGGCCGACTTCGTCACCCGGCGGTCGGCCGCATACCGGCTCCGTACCGGTTTCCCCGGGCTGGCCACGGTCGCCGTCACGGTCCGGGCGGGCGCGTTCCTGACCAGCGACTACCGCGGCACCCAACGGACGCACACCGGCCTGCGGCTCGCGGCGGTCCTCGCCGAACTCCCCCTCTACGGCGCCGACCTGCGGCTCTGGCTGACCTGGCCGCCGGAGCAGACCGAGCAGCGGCAGTTGGAGGCCAACGTCCAGGAACTCGCCGACACCGTCGGGGCGACCGTCTGGACACCACCGGTCGGCGGCGCGGCGCAACTGCTCGACGACGGTCACGACCTGCGGGCCGTCGACTCCACCGGGACGCCGGGCCGGTGGCGGTGTCACCGGCCGACCGGCCTCACCGGTACGCCGGCGTTCCGCTCGGATCCGGACGGCCGCCTGGTGCCGGTCGCCCCGGCGGAGCCGGCCGCCGACCAGGTCACGCCGGCGCCGGTCGCCGCCGGACGGCCGGAACCGGTCACCGTACGCCCGTCCGAACGACCCTCCGTGCTGGTCGAGCAGCGCCGGGCGCCCGCGTCCGGCGTCGCCTGGCTGCGGCCCGGACAGTGCGTCAACGCCGACCCGTTCGACGTGTTCGTGGCCGCCGACCGGGAGCCGCGGCAGGCGGTCGAGAACGGCCTGCCGAGCCCCGAGCTGTTCCTGATCGGGCGGCTGGAACCGCGTCCGGCCCCGTCGACCCGCGCCGCGACCCACCTGTTCCGGATCCGGGTCGAACCCGGTGGCGCCATCCCGATGGCGTCCATGCGGTCGCACATACCGGCGAATCTCCAGCACCTGCTCGCCGGGCACGACGCGTACCTGCTGCCGGCCGGCCGGCTCGACCGGCTGCGGCTGCTGGCCGGCTACCAGGTCTCCGCGGCCGGTGCGCTCACCGCCGCCGGGGAGTTCGACGCCGCCCCGGTCCGCCTCGACTGCGACGGTTCCTGGCACGGCGTCGCCGGTCTGCCCAACGACGTACCCAGGTGGCCGGGTTCCCGGGCCGGGCGGGCCTACGCGCTGGTGCCCGCGCGCGGCTCCGGGCCGCCCCGCCGGTGGCTGCGGCTGTACCGGCGGGAGCCCGCGGTGGTCGCCGGTCGTCTCCTCCTGGAGGTCCAGGTACCGACCGGACGCGCCATCGACGTGGGCGCCACCGCCGAGACCCTCACCCGGCTTCCGGCGGTCCGGTCCCGGGCCGGGACGCTGTGGTCGGCGGGCGTCGAGTTGATCGTCCCGGCCCGGCACTACGACCGGCTCCGGGTCGACCGGGTGGCCGAGGCCACGGAATCCTCCTGGCGTCGACGGCGGAACGCCCCGAACGGCCCGCTGCCGACCGTGCTGTCCGCGCTCCAGTCCCCCCGGTCCGCGGCCGAACCCGTCCGGGCGGACTGACCCGGGCCCACCCGGCCGGCCGCCCGGCGGATCACCCACCGGGCGGCCCGCACGTCGACGGTCCGACCGGCCGGGATAGTTTCGCGGGGACAGTTCCGCACCCAGCACGGACGGGGAGGCCGATGAACGTCTCACCGCGACGGGCCTGGGCGGCGCTGGCCGTGATGTCCTTCGCGGCGTTCGCCTTCATCACCACCGAACTGCTGCCGATCGGTCTGCTCACCGTCATCGCGCCCGACCTGGACCGGTCCCGCGCGCAGGTCGGCCTGCTGGTCAGCGGGTACGCCGTGGTGGTCGCGCTGGCGTCCGTACCGCTGACCCGGTTGACCCGCCGGGTGCCCCGCCGGCACCTGCTCACCGTCACCATGGTCCTGTTCGCGGCCGCCAACGCGGTGGCCGCGCTGGCTACCACGTACCCCGTGCTGGCCGGCGCCCGGCTGGTCACCGCCCTGGCCCAGGCGCTGTTCTGGTCGGTCGCCACGGCCACCGTGACCGGGCCCTTCCCGGCCGCCCTGCGGGGCCGGGCGGTGGCCATGTTCTCCACCGGCGCGGCGCTGGCCCCGGTGGTCGGCGTGCCGCTCGGCACCTGGCTGGGACAGCAGGCCGGCTGGCGGGCGGCGTTCTGGGCCCTGGTGGCGGTCGGCCTGGCGGTCGCCGTCGCCGTGGCGGTCCTGATCCCGACCTACCCACCGGCCGCCGGCGGCGCCGCCCGGGGCAGCGCACCGGACCGGCGGCGGTTCGCGGTCCTGCTGGTCGCGACCGCGATGGCGGTCAACGGCTTCCTGATCCTGCAGACGTACGTGACGCCGTTCCTGCTGGACGTCGGCGGGTTCACCGAAGCCGTGCTGGCGCCGCTGCTGTTCGTCTCCGGCGCGGCCGGTGTCGCCGGCACGGTCGCGGTGGGCCGGGCCCTCGACCGCCGCCCGGTCGGCTCGCTGCTGGTACCCGGGGGCGTCGGTGCCGCCGCCCTGCTCGGCCTGACCGCGTTCGGCACGGTCCAGCCCGCCGTGGTCGTGCTGTTGGCCGGGACCGGGCTCGGCTACGCCGCGTTCGCCACCGCCGTGCAGAACCGGACGCTGCACCTGGCCCCGGACAGCACCGACGCCGCGGCGGCCGGGGTGAGCACCGCCTTCAACGCCGGCATCGCCGCCGGTTCGCTGCTCGGCGCCGCCGTGCTGAGCGGCCCGGGGCCGCGGCTGCTCGGGCTGGCCGGTGGCCTGCTGACCCTGGCCGCGGTCGGGTTGCTCGCCGTCGACACCCGGCGCAGCGACACCGCCGCGAGGGGCGCGGGCCCGAGCGGTCCGACGGGGGACCCGGGCGGCGTTCGACCCGTTCGGCGGGACCGGGCCGGACGAACGTCGTAGACCCGGCCCACCCGTACCCGGCCCACCCGTACCCGGCCGGGCCGGCACCTCCGGGACGAGCCACGGGGCCCGGACCGGGGCAGGCCGGGCAGCCGCGGCCAGCCTGGCCGGCGCCGCGGCTCAGGGCCTGCGGCGGGCCCGCAGCACGGCGTCGTGGATGACCGTCCGCCGTCCCTCCGGGTCGGTCACGGTACGCGGCCGGGACTCGGCGGCCAGCACCTCCCACCCGGTGGGGTCGAGCGTCGCCGCGACCTCCTCGGCGGTGTACATCATCTCGGGGAAGTGCATCCGGTGCGCCGTGGTCCGCAGGTCGGACGGGTGGTGTCCGACGATCAGCAGGGTGCCGCCGGGGGCGACGGCGGCGGCCAGCCGGCCGAACAACTCCCCACGCTCCTGTTCCGGCAGGTGCATGAACTGCGCCGACACCAACTGGTAGCGGTCCGCCTCGGGCGGCCGCTCGCGCAGGTCGGCGTGCAGCCAGTCGATCCGGCCGGCGAGCTCGGCGCCCGCCTCGGCGGCGTGCGTCGCGGCCCGGTCCAGCGCGGTACGGGAGATGTCCACCGCGGTCACCCGCCAGCCCCGCCCGGCCAGCCAGACCGCGTCGGCGCCCTCGCCGCAGCCGACGTCGAGGGCCCGACCGGGCGCCAGGTCGGTAGCCTCGGCCACGAGTTGCGGGTTGGGCCGGCCGCTCCAGACCGCCGGCCGGGCGGAGTACCGCTCCTCCCAGGCTGCCTCGGTGAACATCTCCGCCCTGGTCCGCCGGTGCGCGGCGAGCGCGGCCCGGGTCTCCTCGGCGATCAGGTCGGCGTTGATCGCCGCACCGGCGGTGAGCCCGGCCGCGGCGGACACGATCACCTGGGCGCGGACGTCGGCCACGTTGCCGGCCGCCCAGACCCCGGGTACGGCGGTCGCCCCGGTCGGGTCGACCGGGAGCTGACTGCCGATCACGTGCCCGCCCAGTTCGACGTCGACCGGCTTCAACCCGAGCGGCTCCAGCCCGTCGACCCGGGCGGTGAGCCGGGACGCGACGACCAGCGCGTCCACCGCGACGACCTCGCCGGAGGCCAGCCGTACGCCGGCCAGGGTGTCGTCGGCCAGCTCGAGGCCGGCCACCGGCTCGGACACGACGGTGATCTCCCGGGCCGCGAGTCGCTCCGCGGTCCCGGCGTCCGGTGCCGGTGTGCGGTGCGTGAACAGCAGCACGTGCGGACTCCACTGCCGCCACAGGTTCGCCTGTTCCACCGCCATCGGCCCGGTGGCCAGGACGCCGATCCGCCGGTCACGCACCTCCCAGCCGTGGCAGTACGGGCAGTGCAGCACGTCCCGCCCCCACCGCCGGGCCAGCCCGGGGACGTCGGGCAGCTCGTCGACCAGCCCGGTGGCCACCAGCAACCGGCGGGCCCGTACCGGCGGTCCGTCGGCCAGGGTGACCCGGAACACGTCCCCGTCGCGGTCCGCGCCCACCACCCGGCCGGCGACGACCTCGCCGCCGTACCCGGTCACCTCGGCGCGGCCGGCCGCCACCAGCTCCGCCGGCGACATCCCGTCCGCGGACAGGTAGTTGTGCATCTGCCCGGCGGGCGCGTTCCGCGGCTCGCCGGCGTCGACCACCAGGACCGACCGTCTCGCCCGGGCCAGTGCCAGCGCGCCGCTCAGCCCGGCGGCGCCGGCCCCGATCACCACCACGTCGTACGTCTGGTCCACCGTTACCTCCCTGATCTCCGTGCGCGACGGAGTTGTCGTCCCCGTCGAGGCCACGGTGCGCCGCCGGGCACCGGTTCGGCAACTATGTTTGCCGGTATGGCAAACGACGACGAGACCACCCTGTCCGCGGTGGGCCCGCGGCTGCGCGCCCTGCGCCAGCAACGCGGCACCACGCTGACCCAGCTCGCCGAGGCGACCGGCATCTCGGTCAGCACCCTGTCCCGGCTGGAGTCCGGCGGCCGGCGACCCACCCTGGAGCTGCTGCTGCCGCTGGCCCGGGCGCACCAGGTGCCGTTGGACGAGTTGGTCGGCGCGCCCGACACCGGCGATCCGCGGGTACATCCTCGCCCGATCGTGCGGCACGGCGTCACGTACCTGCCGCTGACCCGCCGTCCGGGTGGTCTGCGGGCGTTCAAGCTGATCATGCCGCCCGGCTCCCCCACCGGTGACCGGAGCCAGAAGACGCACGAGGGCCACGAGTGGCTCTACGTGCTCTCCGGCCGGCTACGCCTGCTGCTCGGCGAGCACGACCTCGCCCTCGACCCGGGCGAGGTCGCCGAGTTCGACACCCGGGTACCGCACCGCCTCAGCAACCCGGGACCGCAGCCGGCGGAGTTGCTGGTCCTGTTCGGACCGCAGGGCGAACGCCTGCACGTCCGGGCCCGCCCCACCGGGCGGTGATCCCGGCCGCGCCACCGGCCGGGGACCGGCACCCGCCCGTCGGTGCTCACCGGTACGGTGTTCCCCGGCAACCGGCACCTGGGGAGAGCGCGCGGACATGGACCACACCTTCCAGGTCGACCTGCGCGGCGTGGTCGACCTGCTCAGCCATCACCTCTACGGCAGTCCCCGCGTCTACGTCCGTGAACTGCTGCAGAACGCGGTGGACGCGATCACCGCCCGCCGCGCGACCGAGCCGGACGCGCCGGCGCTGGTGCGGATCGAGCCGCCGGAGCTGACCGGCGACGGCACGCTGCGGGTGCACGACAGCGGGATCGGGCTGACCGAGGGACAGGTGCACGAACTGCTGGCCACCATCGGCCGCAGCTCCAAACGGGACGAGCTGGGCTTCTCCCGCCACGACTTCCTCGGCCAGTTCGGCATCGGGCTGCTCTCCTGTTTCCTGGTCGCCGACGAGATCCGGGTGCTCACCCGGCACGCCGACGAGCCGACGGTGCGCTGGACCGGCTACGCCGACGGCCGGTACGCCGTCGAACCGGCCGGGCCGGGCGCCGGCCGGATCGAGCCGGGCACCACCGTGACGCTGGTGCCGCGGCCCGACGCCGGTCAGTGGTTCGCCACCGCGACCGTCACCGACCTGGCCCGGCTGTTCGGCTCACTGCTGCCGGTCACCGTCCGGGTCGGCGACGTGGTCACCACCGCCGGGCCGCCACCCTGGCCGACCCGGCCGGGGACCCCGCCGGACCGGGCCGCGCTGACCCGGTACGCCCGCGAGACCCTCGGCTACGCCCCGTTCGACGTGCTGCCGCTGTCGGTGCCGGAGGCCGGTCTCACCGGTGCCGCGTTCATCCTGCCGACCCCGGTGAACCCGGCGGCCCGCAGCGGCCACCGGGTCTACCTCAAGCGGATGCTGCTGGCCGAGCACACCGACGGGCTGCTGCCGGAGTGGGCCTTCTTCGCCCACTGCGTGGTGGACGCCACCGAGCTGCGGCCGACCGCCAGCCGGGAGGCGCTGTACGAGGACACCCTGCTGGCCGGCGTCCGGGAGGCCCTCGGCGACCAGGTCCGCGGCTGGCTGGTCCGGTTGGCCCGGCACGAGCCGCGCCGGCTCGCCGAGTTCCTCCAGGTGCACCACCTCGGGGTCAAGGCGCTCGCCCTGCACGACGACGAGATGCTGCGCCTGGTGGACCAGTGGTGGCCGATGGAGACCAACACCGGCACGCTCACCCTGGCCGAGTTCCGGCAACGGCACGGGGTGATCCGGTACGCCGCCAGCCTGGACGAGTTCCGTCAGCTCGCCGCGGTGGCCGCGGCGCAGGACCTGGCGGTGGTCAACGCCGGCTACACGTACGACACGGAGCTGATCGAGCGGTTGCCGGCGGTGGACCGGTCGATCCTGATCGAGCGGTTGGAGCCCAGCGACCTGACCACCCGGTTCGACACCGTCGACCCGCGGGTCGAGCTGGCCCTGCGGCCGTTCCTGAGCGCGGCCCAGCGGGCCCTGGAGCGCACCGGCTGCGAGGTCGTGCTGCGGGCGTACGACCCGGTGTCGCTGCCGGCGCTGTACCTGGTCAGCCGGTCGGCCGCGTTCAACGACCAGCTGGCCGCGAGCCGGGACCGGGCCGACGAGCTGTGGGGCGGGGTACTCGACGCGCTGGCGTCCAGCGCGCCGCCGGACCGGCCGCAGTTGGTGCTCAACCATCGCAACCCGCTGGTGCGTCGGATCAGCACGCTCACCGACCCGGAGCTGGTCGGGCTCGCCGTGGAAGGGCTCTACGGGCAGGCGTTGCTGCTGGGCCACCATCCGATCCGGCCGGCCGACGCCGCGCTGCTGAACAGTTCCTTCCTCGGCCTGCTCGGCCGGGCCGTACCCGGACGGGGTGAGTGACGTGGGCGACGACGACCTGTGGCGGACCTTGCACGAGATCGCGGCGATGCCGTACGGCGCGGGGCAGATCGCCGGGCTGGAGCAGATGTTGCGCCGGGTGGACGCCGGCACCGACCGGCATCTCGCCTTCGCGACCCGGATGCACGCCACCACCTCGTACATCTACGGCGGCGAGCCGGCGAAGTCGTTCGTCACCTTCTCCTGGTGCCTGGCCGAGTTCGACCGCGACCCGCAGCCCTACCACGAGCGGTACGCGCACAACCTGCTCTGGTCGTTCAAGTACATGGTCAACGGGATGCTGAAGTTCCCGGAGGTGCCGCTGGACCGCACGTACGCGGTGCTGGACGACATGGAACGGCGCTACCGGGAGGGCGGACACAGCCTGCAGGCGGTCCACAAGCACCGGTACCGGGTCGCCGACCACCTGGGCGCGACGGACGACGCGGAGCGGTGGTACCGGCTGTGGCAGACGACGCCCCGCGACGACCTGTCCGACTGCGCCGGCTGCGACCCGACCACCCAGGTCGAGCACCTGACCCGCACCGGCCGGTACGACGAGGCGGTGGCGCTGGCCGAGCCGGTGCTGGCGGGTCGACTCACCTGCACCGAGCAGCCGCAGGCCATCCTCACCGCCCTGCTCTGGCCGTACCTGCGCTCGGGCCGGCGGGACGCCGCGCGGGACGCGCACCGGGAGGCCTACCGGCGGCTGCGGGGCAATCTCGCGGACCTGGGTGACATCGCCGACCACGTCGAGTTCTGCACCGTCACCGGCAACGAGGCGCGGGCGGTGGAGATCGTCGAGCGGCACCTGGACTGGCTGGACCGGGCACCGTCGCCGAGCGCCGCGATGCAGTTCGCGGCGAGCGCCTCGGCCGCCCTGCGGCAGGTTCCCGGCGGTGCCGGGGTGACCCTCCACCGGCGGGCCGCGGGTGACCGGCCGGCCGGTGCGGTGCCGGCGGAGACGCTCGCCGCCGAGCTCGCCGAGACGGCGACCGCGCTGGCCGAGCGGTTCGACCGACGCAACGGCACGTCGCACCAGTCCGAGCTGGTCGCCCTGCGGCTCGCCGCCGGACCGACGGGCGAACACCTGCCGTTGTCGGCCAGCCTGCGCCGCCGCCCGGCCCGACCCGCCGCCCCGGCGCCGTCCGGGACGACCGACCGGACGACCGACTGGACGGGTACGCCCGTACCGGCCCGGCCGGCGGTGCGGGTCCCGGCCGACGCCACCCGGGAGCAACTGCTCGACCTGGCCGAGACGTGCTGGCAGACACACCGCCCGGACGACTTCGCCGAGGTGCTGCGGGCGTACGACGAGCGTTTCGGCACCGACCCGGACGTGCCGGTCGGTCAGCACGGTCCGGACCCGGATGCCGGCGGGCCCGGGCCGGACGCGACCGGCGACGGCGGGCCCGGGTCGGGCCAGACCGGCGGCGACCGGCCGGACGGCGACGGGCCGGCGCGGCTCGCCGCGGCCCGGCGGCTGGAACTGCGCGCCGCCGAACGTGGCAACGACGCCGATGACCCGGCCGCGGCGGTGGCGGCCAACCGGGCCGCCCTGGCCGCCTACCGGGACCTGCCGGACGAGGTACGGGCGCAGGTGGTCGCCGGCCGACTCGGCGTCCAGCTGTGCATGACCGAGGACGACATCGAGGAAGGGTTGGCCCTGACCCGGGGTTCGGTCGAGTTCCTCGACCGGCACGGCGACGCCCGCCAGCGGGTCGCCGCCCGGGACCGGCTGGCGATGGCGCTGCTGCAGGCACACCGGGCAGCGGAGGCGCTCACCGAGGTCGATCGGGCTGCCGCCGGGGCGGCCGTCGACCCGCATCTGGCCGCCCGGGTGGCACTGCACCGCACCGCGGTCCTCGAACAGCTGGACCGGCCGGACGAGTTCCGCTCGGCCGCCGCGGAGGCCCGTCGGCTCGCCCGCGAGGTGGCGGCCGACGAACTGGTCGCGGCGGCCGGCCTGGCGCACGCCCGGGCCGTGGACGACCCGGCCGAGGCGGTACGCGACTGCGACGAGGTGCTCCGGGTCGGGTCGGCCGCGGTCCAGCTACCCGCCCGGGTGACCCGCGCCCGGGCGTTGCTGGCCGCCGACCGGGCCGACGAGGCGGTCGAGGACTACGCCGAGGCGGTCACCCTCTGCGTGGAGCAGCAGGCACCCGGGGACGCCTTCCTGCGCTGGGAACTGGCGAACGCCTACCAGGCCGCGGGCCGGTTGAGCGAGGCGGCCGAGGTGGCGGAGGAGGCGGTGCTCGGGCTCGACCGGCTGGGCGCCCAGGCCGAGGCCGACCGGTGCCGGCACCTGCTGGCCGGCGTCTACGAGCGGCTCGGCGACACCGAACCCGCGCTCGCCCTGCTGGACCGGCTCGCCGACAACCTGGACGGCCCGGACAACCTGCCGCACCGGGCCCAGGTGCTGGAGGAGGCCGGTGGGATCCTGTACGACGCCGATCGCGACGTGCTGGCGGCACAGCGGTTCGCGGCGGCGGCGACGGCGTACCGGCTGGCCGGGTTGCCGGTCGAGGAGCTACGGGCCCGGCGCCGGGAGACGGCCGCCCTGTTCTGGTCCGGTGACCTACCGGCGGCGCTGGCCGCGGTCGAGGTGGTGGACCGGGCCGTGGCGGCGCTCGCCGGCCAGCCGGACGAGCCGCCGGTGGTGACCTACGAGGTGGCGCTGGCCGCCGACATCGTCGCCCGCGTGCTGACCGGCGACGAACGACTCACCGAGGCCCTCGACCGGCTGGCCGGGGTGCCGGACCGGCTGCGGTCGATCGGTGCGTTCGCGGAGGCGGCCCAGGCCGAACTGCTCGCCGGTGAACTGCTGCTGCGGACCGACCGTCCGGACGACGCGGAGCGGTTGCTGCGTACCGTGCTCGGCGGGTTGCCCGTCGGCGGGCCGTTGGCTGGCCGGGCCGCCTGGCTGTTGACCGCCACCCTGGAACGGCTGGGCCGCACCGCGGAGGCCCGGGCGCTCCGCGAGGAGCACGGGCTGCCGGACGACTGACCGCACCCCTCACCCGCTCGACCGTCACCGGCGTGGATGTCCTTGTCGACCCGCGCCGGCTCTGTGCTGCCTCGCGTGAGCATCGCCGTCTCACGTTCACTGGCCCGGGTGCGTAGGAAACCTGCATCGAAAGTGTTGACTTTGGCGATTTCTGTCGCTGACAATATTCATCACTTTCAATCACGTTGGTTCCTCCAACCCCCCGAAGGGAGGCAACCCATGGCGGCTGTACTGGGTGAGGTGTCCTGGTTCTGCTGTGGCAGCGCCTGGGGTCCGTGCAGTACGACCGGCGGCGGCGCCTGTGGTACCTGCAAGTCCGGCAACTACCAGCACGCCTGGCCGAACGCCTCGGACGCCTGTTACGCGATCACCCGACCGGACAAGTGCGGCATCAACATGTCCCGCCGCACCTGTGGTTTCCGGCACTACACCACCAACCTCTGCAACGGCTCGAGGGTCGGCACCACGATCGCCGACTGCGGTCCGCAGACCGACCTGTGGTGCGGCGAGAAGACCTGCTGCGGGTCGGCGTGCGGCACCAACCGCATCATCGACCTGACCCCGTCCGCCTACAGCGCGATCGCCAGCCTGTCCGCGGGCCTGCGGCCCTGCTCAGTCGACACCGTCTGACCGGAGGTCATCCCATGGACACCACCATCGACCGCCGCCGACTGCTCACCACCGCCGTCCTCGGCGGCGCCGGCGTCGTCGGCGCCACCACGCTCGGCTCGCTGGCCCCGGAGGCCGCCTTCGCCGCCGAACCGCTGAGCGTCGAACCCGGCGCGCCAGACCCGAACTTCGCCGAGGGCCGGATCAGCAAGATCAGCGGAAGCATGCTCTTCGTCACCGGCTCGGACACCGTCCTGCACTCGATCCGGGTCACCGACGGCACCAGCATCTGGAAGCTCGCACCCACCACGTTCGACCGGATCGCCATCGGTGACGGGATGTACGCCCGCGGCGTACGCCTGCCCGACGGCACGCTCGCCGCCGACTCGATCTGGGTGAACATCGTGAACCTGCACGCCCACATCGCCTCGGTCGGCCGGAACGTGCTCCACCTCGACCACAAGGGCAAGCGGATCGTCGGACACGTGGTGCCCGACCGCAGTGCCGCCGTCTACAACGGCACCCCCGCCGTGTCGGACCTGTCGCTGCTGAAGGTCGGCAAACACGTCCAGGTGATCGGGGCCTGGCACCCCGACACTAACGAGATCGACATCGCGACCGTCTACGCGGCCGCGTAGACACCCCGCGCGCCGGGTGGGTGCCGCACGGCACCCACCCGGTGTCCACCGCTCACCCGGTACGAGGAGGCAATCCCGATGTTCCCGTTGATCGCGGCGGTGCAACCCCTGTTCCTCGGCGCCGTGCTGGTCTGGGCCGCCACGAACAAGCTCTTCAGCCGGCACGCCGGCACGAGCGCCCGCCGGTCGGCACTGACCTCACTCGTCGGCGAGCGACGGGTGGTACCCGCCTACCGCCTGCTCGGCGGCGTGGAGCTGACCCTCGGCGCGCTGCTCGTGCTGCCACCCGCTCTGCGCGTCGAGGCCGTCGCGGCCACCGCGCTCTGCGTCGGCTTCCTCGGCTACCTCGGGTACGCCAGGACGGTGGCCCCCGAATCGTCCTGCGGGTGCCTGAGCGCCCACCGGACCCCGGTCGGGTGGCGCGGCTTCGTCCGGGCGGGACTGCTGGTGCTCGCCGGTCTGGCCGCCGTCGGGGCCACCGGCGGTTGGCTGTCCGCCCTCGTCGACCGGCCGGCCGCCGCCGGTGCCGTGCTGCTGGTCGAGGCGGCGGCGGTGGTGGTCCTCTCGGCCGAGCTGGATCCGGTCTGGCTGCTCCCGTTGCGCCGGTTCCGAGCCGCGCTGACCCACCCGTTGCGGGGCGGCTCCGGCGTGCCGCTGCTGTTCGCGGTGCAGCAGCTGCAGCAGAGCGCGGCCTACCGGCGGGTCGCCCACCTGCTCAGTTCCGACGTACTCGAGCACTGGGACGACGAGGGCTGGCGGATGGTCGGCTACGCCGCGCGCTACCAGGGGCGTACGGCCACGGCGGTGTTCGCGGTGCCGCTGCGGACGTACCAGCCGGACGCCGTCCGGGTGGCCGTCGTCGACGAACGCACCGGAGTCACCCTGCTGAGCGCCGACGGGTCGGTCGCGGACACGCCGGCGGTGGCCGAGCGGTGACCGGACCGGCCGACAACGCGGCGGCGCGGGCTCAGGCGTGGTAGCGGTAGACGGCCTGGGCCACCGCCGCGGGCTTGTCGCCGCCGTCCCGCTCGACGGTGAGGTCGACGGTGAGCTGCACGCCGCCGGGCACGTCCTCGGCCGAGACGACCCGGGCGGACAGCCGGACCCGGGAGCCGGTCGGCACCGGCGCCGGGAAGCGCAGCCGGTTGAGCCCGTAGTTGATCGCCATGCCGACACCATCCACCCGCAGCAGCTCGCTCCAGAGCGGAATGACCAGCGCAAGCGTCAGGTAGCCGTGCGCGATGGTGCCGCCGAACGGTCCGTCCTTCGCCCGTTCGGTGTCCACGTGGATCCACTGGTAGTCACCGGTGGCCTCGGCGAAGGTGTTCACCCGGTCCTGGGTGACGTCGAGCCAGCCGCTCGGGCCGAGTTCGGCGCCGGCCAGGCCACGCAGTTCGTCGAGGCCGCTGACGGTGGTCGTCACGGGGCTGTCTCCTTCCGGCCCGGACCGAACCGGGCCCGCAGATCACTCTTGACCACCTTGCCGGAGGCGGTACGCGGGAGGACGTCGGTGAAGACCACCGACTTGGGCACCTTGAACCGGGCGATCCGGTCGGCGAGGAAGTCGAGCAGTTCGGCCGGCTCCGGCTCGGCGCCGGTACGGGCCACGACGACCGCCCGGCCCACCTCGCCCCAGTGCGCGTCGGGTACGCCGATGACCGCGCACTCGGCCACCGCCGGGTGCCGGTACAGCGCGTCCTCCACCTCGGCCGGGTAGATGTTCTCCCCACCGGAGATGATGACGTCCTTGGTGCGGTCCCGGACGGTGACGAAGCCCTCCTCGTCGGCGACGCCGACGTCCCCGGTGTGCAGCCAGCCGTCGGCGGTCACCGTCCGGGCCGTCTCCGCCGCCAGCCCCCAGTAGCCGGCCATCACGGTGGGTCCGCGTACCAGGATCTCGCCCGGCTCGCCGGGGGCGGCCGGCCGGCCGTCCGGTCGGACGAGGCGGACGTCGCCGAAGAACACCGGCGTGCCGGCGGCGCCGGCCTTGCTGGCGCTGTACTCGCGGCGCAGCATGAGCACCCCGGGGGACGCCTCGGTGAGGCCGTAGCCCTGCATGAAGGTCACCCCGCGCGCCTGGTAGTCCGCGATCACCGCCACCGGCACCGGCGCCCCGCCGCAGATCGCCGAACGGACCGACGACAGGTCCGCGGTGGGCCAGCCCGGCGCCCGGGTCATGGCCCGGAACATGGTCGGCACCCCGAACAGGTACGTGACCCGGTGCCGGGCGATCAGCTCCAGGCACCGTTGCGGGTCGAAGGACGGGACGAGCAGCACCCGACCGCCCTTGAGCAGGGTGGGCAGCACGGTCTGGTTGAGCGCCGCCACGTGGAACATGGGCGCCACCACCAGGGTCACCTCGTCGGCGGCCAGGTCGACGTCGAGCAGCAGGTTGAGACAGTTCCAGGTGACGTTGTCGTGGGTCAGCACGGCCCCCTTGGGCCGGCCGGTGGTGCCGGAGGTGTAGAGGATCAGGCAGGGCGCGGTGCCGTCGACGGTCGCCTCCGGCGGCGCTCCCGCGGCGGCGAGCAGCCCCTCGTAGGCCGCCCCGACCAGCACCGTACGGATGTCGAGCAGCTCCCGTAGCCGGGTCGCGGCCGGTTCCTGGTCCGCCCCGGCGACCAGCACCCGGGCGCCGCTGTCGCGCAGGATGTGGACGAGTTCCGGCACCGCCAGCCGCCAGTTGAGCGGCACGAAGGTGGCGCCGAGGCGCGCGGTGCCGAACAGCGTCTCCAGGAACGCCGGATGGTTGGGGCCCAGGTAGGCGACCCGGTCGGCCGGCCCGACGCCGAGACCGGCCAGCGCGGCCGCCACCCGACCGGTCCGCTCGTGCAGGTCGGCGTACGTCCACTCGCGATCCCCGTACGCCACGGCGACCCGGTCCGGGGACATCCGGGCCCGGCGTCCGGTCCACGAGCCCAGGCTCAGGTCAGGCATCGGTCCGCGCCCCGAGACCGAGCAGCCGGACGGCGTTGTCCTTGAGGATGAGCGGGCGTACCTCCGGCTTGATGTCCAGGGTCTCGAAGTCGGCCAGCCACCGGTCCGGGGTGAGCAGCGGGAAGTCCGAGCCGAACAGCACCTTGTCCCGCAGCAGCGAGTTGGCGTACCGGACCAGTTGCGGCGGGAAGTACTTCGGTGACCAGCCGGACAGGTCGATGTGCACCAGCGGCTTGTGCGTCGCCACCGCCAGCGCCTCGTCCTGCCACGGGAACGACGGGTGGGCGATCACGATGGGCAGGTCGGGGAAGTCGACCGCCACGTCGTCCAGGTCCAGCGGGTTGGCGTACTTCAACGCGATCCCACCGCCACCGCGGACCCCGGCTCCGATGCCGGTCTGCCCGCTGTGGAACAGCGCCACCACGCCCAGTTCCTGCAACACCTCGTAGATCGGGTAGGCCATCCGGTCGTTCGGGTGGAACGCCTGCAGGCTGGGATGGAACTTGAAGCCGCGCACGCCGTACCGTTCGACCAGCTCGCGGGCCCGGCGGGCCGCCGCCCGGCCGGTCCACGGGTCGACGCTGCCGAACGGGATCAGCACGTCCGCGTGCGCCACGCACGCCTCGGCGATCTCCTCGCTCGACACCGGCGGGTGCCCGGTCGCCGACCGGGCGTCGACCGCGAACACCACGGCCGCCATCCGCCGCTGCCGGTAGTACTCGGCGATCCGCGGTACGCCCGGCGCCCGGTCGCCGGCCACCTTGAAGTAGTGGGTCGAGCCGGCCATCAGGTGCTCGGGCAGGGCCGGGTGGCCGGCGGCGGAGACCTCGACGTGCGCGTGCACGTCGATCGCGACGAGTTCGTCGACGTTCACGGCTCGGGCACCTCCGGGGCGGGGATACCGACCGGCTGGGTGAACCGGTCCAGGGCCGGCCAGGCGGCCTCGATCGCCTCCGCGCTCCACCCGCCGTCGCGGTACGCGGTGGCCACCTCCTGCGGGTGCGACCACACCGACAGCCGGTCCCCACCGATCCCGATCGCCTGGCCGGTGATCCCGGCGGCCCGCGCGGAGGCCAGGAAGACGACCAGCCCGGCGGCGTCCTCCGGGACGCCGAAGCCCTCGCCGGCCCGTAGCCAGCGCGGCAGCGGGGTGCCCTGGTCCTGCCAGGCGACGACGTGCTCCTGGAAGGCCGGGATGGTGGCGGTCATCGCGGTGGCGGCGACCGGGACCACGGCGTTGACGGTGATGCCGGCGCGGGCGCACTCCATCGACCAGGTCCGCACCGCGCCGACGATCGCCGCCTTGGCCGCCGAGTAGTTGGTCTGCCCGACGTTGCCGCGCTGCCCGGCCGGTGACCCGACCGCGATGATCCGCCCGCCGTCGCCCTGCTCCCGCATCCGGGTCACGGCCGCGCGGACACAGGTGAAGGTGCCGCGCAGGTGGACGTCCAGCACCGCGTCGAACTCCTCGTCGGACATCTTCCACAGCATCCGGTCGCGCAGGATGCCGGCGTTGGTGACCAGCACGTCGAGCCGGCCGTACGTCTCGACGGCCCGGTCCACCAGCCGGCGGGCCACCTCGGCCGGGCCGACGGCACCCGGTTCGGCGACGGCCGCGGCGCCGGCCGCGGTGAGCCGGTCGGCGACCTCGCTCGCGGCCCGCGCGTCGGCGTCGTTGATCACCACCGCGGCCCCGGCGACGGCCAACGCCTCGGCGTAGGCGCGGCCCAGTCCCCGGGCCGCCCCGGTCACCACGGCCACCCGGCCGTTGAGCTTCACCACTGGTTCTCCCGTCACAGTCGGTCGGTGCGTCGCTGGGGTGCGGGTCCGCGGGCGGCTCAGCCCGCCGGCTGGTAGGCGCGGGCCGGTTCGGCGGTGACCGGACCGCCGACGGCGACCAGCCCGCCCGGCACGGTCCCGTCGACCCGGCTGAGGTAGACCGTCCGGGTCGGCGGCGCGGCCGGGTCGGTGAAGGTCAGCGGCCCCGCGACCAGGCCACCGGTGTCCACCTGCGACAGCTGGTGGAAGGCGGTCAACACGCCCTTGCGGGTCAGGTCCTTGCCGTCGCACGCCTTCTGCAACATGTCCCGGACGACCCGGGCCTGTGCGTAGCCGAACACCGATCCGACCTGCGTCGGCACCGCGCCCGGGTACTCCTTCGCGAAGGCCGCCTGCAGGTCACGGGCCGCGGGGGTGTCCAGGGCCGGCGGGGCGAGGCTGGAGACCACGTGCAGGTTCTCCGTCAGCGCCGGTCCGGCCGGGGTGCCGAGCAGCTGCGGGGTGAACCCGGGGCCGTTGGCCACGATCGGCACGGACAGGCCGACCGACTTCGCGACGCCGGCCACCGACGCGGTCTGGGTCGGGCCGGCGGAGACCAGGATGGCCTTCACGCCGGCCGCGCGCAGCGTCGCCACCTGCGCGGACAGGTCGGTGTCCGACGACTTGATCTTCTGGCCGACGATGGTCAGCCCCCGCTGCCCGGCCAGCCAGCTGCTGCCGCGCAGGGCGTTCTCCCCGAAGTCGCCCTCGAAGTAGACGTGCCCGACCTTGTCGCCGGCGGCGACCCGCTTCTCGCGCAGCAGGAAGTCCAGCCCGGTGACCGCCTCCACGTCGTACGTCGTGCCGAGCAGCTGGACGTGTTCGTCGCCCAGCACCGAGGCGCTCCACCCGGCGAAGCCGAGGAACATGTCGTCCTGCTTGGCCAGCGGGCGCAGCGCCGTCATCACCGGCGAGCCCAGCACGCTCTGCAAGCCCAGCACGTCGCCGGACAACTCGCGGTAGGCCGAGACGGCCTTCTGCGGGTCGTACCCGGTGTCCTTGACGGTGACCTCGACCGTGCGGCCGCACACGCCGCCGTTGGCGTTCTGCTGTTTCCAGAACAGTTGCGTGCCCTGCACCACCGACTTGCTGAGGGAGGCGAAGACGGCGGTGAGGTCGACCAGGCTGCCGAGCTTGATGGTGCTGGCGGTCACCCCGGGACCGGACTTCACCCCGCCGGAGTCCTTGTCACCCGAGGTCGCCTTCCCGCACCCGGTCAGGCCGGTCGCGGCGAGGCAGAGGCAGATCGCTGTCGTGAGGATCGGTCGTCGTCGGATCATGGTGCGGCTCCTCGGTGGCGGGACGCGGCGAAGGGGCGGGAGTCGGTGCAGGAGCGGGAGTCGGTGCACGGGTGAAACGCGGTGCACGGGTGGGACGCGGTGCACGGGCGGGGCGCAGCCGGCGGGCGAGGCCGGCCAGGCCACCGGGGGCGAACAGCAGCACCGCGACGACCGCGGCGCCGTAGAGCAGCCGGGCGGCCTCGGCCGCACCGATACCGGGCTCCCCCGGCTGGGCCAGGAACGGCACCGCGTCGCTGTACCGGCCGAGGATCAGCGGGAGCGCGGTGACCAGCACCGCGCCGGCGGCGGCACCCGGGACCGATCCCGAACCGCCGATGACGACCATCGCCAGGAAGTCGACCGACATGCCGAACCCGAAGCTGTCCGGCACGATCCGGCCGAAGGAGAGGGCGAGCAGCACACCGGCCAGCCCGGCGTAGGCGCTGGACACGGTGAACGCCGCCGCCCGGTAGCGCCGGACGTCGACGCCGAGGACGGCGGCGGCGGTCTCGCTGTCCCGCAGCCCGGCCAGGGCCCGACCGGGACGGCCGCGCAGCAGGTTGACCGCGTACCAGCCGGCGACCAGCACGAACAGCAGACCGAGGTACCACAGCCGCTCCAGCGGCCCGTACGGGACGCCGAACACCACGAGGTCGGGATCGGTCGCGGTGAACGAGAAGCCGAACGCCTCGAACGGTGCGGCGTCCCGGCCGTTGAACCCGCCGGTCAGCCCGGTCGCGTTGCGCAGCACGTGCTGGCCCAGGAACACCAGGCCCAGCGAGGCCAGGCCGAGATAGATCCCGCGCAACCGGCCGGCGATCGGACTGAACAACGCGCCGGCCAGCGCGGCCAGCGCGACGGCGCCGACCGCGGCGAGCGGTGGTGGCCACCCGGCGCCGGCCACCCGGTCGTCGCCGGTGCCGGCCAGGAACGCGTACCCGTAGGCGCCGGTCGCGACGAAGAACGCGTGCGCCAGGGAGAGCTGGCCGGCCACGCCGACCAGCAGGGTGAGGCCGATCGCGCCGATCACGGCCGCCATCACGAACAGCCCGGTCTGCAGCCAGAACCCGGTCAGCGACAGCGGCGCGGCCACCGCCACCGCGGCCACCGGCAGCCACCAGATGCGACGCGCCAGCTCAGACACGGTCGACCTCCCGGCTGCCGAACAGTCCGGCCGGGCGGACCAGCAGCACCAGCAGCATGACCAGGTACGGCGCGACGTCGCCGATCCCCCGGCCGAGGAAGGCCAACTGGTCCTGGTAGCCGGCGGCCAGGGTGGCGGTGAGGCCGACCGCCAGGCCACCGACCAGAGCGCCGGTGGTCGAGTCCAGACCGCCGAGCACCGCCGCCGGTATGGCCGCGCCCAGCGCCGCCTGCCCGGCACCGGCACCGATACCGGGCGCCGGGAAGGCGACCAGGAACAGCCCGGCGGTGGCGGCCAGGCCACCGGCCAGTCCCCAGGCGCCGGCCGCGACCCGGCTCTGCCGGATGCCCAGCAGCGCCGCGGTCGCCGGGCGCTCCGCCGAGGCCCGCAGGCCGACGCCCCAGTCGGTGGCGGTGAGCGCGACGAGCAGGGCGGCGATGAGCAGCACCGCTACGGCGGCGGCGGCCACCCGGGTCTGCGGCACCTGGATGCCGGCCACCGTCACCACCCGGGCGCCCCACGGGTCGCCGGTGGTGAGCAGGTCAGTGCCGATCCGGCGGGTCAACTCGGTGGCCAGCACGATGTCCACGCCGAGGGTGAGGATGGCGAGCGTGCCCGGGTCGGCCAGCCTCGCCGGGCGCAGGACCACCACCCCCACCACCAGGGCCACCGCGGCCGTCACGGCCACCGCGAGCAGCACGGCACCGGGAAAGCCCAGGCCGTCGTGGGTCCGCCCGATCACGTACGCGCCGAGCAGCAGCAGCGAGCCGTACGCGAAGTTGACCACCCGGGTGGCCTTGAAGACCAGGACGAACCCGAGCGCGATCAGGGCGTCGAGGCAGCCCAGCGAGACGCCGTTGACCAGGAGGGTGGCGAGATGGTTCACCGGGACACCTCCGGCGCCTGCTCGCCGAGGTAGGCGCGGATCACCTCGGGATCGCGGCGCACCTGCTCCGGCGTACCGGTGGCGATGCGCCGGCCGAAGTCCAGCACGGTGACCTCGTCGGCGAGTCCCATCACGAAGGTCATGTCGTGCTCGACCAGCACGATGGAGATCGGCAGCTCCGCGCGGACCCGGGCCAGCACCGCAGCCAGGTCGGCCGACTCGCCCGCGGGCATCCCGGCCACCGGTTCGTCGAGCAGCAGCAGGGTCGGTTCGGCGCACAGCGCCCGGGCCAACTCCACCCGCTTGCGCACGCCGTAGGGCAGCCCGGCCACCGGCCGGTCCAGCAGGTCGGTGAGCTGGAGCAGGTCGGCGACCTGACGTACCCGGTGACGCTGGGCAGTCTCCTCCCGGCGGGCGGCGACGGTGCGCAACCCGGCGCGGACGAAGCCCGCCCGGCTGAGCCGGTGCCGGCCGAGCAGCAGGTTGTCGGTCACGGTGGCGGTCGCCGACAGGGCGAGGTTCTGGAAGGTCCGGCTGACTCCGAGCCGGGCGATCCGGTCCGGGCGCAGCCCGCGCAGCGGCACGTCGCCGTAGCGCACGCCCCCGGCCGCGGGCCGTTGTACGCCGGTGAGCACGTTCAGGCAGGTGGACTTGCCGGCGCCGTTCGGGCCGATCAGCGCGTGCACCGAACCGGGCGCGACGGTGAACGACACCTCCGACAGCGCGCTGAGCCCGCCGAACCGGACACTGATCCGGTCGACGGTCAACGCCGGCAACTCCGGGTGGCGGACCGGGTCGGCGCGGCGCGGTGGCGCGGCCGGTGCCGCGGCGCTCACCCCCAAGTACCGGTCCCGCACCTCGTCGGTGCGGGCCAACCGGTCGGCCGGGCCGGACAGCGCGACGCGGCCGACGTCCAACACGTACGCCGTGTCGGCGAGCGCCAGGGCCAAGGCCGCGTTCTGCTCGACCAGGACGACCGCCGTCCCCCGCCGGTGGATGTCGGCGATCACCTCGCCGATCCGGTCGACCATCCGCGGGGCCAGGCCCAGCGACGGCTCGTCCAGCAGCAGCAGGCGCGGCTCGGCCATCAGGGCCCGACCGATCGCCAGCAGTTGCTGCTCGCCGCCGGAGAGCAGGCCGGCCCGTTGCCGGGACCGTTCGCGCAGTACCGGGAACGTCTCGTACACCCGGTCCCGGGTCGCCCGGCGTGCGCGGCGGGACCTGACCAGGCCGCCGGCCCGCAGGTTCTCGTCCACGGTGAGGTGGGCGAAGACCTGCCGGCCCTCCGGCACCTGGATCACCCCGGCCCGGACGACGTCGGTGGGGGTCAGCCGGTCCAGGCGACGGCCGGCGAACTCGACGGTTCCGGCGGTGACCCGGCCGCCGACGAAGGGCAGCGTCCCGGAGACCGCTCGCAGCAGGGTGCTCTTGCCGGCGCCGTTGCCGCCCAGGACGGCGACCAGGCCGTCGGCCGGCACCTCCAGCGACACCCGCCGCAACGCCCGCAACCCGCCGCCGTAGCAGACGTCCAACTCCCGCACCCGTAGCAGGGGCGGCGTCGGGGTCACCCGCGGGGCGTCGGGCGTGGACGGGGCGGACACCGGACCGGTCGACATGGGCCTCACCTCGGTTTCATCGACGACGAGGCACCCCTATAATGCGACACAGCTATGGTCGTACGTCAAGATAGTGGGGAATGTTTCGTTCGCCGAGTCAGGAGGAGCCGGTGACGTCGACCTCCGCGCGAGCGCCCGACGGGACCGACCGGGGCCCGCGTACCCCCGGGGCCGCCCGCGGTCCGAGCGCCCGCGCCTACCTGCTGCTGGTGCTCGGCGACTGCGTCCTGGACGAGGACGACGGGGCCTGGACCCAGACCGTCGTGGACGCGCTCGACCTGGTCGGGTTCGAGGAGAAGGCGGTCCGGCAGGCGTTGGCCCGGACCGCCGCCGCAGGTCTGCTCGCCCCGGTCCGGCTCGGTCGCCGGACCCGTTGGCAGCTCACCCCGGCCGGGCGCGACGCGCTGACCGCCGCCAAGGGCCGGCTCTTCGCGACCGGCCCGGAGAGCGACTGGACCGGCGACTGGCTGCTGCTGCTCACCACCGTCCCGGAGACGCACCGCAACCTCCGGCACCGGTTACGGACCGCGCTCGGCTGGGCCGGTTTCGGCTCGCTCGGCCCCGGGGTCTGGCTCAGCCCGCACCCGTCCCGGGCCGCCGAGGCCCGCCAGGTGCTGGACGACCTCGGCGAGGCGGTGCACGGGACGCTGTTGCAGGCCCGGCTCACCGACGACGGGGAACGGCAGCACCTGGCCGCCCAGGCGTGGAACGTCGCGGATCTGGACCGGCAGTACCGCGCCTTCACCGAGCGGTTCGCGGACCCGAGCCCGGCCACGCCCGACCAGGCGCTCGCCGAGCTGGCCCACCTCGTCCACCAGTGGCGCCGGCTGCTGCTGGCCGATCCGGGGCTGCCGCCGGACCTGTTGCCGGACGGGTGGAGCGGGGAGGCGGCCCGCCGGGTCCTGCTCGACCGGCGTGCCCGGTGGCGCCCGCTGGCCCGGACCTGGTGGCAGGAACGCGAGCGACGCGGCTGACCCGGCCGTGCCCGGCGGCCATGCCCCGCGACGAACCGGTTCCCGGACGGGACCCGTTACCGGCCGGCCGGGGCGGGTGCGGCGTCGGCGGGCAGCAGGCCGTCGAGCAGGTCGGCGACGGTGTGCGCGTGGACGACGGGCCGGGGCCCGGCCACGAACCGGGCCACCGTGCGCCGCACGTGACGCAGCGCCGGTTCGGCCAGGCCGTCGTAGACGGCCACGAACACGTCGCGGGCCTCGACCCGCGGCCAGCCCGCCGGCATCAGCCGCATCGGCAACCACGGATCGAGGCTGACGAACCGCCGGTAGCTGTCCATCACCTCGGTCCGGGCCCGTAACGCGTCCGCGCCGACGACGTCGCCGGCGCGGATCCGCGGCAGCAGGGTGCGCCAGCGCCGGACGAAGGACGCGTAGTGCTCGCCGACGTTGGTCAGGTCCCAGGCGTCCAGCGGGTCGCGGCTGGTCACCGTGGACAGTTGCACGCTCCGGGCCCGGAACATGGTCATCGCGCCGAGCCGGATCCCGGCCAGCGACGCGGCCCGGGCCGGTGGATGGTGCGGCGAGACCCAGAGACCGTCGTACAGCGGGGCGTAGCCCAGCCAGCGCAACCGGCCGCGCAGCGCCCGGCGCTCGGCCTCCCCCTCCTGCGGCAGCGAGAAGGCGATGAGCGTCCAGCAGCCGTCCCAGGCCTCCGCCGCGGCGGCGAAGCCGACCACGCCCCTGCCGCCGACGGCCAGCGCGGTGGCGGCGGGCGGGGTCAGCCGGTAGGAGGTGCGCCGCCCCTGGCGGGTGCTCTCCAGCACGCCCCGGCGGGCCAGCCGGCTGATCGCGGTCCGCGCCCCGGCCTGCGTGACGTCGGACTCCGCCAGCAACGCCACGATGGCCGCGGACGGCAGCCAGGAACGGTCGCGCAGGCTGTAGTCGGCCAGCAGCGTCACCGCCGTGCTCTGCGGCGATCCGCCGTTCTGCTGACGTGGCAACCGGACCGGCCCGAACGCGATGTCGGGAAGGATCTCCTCCAGCCGGAACGGGATCATCCCCAGACCCTCCGACGACCGGCCACCTTAGTCAAGACCGTCGCCGCCGACCGAAACTATCATCGGCGCCCATCGATTGACAGTTTTTTGACCGGCAACGATAGTCATTGACATACGTCGAATAGTCGGTGGGTGGGAGCCCGCTCGCCCGACCGGCCAGGTCCCCGGCGACGGGGAGTGAGGAGCAGAAGGTGAGATTCCCCAGAGCGGTGCTGACCATCGTGTCCGCCGCTGCCCTGATGGTCGGCGTGACCGTCACGGTTCCCGCGCTGACCAGACCCGCGTCGGCGGCCTCGCTGACCGAGGTGACCAACTTCGGCAGCAACCCCGGCAATCTCCGGATGCACATCTACGTGCCGGACTCGGTCAAGCCCTCCCCCGGCGTCGTGGTGGCCATGCACGGCTGCGGCGGCAACGGTCCGGGGTTCTACTCGGGCAGCGAGTTCGCGTCGCTGGCCAACCAGTACGGGTTCATCGTGATCTACCCGTCGGCGTCCAACAAGAAGCAGAACTGCTTCGACAACTGGTCCGACGCGTCGAAGCGGCGGAACGGCGGCAGCGACCCGGTCTCCATCGCGTCCATGGTCTCCTACACGCTGCAGCGGTACAGCGCGGACCCGCGCCGGGTGTTCGTCACCGGCAGCTCGTCCGGCGGCATGATGACCAACGCCATGGCCGCCCTCTACCCGGACGTGTTCGCCGCCGGCGCGGCGTTCATGGGTGTGCCGTTCGCCTGCTTCCCGAACGAGGGCGACTACCAGCCGACCCCCGGCTACAGCGACTGCGCCTCCGGCCGGATCGACAAGTCCCCGCAACAGTGGGGTGACCTGGTCCGCCAGGCGTACCCCGGCTACAGCGGGCCGTACCCGCGGATGCAGCTGTGGCACGGCACCAACGACAACCTGGTCTACTACGCGCTGCTGCAGGAGGAGGTGGACCAGTGGACCAACGTGCACGGCCTGAGCGTCAACCCCACCTCCACCGACACCCCGCAGCCGAGCTGGACCCGACGTCGCTTCGCCGACTCCTCCGGCACGGTACGGGTCGAGGCGATCAGCGTCTCCGGCGCCGGGCACCAGCTGCCGATGAGCGGCATGGCCGCCCAGGCGATCGCCTTCTTCGGGCTGAACTCCAACCAGACGCCGCCGCCCACCACCGGCGGGCCGACAACGCCGCCGCCCACCACGCCGCCGCCCACGACCCCGCCGCCGACCACCCCGCCACCCGGCGGCGGCGCCTGCCGGGTCAGCTACGTGGCCAACACCTGGAATACCGGGCTGACCGCGAACATCACCATCACGAACACCGGCAGCGCGGCGGTCAACGGTTGGTCACTGGCGTTCACCCTGGCCGGCGGCCAGACCATCACCTCGGGCTGGAACGCCACCTACAGCCCCAGCAGCGGCCAGGTCACGGCGCGCAACGTCAACTACAACGGCACCATCCCGCCGGGTGGCTCGACCAGCATCGGTTACCAGGCCAACCACACCGGCAACACGGCCGCCCCCACCTCGTTCAGCCTCAACGGCCAGCCCTGCTCCGTCGCCTGACGGGCGGATGAACCGGCACACCTCCCGACGCGGCGGCGCCATCGACGTCGCCGCCGCGCGGGGCCGGCCTCACGGCCCCGGGCGCTGTCCGGCCCGGCGTACAGGGAGAACCTGACCCGACACGGGATGTCAGAGGCGTCCGCCCAGGGACTCGTCGACATGGCCGCCGCCGTCGCGGGCGGCATCTACCGGACGGAGTCCCGGGATCCCCGCCATCCCACCCCCACCACCTTCCGCCAGTGGTGCGCGGACGTACTCCTGCCCGCGGTGAGGCGCGGCTGACGCCCCGGCCGTCGGTCCGCGCCAGCCCGCGGTGCCGGCGCGGACCGGAGACGAATTCGTCACCTCGGGTCCGGCGGGTGGTCGGGGCGTGCCACCGTGTACCGGTGCGACCGCGACGGACGGGGGCGGCAATGGGAGATGGTGGCCGGGTGGCACGGCGATGGCCGGCAGCGGTCGCCTGCGGCGCGCTGGCCGTCCTGCCGGTGGCGGCGCCGGGCGCCGCCGTCGCGGGGCGGGCGCCCACCGCGCGACCCGGGACGCCGGTGTGCCAGGTACGCGACGAACGGCTGAACGAGATCTCCGGCATGGTCGCCACGGACACCGGCTACGTCGTGGTCAACGACAGCGCCGACGAGGAGCCGCGCCGGCGGATCTTCTTCCTCGACGCGCGGTGTGCGGTGGTCCGGACGGTGCGCTACCCGACGCCGCCCCGGGACACCGAGGACCTGGCGATCGGCCGGGACGGGACGGTCTGGGTGGCCGACATCGGCGACAACGACGAGATCCGGGAGACGGTCGCGGTGTGGACGCTACCGCCGGGCGCGAGCCGCCCCACGCTGCGCCGGATGGCGTACCCGGACGGGCCGCACGACGCCGAGGCGCTGCTGCTGACCGGCGACGGCCGGCCGGTGATCGTGACGAAACAGGCCGGCACGGCCGGGGTGTACGCCCCGGCCGCCCCGCCCCGAGCCGGCGCCACGACGCCCCTGACGAAGGCCGGCCAGGTCCGCCTTCCGATCACCACCACCGGCAACCCGTTCTCCATCTTCGGCCGACGGCTGGTGACCGGCGGGGCCACCGCGCCCGACGGGCGGCGGGTGGTGCTGCGCACGTACGCCGACGCGTTCGAGTTCGACGTGCCCGACGGGGACGTGGTGAAGGCATTGACCGACGGACGACCGCGGACCGTTCCGTTGCCGGACGAACCGCAGGGCGAGTCGGTCAGCTACAGCCGCGACGGGCGGTCGCTGCTCACCGTCTCGGAGACCGCCGGACAGCCACCGGGCACCCGGCCCACCATCCTGCGCTATGCCCTGCCGGACACCGCCGCGCCGGCCGCCACCACCCCGGCCATGAGCGGGGACGCCGCCGGTCGTACCGCCGGGTCGCACGCCTCCGCCGACGGCCGGGCCGCCGGTCGCGGCCGGTCCGGTTCGTTCCTGGCCGGTGGCGCCACGGTGGCCGGGGTCGCCGGTCTGGCGCTGCTCGTCGTCGGTCTGGCGTGGCGGTCCCGCCGTGGCGGGGACCGCCGGTAGGAGGAGGGCGGCGGCCGGCACGGGTGGCACCGTCCGGGGCGAGTTCTGCAAGTGGTGGGTCTTCCGGCCCTCCGGAGAAAGCGTGCCGGTCAGTCGGGCAGCTCATAGACCGCCACGTCCCCGTTGTCCAGGCGGAGGCGCGCGAACCTGCCGAGCGCGACCGACTCCCGGCCGTACCGTCGATCGGCGACGAGCCAGCGCACCTTCCGGGTCCGCAGAACAGCGACGACCCGCTCCGAAGGGTCGACGAAGACGGCCTGGTTGGTGGCCAACAGGTCCGGGTCCCAGAACGGCACGGTGGCGATGTCCGTGCCGGTCCGCATGCCCTGCCGCACCGTCCTCGTCGCGAAGGCCCAGCTCTCCACCAGCACCCGGCGCTCGGCGAAGCCCGACAGCCAGAACGACTGGCTTCGGCACGGGGCGGGCGGAGGGCTCAGGCAGTGGCCGTTGGTGGCCACCACGTCATCCGGTCCGCTGTGCGCGCGCAACCACCGCGCCGCCTCCGCCTGCCGCGGACCGATCACCGTGGTCCAGAACGAGTTGGCGGGGTACCGCCAGGCGTCCACCACCAGTCCGGGTGTTCCCGCGCCGAGTGCCAGCAGCAGCGCCGCCAGGACCAGGGTGGGACGGTGGCGACGGGTCCTGCCGTATCGCGCGGCGAGCAGCAGGACAGCCGCCACGACCGTCAGCGGGAGGCCGACGAAGAGGACGGTGGCGATCGCGCCGGGCGCGAACCGCGCGGCGACGAGCGACAACGCCGTCGAGCCGGACACGACGCCGACCGCCAGCACCGCGACCGTGCGCGGGGACGCCCGTCGGCGGTCGATCAGGGCGACGAGACCCATCGCCGACAGGATGGCGCCGAACGGCCACGCCGAACGCAGGAAGTAGTACTGACCCCAACCGGGATGCCACAGCGACCACGTCAGCACCACCCCGCCGAGCAGGCCGCCGAGCATGAACCATTCGGTGACGCCCCAGTCGCCGCTACGCAGCCGGGCCAGCACCGGGATGCCGGCGAGTCGGGGGAACACGCAGATCAGGTGCGCCCCGAAGGCAGCCACGAAGACCCCGGCCCGCAGCCACCACGGCCAGTCGCCGGCCAGGTTCGCGTACTGCGTGAAGATGCCCAGCGGACGGACCACGAGCCCCTGCGACTCGAACCGGTACCACACCGCCAGCGCGAAGACCTGACCGGCCAACAGGACCGCCGCGACGATCCACGGCGTCCGGGCCCAGCGCCGACGGACGACCTGTACCAGGCAGACCACGCCGACACCGGCCAGCAGCACCGGCAGGACGCTGGACTTCGCACCCGAGGCCGCGAACGTGAGCAGCGCCAGCAGCCACCATCCGCCTCGGCCCGGCGAGCCCTCCGCCGGGTCCCGCAGGCGGTCGACCACGACGAAAAGGAGCGCGATCGTGATCACGGCGCCGTAGATCACCGACTGGCTCGCCCACACGACGAACGCCGTGATGCCACCCAGCGGGGTGTGCGCGACGCTGTTTCCCGCGACCTCCCCGACCGCGTAGGTCAGGGCCGCCGCGACGACGCCCACCCACGGGCGACCGGAGATCCGCCAGCCGACCGTGGCGAGGAGTACCACGGCCAGAACGCAGAGGGTCGGCAGGGCCAGGCGGAACACGACCACCGGCAGGTCGATCCCGCCGATGGTGCTGCCGACCGCCAGATGCGCGAAGCTGAACCAGTGGTAGGCCAGCGGTTCCCCCGCCACCGACGGTTCGTGGAGCGGGAAGTGGTGCTTGGCCTCACCGGCGAGGGCGAGGGTGAACGGCTCGTCGCCGAAGTAGGCCTGCGGGCCGTCGGTCGGTACCGGTCGATGCGCGCCGAGGAAGGCGACGGTGAGGTAACCGAGCAGGAACAGCGCGATGGTGACGACCGACCACGACCAGCCCGGTGGCGCGGGCCGGTAGCCCGTGGGCAGCCAGTGCCGGCGCAGCCGGGGCACCGCGGCGAAGGGCACGACGACCAGCAGCGGCCAGGCCGGGAGGACGGTACGCAGGTCCGCGACCGAGAACCCGACGTACGCGACGATCTCCAGCGCGAGACCGACCACCGCACCCATCGTCAGGTCGTCGACGAGACTGTGCGGCCGGCCCCGCAGTGCCCGGTACACCAGGGTCCCGGGCAGCAGCACCGACCAACCGAGGTAGCCGACGTACCGCGCGATGTCGACCCACGAGGTTCCCGTCCCGACCAGGACCACGACCAGGGCGACCAGCAGCACGAACGCGGGTAGCCAACCGGTGATCCGGCTTCGGGTCGCCGGCCGGCCGGCCGCCGGCGAGGTTCGCGGCTCCGAACCGACCGTGACGCTCATACCCTCCTAACCAACGGGACCGGCACCGGGCAACTGCCGACACCACCTTCCGATGGCGCGGAAACTGGTCCCCGGCGCCCGCGTGTGGCAATCTGACCCCCGGCGCGACCTGCCGGTCCGGGCACCCACCCACGCCACACCCGACGACGTACCCGACCGGCCGGCTTCCGCGGCACCCCTCGGAGCACGTCCGCACCGGACACCAGGTGCGGTCTCGAACCTTCTCCGAAGGATGTCTGTGATGTTGACCAAGTTGAGAGACCTGCTCGGTTATCCGCCGCTGTACATCGCCCTCCAGCGGGGCATCGGCACGGACCGGCTGTGCCAGCGATGTCTGGACAGCCTCGGCCTCGGACCCGGTGATCTGCTCCTCGATGTCGGGTGCGGGCCGGCGTACTACCTGGACCGTCTGCCGGAGGGGGTCCGGTATCTGGGCTTCGACATCTCGACGCGGTACGTCGACTACGCCACCAGACGCTGGGGGCACCGGGCCCGGTTCGTCAACGGGACGTTCACCGAGGCGCAGCTGGCCACGCTCCCCCCGGTGAACGCGGTGATGATGGTCGGTCTCCTGCACCACCTGTCCGACCGCGAGGCGGAGGACCTGCTGGAACTGGCGGCCCGGGCGCTGGCGCCCGAGGGAACGGTGGTCAGCGTCGACAACTGCTTCGAGCCCGAACAGGGCCGGGTCGCCCGGTGGATGTCCGCCCACGACCGGGGCCAACACGTACGCGAGCCCGAGTCGCTCGTCGCCTTGGCGCAGAAGGTCTTCAAGACCGTGGACGGCACGGTGATCAGGGGGATCACCCGAATCCCGTACAGCTTCTGGATGATGCGGATGGGGAACCCGCTGCCCCGCCCCGACCTGGACCGGTCAGTCGAGTGACCCGGACGCCGTCGCGGGTCCGCCCCGCGACGGCGGCCGGGCATCCGTCCCGGGCCGCCGGTCCGACCCGGCGTCCCGGCACCGGTCGGCGAGGGCGACGAACTCGGCGTAGTCGCGGATGTAGTCGTCCGGGTCGTAGTAATGCGACGCGAAGACCAGCAGGGTCGCGTCGGCGGAGTAGCGGTACTGGGTGGCCCAGGTCATGGGTGGAAGATGAAGACCGGTCGCCGGGCCCCGCAGGAGAAACTCGTGACGGGACACCCCGTCGTCGGCCACCACGCTGCACTGCCCCTTCACGCAGATGAGGAACTGGTGGCAGGTCCGGTGCGCGTGTTGCCCGCGGACCTTCTCGCTCGGCACGTCCAGGACCACGAAGTACCGCCGCACCGGGAACGGCACGTCCCGCTCGAACTCGCCGACCGACAGGTCACCGCGCAGGTCCCGGACGAAGTCGAGGCGGTGCAGCGTCACCCCGGCGACCTTGGTGCCGCTGACGCGTTCCGCGGTCACCGGCGCTGACGACGCCGGCGCCGGCGCCGGGTACGAGTCGACGTAGCCGGTGAGTCGCGCCGGGTTGCCGACCACGATCGCGTAGGGCGGGACGGACCGGGTCACGACCGCACCCGCACCGACCATCGCGGACCGCCCCACCGTCACCCCGGGCAGGATGGTCGCGTTGGCGCCGATCGACGCGCCGGCCTCGACCCGGGTACGGAGGAACTGCGCCGGGTACCGCTTGCTGCGGGGCATGTGGTCGTTGGTGAACGTGGCGTTGGGCCCGACGAAGACGTCGTCCTCCAGCGTCACGCCGTCCCACAGCTGCACCCCGCTCTTCACGGTGACCCGGTCGCCCAACACCACGTCGTTCTCCACGAACACGCCGTCGCACAGGTTGCAGTCGGCACCGATGCGGGCGCCGGGCAGGACGTGTGCGAACGCCCAGACGCGGGTGCCCGGACCGACGTCGGCACTCTCGCACAGGGCCTGGGGATGGACGAAGCGGGCGTCGTTCTTCCCGCGTGGTCCGACGACGGGCCGGGGGGACGGTGGGACGCGAGCGCCGCGGGGCTCGGGTGGGAACCGGGTCACTGGTCGGCCTTCTCCTGCTGCAACTGACGACGGGGACGGAAGGCGACCGAACGCATCGCGACGGCGAGGGGACGCCGTTTGGTGTTCTCGTAGCCACGCCAGGCGTACGAACCGACGACGCCGAGTCCGAGGGCGTTGATGCCGCCGAAGAAGAGCACGACGAGGATCGTCGCGGCGTAGCCGGGCACGTCGAAGAGGCCACCGATCCGGGCGCCGAGCACGCCGAGGCCCAGCAGGACGGACACGGCGAGTCCGGCCGCGCCGAACAGCATCAGCACCCGCAAGGGCAGGTCGGTGAACGCGAAGACGCTGTCGGACAGGTAGCCCAGCTTCTTGCCCAGCGTCCAGCCGGAGCGACCACGGGCCCGGGGAAGACGGGTGTAGGCGATCTCCTTGCGCCGGAAGCCGAGCCAGTAGATCAGCGCCACCAGCGAGCTGTTGGACTCGCCGCAGGACAGCAGCACGTCACGGAACTCCGTCGTGCAACCGAAGACGTCGACACCGCCGCGCGGCATCTCCCGGTTGACGAAGCGGCGGTAGACGCCCCAGAACAGGCGCGCGGACACCCGGCTGCCCCACGGATCGGCGCGTGCCTCCCGGGTGCCGACCACCACGTCATGGCCGCCCCCGGCGAGGATCCGGAAGAACTCCAGGACGAGCCCCGGAGGCTCCTGCAGATCCGCCGCCATGACCGCGAAATAGCGGCCGGTGGCGTGTTCGAGCCCGACCCGGATCGCGGCGAACGAGCCGAAGTTGCGCGACAGCACCACCACCCGGGCCGTGCAGTGCCGCTGCGGCAGCAGCGAGACGAGCAGGTCGGCGCACTTGTCGGGGCTGCCGTCGACCACGAACACCGTCTCCAACTCGCCGCCGAGTTCGACGTCCAGGGCCGCGACGGTGTCCAGCAGGTCGTGGATCGAGTCCTCGTTGCGGTAGACGGGGACGACCAGCGAGTACATGTCAGGCCCCCCAACAATTGACGGCGTCGGCCACCCGATCGGCGTCGGCGTCGGACATTCCGGGATGGCAGGGCAGCGACAGCACCTGGCGACACAGGCGTTCCGTCACCGGGAGCGACGTGCCGGCGTACCGGTCGCCCACGGCCGGTTGGCGGTGGTCGGGAATCGGAAAGTGCGCCTCGCTGGCCACGCCGTGGGCGCGCAGGTGGGCGGCCAGGCCGGCCCGGTCCTCGGTGAGCACGGCGTAGAGGTGGGCCACGTGGTCGGGCCCGGTCACCGCGGGCAACTCCACCTTCGGATGGGCGATCGCCGATCCGTACCGTCGGGCCAGGGCCGACCGGCGGGCGTTGCCGGCGTCGAGCCGGGTGAGCTTGACCCGCAACACGGCGGCCTGGAGCTCGTCGAGACGGCTGTTACGCCCGTGCGGGAGCGCCACCCGGTACTTGCGGTCCCAGCCGTACTGGCGCAGCCGGGTGACCCGCTCGGCGATCGTCGGGTCGGCGGTGACGACCGCGCCCGCGTCGCCGAGTGCGCCGAGGTTCTTCGTCGGATAGAAGCTGAACGCCGCCGCGTCGCCGAACGATCCCGCCCGCCGGCCGTCCCGACCGGCACCGTGCGCCTGCGCGCAGTCCTCGACGACCTTCACCCCGTGCCGGGCCGCCAGCCCTGTCACCGTTGCCATGTCGGCGAGTGCGCCGTACAGGTGGGTCACGATCACCGCCCGCGCGCCGGTGGCGGCGAGCACCCGGTCGAGGTCGGTCGGGTCGATGAGCCGGCTCTCCCCGTCGACGTCCGCGTACACCGGCATCGCGCCGAGGCTGTCGACCGCGGCGGTGCCGTACCCGCCGGCGTTCGCGACGAGGGCGACCCGGTCGCCCGGTCCGACGCCCACCCCGGCCAGCGCCAGGGCCAGGGCGTCGGTACCGCTGGCCAGGCCGACCGCGTGCGGTGTTCCGCAGTACGCGGCGAATTCCTGCTCGAACGCGGACACCTCGGGGCCGAGGACGTACCGGCCCCGGTCCAGCACCCGGGACAGCGCGGCGGCGAGCTCACCCGCGACCTCCCGGTCCTGCGCCGCCAGGTCGTTCATGGCGATCACCGGTGCGCCTCAGGGTGACGGCGGATGCGAAACGGGGCCGATGTCGCGCTCACGTTGATACCCGGCGATCAATCACGGTTTGTCCAACGATGCCGGGCGCGGATCCGTGACGCTGGGCCGGTGACCATTCCGGCGCAGCGACGCCCGCCGTGTCGTCCGGCGCCGTCGCGGACCGGACGGCACGGCCCGGCCCGGCTCGTGGTCGGGTCGTGGTCGGGTCGGGTCGTGGTCGGGTCGGGTCGTGGTCGGGTCGGGTCGTGGTCGGGGAATCCCCGTTACCCGGACGGACGTACGATGGCGGTCCGACGGCGGGCACCACCGGGGTCGAGAGCCGGACCGTCGGGACCGACGACGGACGGGAGACCTGGTGATCGAGGATCAGCCGGCCAAGGCCGCGGCGACGGCGCGGATCGACACGACGGTGGCCCATCCGGCCCGCCGGTACGACTACTGGTTGGGCGGCGCGGACAACTTCGCCGCCGACCGGGAGTCCGGTGACGCCGTGGCCGCCGCGTTCCCGACGGTACGCACGGCCGCGATCGAGAACCGGCGTTTCCTGCGCCGGGCGGTGACCTATCTGACCCGCGAGGCCGGCATCCGGCAGTTCCTCGACATCGGCACCGGCATTCCCACCGCGAACAACACCCACCAGGTGGCGCAGGCGATCGCCCCGGAATCCCGCGTCGTCTACGTCGACAACGACCCGATCGTGCTCGTGCACGCCCGGGCGTTGCTGACCAGCACGGCGCAGGGCCGGACCAGCTATCTGGACGCCGACCTGCGGGAGCCGGAGAAGATCCTGGCCCACCCCGACCTGCACGCCACCCTCGATCTGGACCAGCCGGTGGCGCTGATGCTGGTGGCGGTCCTGCACTTCCTCACCGACGCGGACGATCCGTACGGCGCGGTCGGGAAGCTGGTCTCCGCCATGCCGGCCGGCAGCTACCTCACCGTCACCCACGCCACCAACGACCACATGCCGCCGGAGACCAGTTCGGCGGTGAACGACGCGGACAACCGGGCCCGGGTGCCGTTCCAGTTCCGCGGTCGGGACGAGTTCGCCCGGTTCCTGCGCGGGACGGAACTCGTCGCGCCGGGCATCACGTCGGTGGCGCAGTGGCGTGCCGACGACGAGGTGCAGCCCCGACCCAGCGCGGCCGACACCGCCGTCTACGGCGCGGTGGCGCGAATTCGATAATATTTGCCGCTTCTCTCGTCATCTGAAGGAGCCGCGTGCGGTGGCCGGTATTTCCGGCCCGGTCGCCGGCTCTGGAAGGACGTCATCGCGCCGACCCGGTACGCAGGACCCGTACCGCTCGGCGCCTGTCCGATGGGAGGAGCCCGCCATGGGCGATCTTGAAAAACGTGTCCGGCGCACGGTGTTCGTCGTGCTCACGGGTGCGGCGCTGGTCGGCCTGCTGACGATCACCGCGGCCACCGCGGCGCCCGCCACCGCGCGGTCGGAGAAGAGCATCGCCGCGGACCGCACCGACGTGTACATCAAGGACGTCGCCGCCGACACCGGCGTCCAGCCGCACTCGTACAACCCGCTGTGGGCCAGCCCGGACATCAAGGTCTGCCCGACCGCCATCGAATGCGCCGTCAGCCAGAACCCGATCGTCGGCGTGACGAACTACGTCTTCGTCAAGCTGCGCAACCCCGGCCCGTACGGCTCGGGACCGAGCACCGGCACGCTGCGGTTGTACCGGACGACGCCGGGTGGCGGGGCGATCTGGCCGACGAACTGGACCGCGATCGGCGCGGTGGGCGCCGTGATCTACCCCGGTGTCACGACGGTGACGATCCCGTGGACCGGGGTCCCCGGACCGGGACACTTCTGCCTGCTGGCCCGGTGGGTGTCCGGCACCGACCCGATGACCGTCGAGGGGCCGGACATCAACGTCAACACCCGCTACAACAACAACATCGCCTGGCGCAACGTCGATTCGGTGCGGCTGGTGCCGGGCAAGCCGGTCGTGCGACCGTTCGCCATCGGCAACGCGCTCAAGGAACGGGCCTTCAGCGACCTGGTCTTCACCGCCCAGCAGCCGTTGCAGGACATCGGCGGCCGGGTGATCGTGGACCTCGGCAAGGACCTGTTCGAGCGCTGGCAGGCCGGCGGGAAGGTCGGCACGGAGGTCCGGCAGGTCGGCGAGACCCAGTTGGAGTTGCTGGAACCGTCCAAGGCGGTCCTGGGCAACCTGCTGCTGAACCCCGGTGAGCGGCTGGAGTTCTCGATCGTCTTCTCGGCCCAGGCGCCCACCGACAAGGAGATCGCGTTCGAGGTGACCCAGTTCGGGCCGGACAGCACCGGCGAGAAGCGGGCCGACCTCGGCGGCGTGCAGTACCTGATCAGCGCCGGTAAGGACGACCAGTAGCGAACCGCTGACGAGCGCCGGGTCGCGGACCGAAGGGGGGTCCACGACCCGGCGTCGTCTCGTGCCGTCCGGCGTGTGCCGTCCGGCGTGTGCCGTCCGGCGGATCGCCGGTCAGCGCAGGCTGACCCAGGGGGTGGCCACCGCGTACCCGCCGGCCCGGGCCCGGATCTGGACCGGGCCGGGCGGCGGGGTCCCCAGCGAGAAGAAGCCCACCTCGTCGACCGGCGCCTGGTCGTAACTGCCGGCCGCCGTCCGGGCGTCGACCCGACCACCGCCGGGCGGGAACAGCTGGCCGACGATGCCGGCCTCGCTCACCTCGATCTCCAGGACGACCGGGCCGGCGCGGAAGGACAGGGTCCGGGTGGCACCGGCCGAGCGGGTCAGCCCGGCGGGTTCCGCGTCGCACGCCGAGTCGAAGGTCAGCTCGGCGAGGACCAGCTCGGCGTCCACCGTCCGCCAGGTGAACGCCGCCAGCGCCGCCGTGAGGAACTCCTCCGGAACCGGTCCGGCGCCCCACAGCGCCGCGCCCAGCTCCGCGGTCAGCGCGGAGTCATCGGTTGGCGGCCACGGCTCCATCGCGCTCACCCCCGTTCGTCCGGGCGGCCGGGCGTACCTCACGGTAGGCGGCCAGGGCGGGACAGTCGCGCAGCCGGCGTAGGCAGCGGGCCTGGGTCGGTCCGATGCTACCCACCGGTACGCCCAGCCGCTCGGCCGCCTCCCGGTAGCTCGCCGGCGGATCGGCCGTCAAGAGGGCCAGCAGTTCCTGGCACCGCGACGGGAGCTGGGCGAAGCCCTCGCGCAGTGCCTGCTGCCGCTCCACCCGGAGCAGTTCCTCGTCCGGCGTGACCGGGTCCGCCGCGCCCCACGAGCCGTGGTACGCGTCGAGTGCGCCGTCGTACGGGTCGACGGGCCGGGTACGCCGGCCGAGGCGGGACATCCGGTAGCACTCCCGCCGGGTGGTGACGGCCAGCCACCCGGCCAGCGCCTCGGGTTGGCGTACCTGGTCGAGGTGCTCGACCAGGCGTAACCAGACGGTCTGGTTGACGTCGGCCGCGTCGGGGCGACTCAGGTCGTAGGACCGGATCACCGAGTACACCAGCGGGGTGTAGCGGCGGACCAGCTCGGCCCAGGCCGACTCGTCCCCGCCCCCGGCGGCGGCGACCAGGCTGGTCGTGCTCCGGTCGGTCACCGCCGGGTCGATCGCCGGACCGGAGTCCCGCTCGGCGCCCCGCCGGACAGGTCCGCCGCTCACGGGACCAGCACGCCGTAGCCGGGCTGCCAGACCGGCGCGGCGAGCAGCGCCAGCCGGGCGTCGTCGGCGCTCAGACCGCCGCTGGTCATCAGGGCGGCGAGCCGCCCTGAGACGTGTGCGGTGGCGAACGAGGTGCCGGCCCAGGTGGCGAAGCCGTGGAACAGTCGGGTCGGCCGGCCGGGCAGCACCAGTTCCCCCTCGACGTACGTGCTGTCCCGCTCGCCGAGGGCGCAGGCGTCGACCCACGGCCCGAAGCCACTGTAGGGCGCCGGTCGGACACCGTTCTTGTCCGCGGTGGCGGCGGCGACCGCCAGCACCCGGTCCAGGGCCGCGGGCCAGACCGGCCGGGAGATGCCCGCGTTGCCGGCCGCGGCGACCACGGCGGTGGTCTTCGGCAGGGCGGCCACGGCGTTGGCCAGCGGCAACGACGGCAGGTCGTCGAGGGTGAACCCACCGAGGGACAGATTGATGACGGACACGTCCGGCCCGAGCCGGCCCAGGGCGGCCACCACCGTCGACTCGTCGCCGATCCCGGTGGGATTCAGCGCCTGCTCCGGGTCGACGCGTACGCCCGGGGCGGCCTGCCGGACGACGCCGGCGACGAAGGTGCCGTGCCCGCCCTGCGGTGCGAGCAGGTCGGCGGAGACGTAGAGCGCGTCCTCGTCGTCGACCTCCGGCAGGTACGCCCCGCCGAGCCAGAGCGGGTGCCAGCTCCCGGCCAGCCGCCAGATGCCGGTGTCGCAGATGCCGACGGTGACGCCCGCGCCCTCGCCCGAGCGGGCCGGGTCCGGCGCCGCCAGCGGGGCGGCCACCCGGGGCGGCCCGCCGGGGTTGCCCATGATGTTGCCCAGGCCGAGCAGCACGTGGTGCGGTTGGACCGCCGGCACCGACTGGCCGGGCCACTGGCGCGGGTCGCGCAGCTTCGTGACGATGCCGGGCACGTCGACCTCGGTCGCGAACAGCAGCCGGGTGACGCCGGCGAAGCGGCCCTCCACCGTCGGCGGCAGGCCCTGCTCCCGCAGCCAGGTGGCCACCCGTTTGACGTCGGTGTCCGCGGCGAGCAGTTGCCGGGGCCGGTAGAGGATCTCCCGACCCCGCACCTGGTAACGCCGGACGTCCTTGTCGGCGGCGAGCGCGTCGTCGAACACCTTCTGGTAGGCGCTGTCGTCGGTGTCGTCGCCGAGCGCCGGCGCCGGTCGTGGCCCGGCACCGAGCGGCACCGCCGCCGCGGCCAGTGCGGACACCGCGAGCAGGCGCCGTCGGGACAGCCGGCCGACCGGGCGCGGCACGAAGGGTTGGTCAGACACCGGTCCTCCATGGGCCGGGGAGGGAACCCGCCCACCGTGGGTTGGGTGCCGGTCTCCCCCTACCTCGCCGATTCTTCCAAAGGGTCGACAGGTGTCAATCAGCCGACCGAATACCGACACACGGCGTCCCGACACGCCGCCCGACACGCCCGCCACGCCGACGGCGATGACATTGAACCTTTTTCAACCTGAACCGCGCGGTGCGCAAGCCGCGTCTTCGACCTCGGCCGACGCCGGAGCGCAAGGGGAGGTTGAAAAAGGTTCATTGACTGCCGGCCGGGCACAGTGGACTCTCTGGACATGCCCGACAGCACCGGTCCCGGCGGCGGGGCGGCCCAGACGGCCCTCGACGCGGTCCAACGGGATCCGGGCGAGGCGATCACGATCGCCCGCCGGGTGCTTGCCGCCGACCGGGTCGACGACGACGAGCGCTCCACCGCCGAGCGGGCCACCGGCCTGGCCCTGCGCGAACTCAACGACCTGCCCGGCGCGCTGCGGCACCTGCGCCGCGCGGTACGGGTCGCGGGCACGCCGCGCACCCGTGCGCTGGCCCAGATGAGCCTCGGCTACGTGCTGGCCAACGCCGGGCGTACCGGGGCGGCGCTGGGTGCCGTGACCGCCGCGCTCCCCCAGCTCACCGGCGCCGACGCGGGACGGGCCCGGATGCAGCGCGGCGTCGTGCTGCACTTCTGCGGACGGTACGACGAGGCGGTACGCGACTACGGCTGCGCCATCGAGATCGCCCAGCGCGAGGGTGATCCGCTGCTGGAGGCGCGGGCCCGCAACAACCGCGGGCTGCTCAACGCGCACCGGCGCGCCGGTGGGGGCACCGACGACGACCTGTCCCGGGCGGCGGCGGTGTTCCACCAGCTCGGCCTGGACCTCGCGGCGGCCGACGCCCGCTGGAACGGGGGGATCGCAACCGGTCAACGCGGCGACATCGCCGGCGCCCTGCGTTGCTTCGCCGACGTCGACGAGGAGTACCGGCGGCTCGCCGTGCCCCGGCCCGCGCTGCTGCTGGACCGGTTCGAGCTGCTGCTGTCGGTGCCCCTGGTCGACGAGGCGGTCGAGGTCGCCACGGTGGCGATCGACGAACTGCGGCGCCGCGGGATGGCCTCCGACCTCGCGGAGGCCCTGCTCGCCCGGGCCCGGGCCGCGCTGCTCGCCGCCGACCTGGACACCGCCACCCGAGCCGCCGCGCAGGCCAGGGACCGGTTCCGGCGGCAGGGCCGGCGCACCTGGGCCGCGTTCGCCCGGCACGTCGAGCTGCGGGCGGAGTTCCGCCGCGGCACCCGGTCGGCGGCGCTGCTCACGGCGATGATCCGTACCGCCGACCAGCTCGACGCCACCGGGTGGCCGGACCCGGCGCTGACCACCCGGATCGAGGCCGGCCTGCTGGCCGCCGCCTGCGGCCGGGCCGACCGGGCCGCTGCCCTGTTCGCGGCGTCCGCCGGGGCCCGCCGCCGGGGCACCGCCCCCCGACGCGCCCAGGGCTGGTACGCCCTGGCGCTGTCCCGTCGACTGGCCGGCGACGACCCGGGGGCGGACCGGGCGCTGCGCCGGGGGCTGGCCGTGCTGGACCGGCACCGGACCTCGCTCGGCGCGACCGAACTGCGGGCGCACAGCGGGGCGTACGGGCAGGAACTGGCCGCCGAGGGGCTGGACGTCGCGGTCCGGGCCGGTGCGCCGGCCCGGGTGCTGGCGTGGGCGGAACGGTGGCGGGCCAACGCGTTGCGGATGCGCCCGGCGCTGCCGCCCGACGACCCGGACCTGGTGGCGGCGCTGACCGAACTGCGGCTGGTCAGCAGCCTGCTGGAGGACGCGGTGCTGGCCGGCCGGCCGGCCGGTGCCCTGCGCGGCCGGCAGGCCCGGCTCGAGCAGCGCATCCGCGACCTGTCCCGCCGCGCTCCCGGCGGCACGGACGTGGTACGCCCGCCCGGCGTGCGCCGGCTGGCCGAGCGGCTCGGCCCGCGGGTGCTGATCGAACTGGTGGCGCACGGCGACCGGCTGCGGGCGGTCCTGGTCCGGGACGGCCGGGCCAGCCTGCACGACCTGGGCCCGCTGGCCGAGGCGGTGAACCTGGCCCGGTGGCACCGGTTCGGCCTGCGCCGGCTGGTCACCACCGGCGACACCGCCGCCGCGCGGGCCGGTGCCGTGCACGCGGCGGCCGCGCTCGACCGGCAACTCTTCGACCCGGTACGCCGGCAGTTGGCCGACCGGGACCTGGTGGTCGTCCCGGTCGGCGCGTTGCACGCGGTCGCCTGGTCCGGCCTGCCGACCTGCGCCGGCCGGGCCGTGACGGTGGCCCCGTCGAGCACCGCCTGGTTGGCGGCGGACCGGCGGGAGGCGCCCACCGGGGCGGCCGTGCTGGCCGCCGGGCCACGGTTGCCGGCCGGCTGGGCCGAGGTCCACCGGCTGGCCGGGGTCCTGCCCGGCGCCCGGCTGCTGACCGGGGCGGACGCCACGGCCGAGGCGTTGAGCAAGGCGCTGGACGGCGCCGGCCTGGTGCACATCGCCGCGCACGGCCGGTTCCGCGCCGACAATCCGCAGTTCTCCACCCTGGAACTCGCCGACGGTCCACTGTTCGCCTACGAGTGGGAGCGGGTGGCCCGGCCGCCGGACTGCGTGGTGCTGTCCGCCTGCGAGTCGGGATTGACCGGGGTACGCCCCGGCGACGAGGTGCTGGGCTTCGCCGCGGTGTTGCTGGCCCTGGGCACCCGCTGCCTGGTCGCCACCGTGCTGCCGGTGCCGGCCGAGCCGACCATCGCGCTGATGGTGGACCTGCACCGGCGGATGCGGGCCGGCGCCCGGCCGGCGCGGGCGCTCGCCGACGCGCAGCGGGCCTTCGTCGCGTCCGGCGACGGCACCGCGCGGGCCACCGCCGCGGCGTTCGTCTGTCTCGGTGCGGGCTGACGGCGGCCCGGCGGCCGTACGCGGTCCAGGCCAGCCGTGCGCGGCGCGGGGGTGGGCCACCCGGCCCGCCCCCGCGGTCTCGGTCGCCGCCCGACCGCGCGACGGGTGGCCGTCGGGCGGGTCAGCGCGGCGTGGCGACGGTGGATTCGCGGACGACCAGGGAGCCGGGCTGGCGGATGACGCCGCCGCGCCGTGCGCCGTCGAGCGCGGCGAGCAGGTGGTGCGCCGCCGTCGCACCGAGCAGTTCGAGGTTCAGGTCGACAGTGGTCAGCGCCGGCCGGCCGTCCGCGGCGTAGACGTCCCAGTTGTCGTAGCCGACCACGGCCACGTCCTGCGGGACGCGCCGACCCTGGTCCATCAGCGAGTCGCAGGCCCCGTTGGCGATCTGGTCGTTGCCGCAGAAGATCGCGTCCACCTCGGGATTGGCGGTGAGCAGCATCCGGGTGGCCCGCCGACCCCATCGCCGGGACCACTCGCCGTACATCGGCATCCCGCCGGCCAGCCGCAGACCGGCCTCCTCGAGCACCCGTACGGTCGCCGCCGCCCGGTCCCGCGCCGCCCGGTAGCTCGACGGTCCGGTGATGTGCCCGATCCGGCGCCGTCCCAGCGAGACCAGGTGCTCGGCCGCGAGGCGCGCACCGCCGGCGTCGTCCGCGAGTACCGACAGATCCTCCGGATCGGTGGACTCGCCGTAGGCGTAGACCACCGGCACCGGGATGTCCCGGGTCAGCGTCGGCACGACGTCGTTGCTCGCGCCGACGATGATGAACCCCTCGACCTGACGACCGAGCAGGCTCCGCACGTAGTGCTGGCGCCGGATCGCGTCCCCGCGCGCGTCGCACAGCAGCACCGACACGTCCTCGTTGCCCACCGTGTTCTCGACCCCGAGCAGCACCGGGATCGAGAACCGGCCGCTCAGCTCGTCGGTCAACAGGCCGATCATGCGGGCCCGGCCGGAGATCAGGCCACGGGCCAGGATGTTCGGCTGGAAGGCCAGCTCGGCGGCGGCGCGCTGGACCCGTCGACGGGTCGCCTCGGCGACCTCCTGCTTGGCGTTCAGCGCCTTCGACGCCGTCGAGACCGACACGCCGGCGCGCTTGGCCACGTCGCTGAGCGTGACGACCTGCGGTCGTTTCCGGCCCATCCCAAAGCCTTTCCGTACGCCTTTCGCCCAGGGTGAGCAGAACGCGGCGCGCTGAGCGTACGCAGTGGATCCGGCCGATTCAAGGCGCCCGAAGACCCGTGGCCGGCGTCGCTGAGCGGCCCGGCGGCGGGCCGGTGCTGGACCGGACGATGAGCCGGGGCACCTGCACGGTACGCCGCGCGGCGGGTTCCCGGTCGGACCGGTCGAGCTGGGCGAGCAACAGCCCGAGACTGCGCCGGCCCAGCTCGGCGAAGTCCTGGCGGACGGTGGTCAGCGGCGGCAGGTAGTGCCCCGCGTCCGGGGTGTCGTCGAAGCCCACCACGCTGACGTCCTCCGGTACCCGCCGGCCGGCCTCGTGCAGGGCCCGGAGCACGCCGAGGGCCAACTGGTCGCTGGCGCAGAACACCGCCGTGACGGACGGATCCTCGGCGAGCAGCCGGCCCTGTTCGTAGCCGGCCTGGGAACTCCAGTCGCCGCGCAGCGGCAGCGGGGCCGGCCGGGCCGCCGCGGAGAGCGCCTCCCGCCAACCGTCGGTGCGCTCCCCCGCCTCCGGCCACTCCGCCGGTCCGGCGACGTGGTGCACGGTGGCGTGGCCCAGCTCCAGCAGGTGCCGGGCGGCCTGCCGGGCACCTGCGGCGTTGTCGATCTGCGCGCTCGGCACCGCCTCGTCGTAGCCACCGCCCACGCTGATCGTCGCCATTCCGCCGGCCACCTCCGCCAGCGCGCTGGCCACGGCGGTGGCGGGCGCGATGGCGATGATCCCCTCGACCTGCTGCCGGCGCAGCCAGTCGACCGCGTCGAGGACGGAGCGGCGGTCGAGGTGCCGGACGCTGGCGACGCTGACGAAGTAGCCGGCGGACCGGGCCGCCCCCTCGATGGCGTACAGCATCGACGTCGGGCCGTACAGGGAGGTCTCGTAGGCGATGATCCCGATCGTGCCGGTGCGCTGGGTCACCAACGCCCGGGCCACCAGGTTCTGCCGGTAGTTGAGCGCCCGCATCGCCGTCAGCACCCGTTGCCGGGTCTCCGCCGCGACGTGTGGATGCTTGTTCACCACCCGCGAGACGGTCTGGGTGGACACACCGGCGAGGCGTGCGACGTCGCGCATGACGGAGAAGCCGGGGCGTCCGGTCGAGCCGTCGGTGGAGCCGCCGTTCCGGTCGGCCCGACCCGAGGCGTGCGTACGCACGGCGCCGTCCGGTACCTGGTCGTCGTCCTCGAACACAGCCAACTGTCCCCGTTCCGGGATCGCCGACGCACGGCCGGTCCGCCTCGTCGAGGAGCCGCGCCCGCCGTCATGGGTTCCAACGGTGTCCTGGCCTTAGACAATGAACGCCGAAAGCGTTTTCGGCAACATTCATCCCAAAGACAGTCGTCACCGCGCGGCCCGTCGACTGTGGACCACGGCCGCGCCGAGGACGTTCAGGCCGACGCCCCACAGTGCCACGACGACGAGCCACTGTGCCCAGTTCTGCCCGGTCATCCCGCCGGCGAGCAGGGGCGACGCGACGGCGTACGGGGTGAGCCAGGACTGGGCGGGCCGCAGCGACGCCACCCCGCCCAGCAGCAGCCACAGGCCAGTCGGCAGCGCGATGGTGGCCAGGCACGCGACGACGGGCCGGCGCAGCAGCAGACCCAGCCCGGTACCGACCGACTGGGCGAGGACCTGGACGAGCACACCGCCCGCCGCGACGGTTCCGGCGTGCCGCCACGGGTCGTCGGCCGGGCCCGGGGCGGTGCGGGCGAGGGCGAGGGCGACGGCACAGACCACGGCGCCGAACACCCCGACGGCGGCGGCCGGCACGGCCGCCGCCAGCACGGTACGGGCGACCGGGGCCGTCGCCGCCCGTCGCAGGTCATGGACCAGCAGGACACCCAGGAACGGCACCGTGACCGACATCAGCAACTGGACCGGCGTCGCGAGCCCGGCGAACGTACGGTCGTCCGGCCGACCAAGCGCGGCCGTCACCACGGCGGCCAGCAGCCCGAGCAGCAGGGTGCTGATGGCCAACCACCGGCGGGGCCGGGTGGCCACGGTCCGGCGCAGGGCGCCGATCGTCGCGGCGTCCGGGCCGGTGGCCGTCGCGTCCGCGCGGTTCGCGCTGTCCCGTCGAGGTTGCATCGTCGTGGTCCTTCCGGTGCGTAAGGTCGCGCCGCCCGGGTCGACCGGCGGCCGACGAGGCCCGGGTGGCTGTGGTGAGGCACCGAGGATGGCGCCGGCGCCCGGGTCCGCGCACCGGCCGACGGTCGGGCCGGCCCCCGTCCGGGGAACCGGCCCGGACCACGACTTTGGTAGGTCCCGCCCGCCGGCCGAACCTCGTAGGCTGCGCCCATGCCGGCCCTGCTGCATGCCCTGCTGGTACCGGAGACCGCGGACGGCCGGCTGGCCGCGCGGCGCGACCGGCTGGCCGACGGCCTGGCCGTGGCGCTCGCCGTCGGCTACGGCGCGCTGCTGGTGCCGCTGGGCGACGCGGCCGCGCCGGGGTCCGCGGTGCCGTGGCCGGTCGACGTCGGTCTCGGCGCGCTGTGCGCGCTCGCCCTGGTGGTACGCCGGCACCGGCCGCTCGGGGTGGCGCTCGCGGTGCTGCCGCTCGGCGTGGTGTCGGTGATGGCCACCGGTGCCGCGGTCGTCGCGCTGTTCACCGTCGCGGTCCGCTGCCGGGCGCGGGTGGCGTTGCTGCTCGCCGGCGGGAACGTCGTCACCTGTGTCGGCTACTTCCTGGCGCAGGAGCGGCCGCCGTTTCCGCTCTGGGTCGACCTGGTGGTGCGCGCGGTGATCAGCTACGCGGCCGTCGGGTGGGGACTGTTCGTGCGGGCGTACCGGCGGCTGGCCCGGTCGCTGCGCGAGCACGCGCGCCGGCTGGAGGCCGAGCAGGGCCTGCGGGTCGAGCAGGCGCGGCTGACCGAACGCAACCGGATCGCCCGGGAGATGCACGACGTCCTGGCGCACCGCCTCTCCCTGATCAGCCTGCACGCCGGAGCCCTGGAGATCCGTACCGACGCCCGGCCGCAGGAGACCGCCCTGGCGGCCGGGGCGATCCGGACCACCGCGCACGAGGCCCTGCGCGAACTGCGCGGCGTCATCGGGGCGCTGCGCGAGCCCGGCCGGCCCGAGCCGCCGCAGCCGGGCCTGCGCGACCTGCCCGACCTGGTGGACAGCGCCCGCACCACGGGCATGACGGTCGGCTACACCTGCCGGGTGCCGATGGACGGTCCGACGCCGCTGCTCGGCCGCACGGCGTACCGGCTGGTGCAGGAGGGCCTCACCAACGCCCGCAAGCACGCACCCGGCAGCGCCGTACGGGTGCACCTGGACGGCACCGCCGGCCGGGAACTGCGGGTCACCGTCACCAACCCGTGCACCGGTGGGTCCGGTCGTCCGGTCGTCCCCGGTGCGGGCCTGGGACTGGTCGGGCTCGGCGAGCGGGTCGCCCTGGCCGGCGGCCGGGTCGAGTACGGCGTCGACCGGGGCCTCTTCCGGCTGCGGGCCTGGTTGCCGTGGCCGACCTGACCCGGGACCGGCCGATCCGGCTGGCAATCGTCGACGACGACCCGCTGGTCCGGGCCGGGCTGCGGATCCTGCTGGGCGGCTCACCCGACCTCGAGGTGGTCGCCGAGGCGGCCGACGGCGCGGCGGCGGTGTCGCTGGCCGACGCCCACTGGCCGGACGTGATCCTGATGGACATCCGGATGCCCCGGCTCGACGGTCTGATCGCCACCCGACGCATCCGCTGCCGACCGTCGCCCCCGCAGGTGATCGTCCTGACCACCTTCGACGCCGACGAGTACGTCCTGGAGGCGCTGCGCGGCGGGGCGAGCGGCTTCCTGCTGAAGGACACCCCGCCGCACGACATCATCGCGGCCGTCCGGACCGTCGCGGCCGGCGCGGCGACCCTGTCCCCGACGGTCGTCCGCCGGCTCATCGACCACGTCGCCGATCCGCTGGCCGGTCCCCGGCGGGCCCGCGCCCGCAGCCACCTGGCCGCGCTCACCGACCGGGAACGCGAGGTGGCCCTCGCCCTCGGCCGCGGACTGTCGAACGCCGAGATCGGCGCCGAACTCGGGATGAGCGTGCCGACCGTCAAGGGACACGTGTCCCGCCTGCTGACCAAGCTGGGATTGAACAACCGGGTCCAGGTGGCGCTGCTCGTGCACGACGCCGAACTGCCGCGGTAGGAGATTTCTGTCGGCCGGGTGGTTCACGGTTGGTCATTCGAGTCTGAGGGTTTGTAGTACGCGTTCGACCGCCGCGCGGCCGGCTTCGAGTGCGGCTTTGAGGACCTTGCCGTCGCGGGCGAGGCGCCCGACGTGCGGCGCGTCAGGTGCGGGGCGCACGGACAGTACTGCCGGTTCGACCCGGGTCTGGCTGGCGCCGGACGGAGGGGTGATCGGACGCTCCGTAGACGGCGTCGAAGGCGTGCGCCACCCCGGTCTCGTGCAGGGCCAGGGCCATGCCGGCGGAGACTGTACCGCGCATGCCGCCGCCCTCAATGGCCAGTGCCACCCGCAGACCGTCCTGGCGCTCGCCGGGACGGCCGCCGCGGCGCACTCGATCGGCTATGACGCGCAGCACTTCGTGCCCGCCGGCCACGGTCACTGGTTCCCCCGCATTCGTCCTCTTTTCTCTCGTCTGGCTCGTCGCGCCGCTACTGAGGCGGATCTGTCGCAGAGTGGGGTGTGTTCCGCGCTGGCGGCCGACCGGTCGCTTCAGTGGCGTGGGTTGCTGTTCCCGAGTTTGTTGCCGGACAGGTACGACCGGGCTTGGGCCCAGGCGGCGGGGTCGGGGTGGGTGCCCGGCCAGGTGGTAGCCCTGAGCTGTCCGCGCCCACGATAACGTCGCATGATCGTGACGTGGTCCGGCCAGGCCACGAACCGGTGCAGGGACTCCTCGTCCTGCCAGATCGACACCGAGCCGCACCTGCCCTGCCGGGGGCTCGTCCACAGCCACATGCCGACTGCGCCCGGCAGGTGGGGCCAGGCCCGGCGCAGGGTAAGCCCGGCCTGGTAGATGCCGGGCAGGTCGCGTAGCCGGTTGGCTTGGAAGTCGGTGACGCTGATCAGCACCGGGCCCACGGTGCTGGCGGCTGGTCCGGGCGTCCAGCGGGTTATCAGCATGGCGGCGCCCACACCGGAGAGCGGCCCAGGTTCCACTCCGCGCACGGTGTGGGCCGGTCAAGGTCTGCGACGGTGTGTCCCGCACCGGGTTTGATGGAGATATCGAAACCTGGGAGGAACAGCAGCGATGCCGGCACCGAAGAAGTACAACGATGAGTTGCGTGAGCGTGCGACGCGGCTGGCGGTCGAGGCTCGCCGGGAT
>NZ_JBHSBN010000023.1:0-108999 GCF_042650605.1 Micromonospora zhanjiangensis | reverse complement strand
CCACCAAGCGGAGTTCCTGGTTCTGGGTTGTCTTGGAGTGACAAACCTTGATACCGGAACTCCGCTTCCTACTTCCTGATCAACACACCCTTGACCACACCCGCCCCTGCCTAACTGAACGGCGTTGCGTCTAGTCCACCGGGAAGGCCGCGTAGTGCACGGCCACCGTCCGGGCGTCCGCCGGCGGGTCCGGCAGCCGGTCCCGCCGCCGGTACGGCGCCAGCACGTCGCGGACGGCGGCGTTGACCTGGGCCAGTTCCTCGGCAGTCAGCAGGAGCAACTGGTTGCTGAGCTCGCTGGCGTCCTGCCACGGCCTCGGCGCGTCCTGCTGCTCGACGAACCAGTGCCGGATCCGGGCGAAGTCGCGAGCCAGATGTACGTCGATCAGTCCGCGCTCGGCCGCCCGCGCCTCCGGCTCCGCAAGGTCGCCACCGAGGCTCCAGCCCTGCACGGCACTGCGCCACACCCGCTCGCGGGCGTCCCCGCGGCTGGGCGCCTGCTCGATCAGGCCGTACCGGGCCAGCTCGCGCAGGTGGTAGCTGGTCGCGCTCGGCGACAGCCCGACCAGGGTGGCGCACTGGGTGGCGGTCACCCCCTCGCCGGTGCTCGCCAGATGCTCCATGATCTCGATCCGGGCCGGGTGGGCCAGCGCCCGCATGACCTGCGGATCGGTGATCCTCGTGCTGCTCGTCGGGGGGTGCCCTTCAGTCATGTCCCCATGATCCCGCACGAGCGTCACCGGGTGGCGGCGTCGCGCAGCGCGTCGAGCAGGGCGGCCAGGGCCGGATGTGGCGGGGCGGTGTCCCGTACGGCGGCGTGCACGGCGCGTACCGGTTCCGGGTTGCGGACCGGGCGGACGGTGACGCCCGGGTGGCGGGTGCCCAGCCCGAGCCGGGGGATCAGCGCGACCCCCAGCCCGGCCGCGACGAAGCCCTGCGCGGTGGCGTAGTCCTCGCTGGTGGCCACGACGTCGGGGCTGAAGCCGGCCGCGGCGCAACCGTCGAGGAGGGCGTCCCGGCACGGGCCGGGCGGTTCGCTGCCCACCCACGGCTCGCCGGCGAGGTCGGCCAGGTCGATCACCCGGCGCGCGGCGAGCGGATGACCGGCGGGCAGCACCGCCCGGTACGCGTCGTCGCGCAGGTGGGCCAGCCGGACCCCGGCCGGCGCGGCGGTATCCGGTCGGCGGACCACGACGGCCAGGTCGGCGTGTCCCCGCTCGACGTCCGGCAACGGGTCCGGCTCGGCCAGCCGGGGGTCGACCGCGACGCCCGGGTGCTCGCGCCGCAGCCGGGCCAGGGCGGGCGCCAGCAGGGTCGGACCGACCGAGGCGAAGTAGCGCACCGACAGCCGCCCGGTCCGACCGGCGCGCAGGTCGGCCAGCGCCGTCTCGGCCTCGGCGACGTGTCGGCCGATGACGGCCGCGTGCGCGGTGAGCAGCCGGCCCGCCGCGGTGGGCCGCACGCCCCGGCCGACCCGTTCGAGCAGGACGGTGCCGGTCTCCTTCTCCAGCGCGGCGATCTGCTGGCTGACCGCGGAGGGCGTGTAGCCGAGGTGCCCGGCCGCGGCGGTCACCGACCCGCTGGCCACCACCGCCCGCAGCACCTGCATCCGGCGTACGTCGATCATGTAGCAGAGCTTAACGAAGCTGCACGATCTTTCGCTTGTCCTACCGGATTGGTTGCGGCAGCGTGGGCCCTCACGACGAGCAGCAGGAGGCGGCGGGTGAACGCGATGACGGGCGGGGCGCGGGGCTGGGGGCGGATCGGGGTGCTGGCCCTGCTGTGGGGCTCGACGTTCCTCTGGATCGAGCTGGCCCTGCGGACGTTCACGCCGGTGCAGGTCACCGTCGCCCGGTGTGTCCTCGGCGCCACCACGTTGCTGGTCGGCTGCCTCGCCGGCGGCCGGCGGCTGCCCCGCGGCCGGCTGGTCTGGACGCACCTGACGGTGGCCGCGCTGTTCTGCAACGCGCTGCCGTTCGCGCTGTTCAGCATCGGGCAGCGGAGCATCGACTCGGGGCTGGCCGGGGTGCTGAACGCGACCACCCCGCTGTGGTCGCTGCTGATCGGCGTCCTGATCGGCACCGAGCGCGGGCCGCGGCCGGTCCGGCTGGTCGGGCTGCTGCTCGGTTTTGTCGGGGTGGCGCTGATCTTCGCTCCGTGGCGGACCGGCGGCGCGGTCGGGCCGGGCGCGCTCGCCGTGCTGGTCGCGGCGGCCAGCTACGCGGTCGGCTTCGCGTACGTGGGCCGGTACCTGGTCGGCCGGGGTGTTCCGACGATCTCGCTGTCCGCCGGGCAGTTGGTGGTGGCGACCGGCCTGACCGTGCCCCTGCTGCCGACCGGTGGGCCGGTGCCGGTGCACGTCGGACCGGTCGGCCTGGCCGCCGTGCTGGTGCTGGGGGTGGTGGCCACCGGGGTCACCTTCCACCTGACGTACCGGATCATCGCGGCCGAGGGTGCGACAGACGCCGCCACGGTGGGCTACCTGTTGCCGGTGGTGTCGGTGGCGCTGGGCGCGGTGGTGCTCGGCGAGGCGGTCGGGCTCCGGGTCGTCGCCGGGATGGCGGTCGTCCTGGTCGGGGTGGCGCTGACCCGCCGCACGGGCACGGCGCCGCCGTCGGTCCGGTCCGGCGGCCCCCTCCGACCGTCGGACCGGACCCTCACCGGCACCGGGACCCGGCCCGCACGAGCCCCGTTGGCGGAACGCCGGCGGTGATTCGGTGGCGGCCCGCCGGGAGGCGGGCGTTCCCGGCAGCCGGCGAACGTTACGAGACAGGCTAGGAGTACAGGCGTCCGAATCGGACCGTCCCGGTGAGATCTTGTCGTGGACTTGAGGTTGGCCGCCGGTTCCGGCCCGCCGAACGGGCGGGTCCGCGACGGCGACCGGACGGTGGCCGAGCTGCGCGAACCGGGCCTGGCCGGCGCCGGCCGGGTGGTCGGCCGCTACCTGGCCCGCCCCTGGTGCGACCGGGGTGCCGTGGCCGGCCGGCATTTCGTCCAGCTCACCGACGACGGTACGGCCGTGCAGGTGTGGCTGCGCGGCATCACCCGGGACGTGCCGCCGGACATCGGCACCCGGGACGTCCCGGTCCGGTGACGGTCCGGTCCGCGGGTCGCCCGGTGGGGCGCGTCATCGCGCCAGCCGGGCGTCGAGTTCGTCGAGGTCGGCGACGAACCACACCTGGTCGCCCCGGTTGGACTCGGCCACCAGGTCGCGCAGCGCGGTGCTGCCCGCGGTCCGGGCGGAGAGGTCCCCGACGACGACCAGGCGGATGCGGTAGTTGACGAACTTCTGCATGATCTCCCCGGCCAGCCCGGTGCGCAGGGTGAAGAAGTCGTCGCCGAACCGGGCGGCGGGTACGGCCACCACCTGCGCGCCGGAGAAGGCGGCGCCGATCAGGTCGAGGGCGTCCTGCGTGCCGGCGATCGGCGGACCCGCCTCGTCGCAGACCAGCACAGGCACGCCACGGCGCTCGGTCATTAGGTCAGTCACGGGGCACCACCGGTTCGTCGGGGTCGGTCGGGAGCATGTCGTTCTCCGTCGAGAGGATGTCGTGGACGGTGCGCAGGACATCGGCCGTCGCGGCGGCGCCGCCCAGGACGATGACCTTGAGCCGGGAGCGCGTCTCGTCGTACGCCGTGCGGATCTGCAGCGGTTCCGGGTCGTCCCGGCGCAGTTGCGCGCCGGCGACCAGCAGGGTGCTGAGTCGGTCGGCGGCGGTCGCGGTGAGGCCGTCGCACTCCACGACGGCGGAGACGTCCACCCGTGGCCGGGTGGTGGCGTCGCGGGGCCGGGCCGGCGGACCGGGTCGGGCGGTGAACGCGGCCAGGTCGGCCCGCGCGACGCGGTACTGCTTGCCGATCCGGACCGCCGGCAGCCGTCCGTCGCGGATGTAGCCGCGAACCGTGCGCACGTGCAGCCCGAGCCGCTCGGCGACCTGATCCACCGAGTACCAGTCGCGCTCCATGACTCCCTAACCTACCCTTTGAATGGTCAGATAGGGAGTTTTGGAGAGTGTGTTCGGTCACTGAGTGAGCCCGGCGGGCCGACGGATGTCCCCGTCGGCCCGCCGGCCGGTTGGCTCAGAACCGCCCGGTGGACCAGCCCGGCCAGGCCGGCGCCGGCGGTGCCGTCGGCACCCGGGAGCGCGTACCGGCGCGCTCCTGCGGCTCCGGGTCAGCCGCCGGGGCGCAGGTCGCGCCGCGCCGCGGCAACGCTCGGTCGATCAGGTACCGGTCCACGGCGCCCGTCGTGCACGGCGTACGCCCGTAGACGCCGTGACCCCACCCCTGGTACGTGAGCAGTCGGCCACGGTCGCCCACCTGGTCGGCCACCGCCTGCGCCCACTGGTACGGCGTGGCCGGGTCGTACCAGGAGTTCGTCACCAGCAGCGGCGTCGACGTGCGGACCCGGAGCCGGTGCTGCGGGTTGTTCACCGGCCCGGGCCAGGCCAGGCAGGACGCGGTGACGCCCAGCGCGATCGTCGAGGCCCGCATGTGCGGTGCCACCCGGCGGGACTCGGCCAGATACCGAGACCACTGCGCGAAGCCGCCGACCGGCAGCGACCAGTCCTCGCAGAAGACCGGCAGCGGATACTCGGCCAGTTCCTCGTCGGCCCGGCCGAACCCCGTCCGGTCGGCCCGGCCGGACGCGCCGAGCCGGGTGAGCGGACCAACCGGCCGGCGCGCGTCGGCACCCGGCCGGGCCGCGATGGCGGCGGTCGACCCGTCCAGGGCGGCCAGCCAGTCGGCCAGTTCCGACCAGTACGGCCCGTAGAACGCGCCGCGCGCCACGCTGCTCAGGTCGAGCCAGGTCAGCTTCGTGCCGCTGTCCGGATCGACCAGGGTGCCGGCGTCGGCGCGGCGCATCAGGTCGTCGAAGACCGCCGGCACGTCCCGGCCGTGCAGAGCGCAGGTGGCGGCCCGATCGCACCAGGCGGCGAACTCGCCGAAGCTGGTCTCGGCCCCGACCGCCTCGGTACGCATGAACGCCCCGGTGCCGAGGCTGTGGTCCATGTTGCTGTCGATCACCAGGGCCCGGGCCCGGTCCGGGAACAGCTCCGCGTACATCTGGCCGATCAACGTCCCGTAGGAGATCCCGTAGTAGTTGATCTGCCGCTCGCCGAGGGCGGCCCGGATCGCGTCCATGTCCCGGGCGACGTTGACCGAGTCGACGTGGTCGAAGATCGGACCGGTGTGCGCCCGGCAGTCCCGGGCCAGCCGACGGTTGTAGTCCAGGAGCTGGTCGTACTGGGCCTGGCTCTCCGGCAGCCCGGCCGGCCCGGCGGCGAGCAGGTCGCGCGAGCAGCGCACCGGGCTGCTGCGGGCGACCCCGCGCGGGTCGAAGCCGATGATGTCGAACCGCCGCAGCACGTCCGGGGTGAATTCGTCCCGCGCGCGCAGGGCGTAGGACACCCCGGAGCCACCCGGACCACCCGGGTTGATCAGCAGCGGGCCGATCCGGGCGCCCGGATCGGTCGCGGCGTGCCGGGCCAGCGCCAGTTCGAACGTCCCGGCCGCCGGGTGGGCCCAGTCGATCGGCAGTTCCAGACCGGCGCAGCGCAGCGTGGCGTCGTCGGGCGTCTCGGGGCACGGCTGCCAGTCGAGCCGCCCGGGCCGCCAGCCGGCCGGACCGGCCCCGGCCGGACCGGCGGAACCCGCCGCGGCGGCGGGACCGGCCGGGGCGGCGGGACCGGCCGGGGCGGCGGGACCGGCCGGGGCGGCGGGACCGGCCGGGGCGGCGGACGCGGCGCCGGCCGGCCCCCACCCCGCGCCGAGCAGGACGACGGCCGAGAGCGAGACGCCGGCCGCGCGTCGGAAAATGCTTCGCATACAGACAGCTCCATTCGTCGCTGGATGTGCGTCCGACCAGCCGACCACATCCCGCACCGACGGAACAGCCCTGGTTCGGTGACACCGGGGATCGACCCGGGATGTCCCCGGTGTCACCCTTCCGGCGTCCCCTAGGGAAAATCCGGCTCAGAACACCGCGTCGGCGAGCCGGTCCACCTGGTCGACCGCCGCGATGCTCGGGTAGAACAGCAGTTCGGTGACGCCGACCTCGGCGAAGCGCCGGACGGACTCCCGCACCGCCTCCACCGAGCGGACCGCCGAACCGGCGACCGCGCCGGCCACCTGGTCACCCAGGAACGAGTAGTAGTGCGTCAGCGCCGACCGGGACGCCTCGTCGTCGCCCAGTCCGAAGTAGACCATCGCGGCGAACCGCGGCTCGCCGTCCCGGCCGGCGTCCCGCCAGGCCCGCCGTACCGTGCCGACCATCCCGGCCACCTGGTCCGGGCTGCCGCCACCGGCGGTCCAGCCCTCGGCGTACTTCACGGTGCGGTCCACCGCGGCGTCGGAGGTGCCGCCGATCAGAATCGGAATCCGGTTACCGGCGGCCGGCGCCGGACCCACCGGGTGCGCGTCGCCGGTGACGCTCTCGCCGGCCCAGGACCGGTGCAGCAGGTCCAGCGTCTCGTCCATCAGCCGGCCGCGCCGCTCGTACCGCCGGTCCATCGCCGCGTAGTCGTCCGGCCGGCCGCCGACGCCCAGCCCCAGGGTGAGCCGGCCGCCGGACATCGCGTCCAGGCTGGCGCTGGCCTTGGCCAGCCACACCGGCGGATAGGCCGGCGCCAGCAGGATGTCGGTGAGCAGCCGGATCCGGGACGTCGCGCCGGCCGCCACGGCGAGCGCGGTCAGTGAGTCGTAGTTCGGGTAGACGATCCGGTCGATCGTGGCCAGGGCGGCGAAGCCGCGCTCCTCGGCCCGGCGGGCCCACTCCGGCAGGGCCGCGCCGGGGCCGCGCAACGTGTTCGGCAGTCCGATTCCGATGTCCATGGCAGCCACCCTATGCCGCCGGCGGCGGGTTCCCGACGCGTCAGAGGCTGCCGAGAATCCGGCTGACGGTGACCTCGAGGACCACCCGCTCCGGGTTGGGACGCGGCTGGCGGTAGCGCTCGGCGTACCGGCGCTCGGCCTCGGCCACCGCGGCCGGGTCGTCCCGGACCACCGCCCGGCCCTCGACCGTGACCCACCGACGGCCGTCGACCTGGCAGAGCGCGACCGGGATGCCGGCCGCCCCGGCGGCGGCCACCAGACGCGCCTTGTGCGATCCGGCCGAGGTGATCACACGGGCCAGCCCGGCCACCAGGTCGACCGTCACCCCGACCGGTACGACATGCGGCGTGCCGTCCGGACGGACGGTGCTCAGGGTGGCCAGGTGGCGCGGCCGACAACAGCCCGCGCACAATGACGGCGTGAATCGCAGATCATTGTTGCGGGCGACGGCGGTCGGCGCGGTCGCGCCCGTGCTGACCGCCGGGACCGCCGCCGAGGCCGCCGTCAACCGGTGGGGGCCCGCCGTCCAGCCGGTCAACTTGGCCGCCCGGCTGACCACCCTGCCGCCGCAGACCACCCAGGTGATCGTGGTCCACGGCCCCGACTACGCCACCACCACCGCCACCCTGCAGACGTACGAGCGGGTCGGCGGGGTGTGGCGGTTCGTCAACCCGGGGGTGTCGGCCCGGATCGGGGCCGAGGGCTTCACCGACCATCCCGCCGAAGGGCTGGCCGCCACCCCGACCGGGGTCTACGCGATCGGCGCCACGATGTACGGCATCGCGGCGGACCCGGGCGTGCGCCACGCCTACCACCGGGTGGTGGTCGACGACTGGTGGAACGAGAACCCGGAGTCCGCCGCCTACAACACCTTCCAGCACAGCACGGTGAGCCCCGGCGGGTACAGCGAGGCGCTGTGGCGCTACGACCCGCAGTACACCCACTTCGCGGTGATCACATACAACATGCCACCCACCGTCGCGGCCCCGGTGCCGTACGCCGGCAGCGGCATCTTCCTGCACCAGCACAGCACCGGTGCCGGGCCGACCGCCGGCTGCGTGAGCCTCGCCCACGAGCCGCTGGTCGGCGTGCTGCGCTGGCTGGACCCGGGCGCGTCGCCGCGGATCGTGCTCAGCCCGGTGCGGAACCTCGGCCGGTACTGACCCGGTCGCCGCCGGTCGTGGTGGTCAGTCGTAGTGCTGGAACCGCGCCCACAGCTGTCCCCACGGCCGGCGGATGCCACGGCAGATCCGGATCTCGGCGCCCTGCTCCTCGTTCGGCACCCCGATGCCGTTGTCCAGTTTTCCGCTCACCGGGCAGGAGTCGAACGTGGTGTCGAACAGGCTGTTGTCCGAGAAGCCGACCAGGATCACCACGTCCGCGTCGTCCGGCGGCCGGCCCCGGAACCACAGCTCGTTCTGTCCGCTGTAGATGGCCGGGAGCGAGTGCACCGCACGGTAGCGGTCCAGCGCCCCCGCCTCGCCGTAGTTGGCGGTGATGATCACCGCATGGGTCCGGTCGGTGGCCGGCAGCGACCGCCAGACCTCGGCCACCTGCGCCACGTACACCGGCCAGCCGATCTGGTCGCTCACGGCCTGGCTGACGTCCGCGACCGGCGTCCTGGCCAGCGACCCGGCCGGGATCACCGGCAGCGCCGTCACGACGGAGACGGCCACGTTCAGCACCACCGCGACGCCGAGCGCCAGCCGCCGGCCCGGCCGACCGGCCAGCCAGCGCACGGTCGGCGCGCATCCGGCCGCGTACAGGCCGAGGACCAGGGCCAGGGTGTAGTACGGCTGGCCGCCGCTCAGCAGCACCAACGCGCAGCACACCGGGTAGGCGAACGCGAGCGACCGGGCCGGTCGCAGGGCCGGGTCGCGCAGCAGCCGGACCAGCCCGGCCATCCACACCGGCGCCAGGAACAGGCCGAGCAAAACCAGCTGCATCGGCAGGAACATGAGCCGCGACTCGGTGCCCTTGTCCCGGGCGATGGCCCCGGCCATGGTGAACTGCGGCCAGTCGTGGGTGGCCTGGTAGATCAGGTTGGGGGCGCCGACCAGCAGGGCGATCGCCGCGCCGGCCCACAACCAGTGGGACGCCACCGTCCGGCGGTGGCCGGCCAGCAGCAGGCCGGCCACGATCGCGACCAGGGTCAGCACGATCAGGTACTTGTTGTACAGCCCGAGACCGGCGACCCCGCCGGCCGCCAGCCACCAGCGGACGTCCCGCAGCAGTGCCCGGGTGACGCAGAGCAGCACCGCCGCGCCGACGAGCAGGTCGAGCGTCGCGGTGAACAGGACGTGGCCGAAGGTCAGCGGGAACACCGACGCGACACCCAGCGCGGCGAGCAGCTGGCCGCCCCGGGCGGCACCGAACTCCCGGGCCAGCTGCGCGGTCAGCACCGCGGTCGCCGCGACCACCAGCGCGCCGGGGAACCGCAACGCGAAGAGGTTGTCGCCGAAGATCGAGGTGCTGAGCCAGGCCAGGATCGGCGTGGCCGGCGGTTGGTCCACAAAGCCCCAGCTCAGGTCCTGGCTGAGTAGCCGGAAGTACAGCTCGTCGCGGTGGTAGCCGTACCCACCGCTGGTGGCCATCAGGGTCACCGCGAGGACCCCGGCCACCAACCCGACCGGCCCCCAGGCAAATACCGGACGGTGCCACGGATCGTCCGGTTCGGCGGGGACACGGGGCAGCTGAATGGTCACGTCGGACGTCACCCGGGCACGTTAGCCTGGATCGATGCCGGCTACGTTCCTCCGAACGGTGCCGGCTACCGGACCGACAGCGGGAGTTCACCGGTGACCGGTTGACCACCCATGGGTTACCGGAACGGATGACCCGGCGCCTATGCTCCGGCTCGGACGCGAGCCGAGTGGACGGGACGTGGACGCATGACCGACGTCGACCTCTGGTGGGCCGAGGCCCGGAATCCGGCGGCCCGGCTGGTCGACCTGCTCGACGACGAGGAACGGCCCCGGCTCGACCGGTTCGTCCGACCGGAGGACCGGGACCGGTTCCTCGTCGCGCACGCGTTGGCCCGGCTCGTGGTGGCCGACGCCCTGCGGGTCACCCCGGCCGACGTACGGTTCGACCGGAGTTGCGCGCGGTGCGGCGCCGCCCACGGCAAGCCGCAGGTGGTCCCGACGCACGGTCCGGCGTACGTGTCGTTGACGCACTCCGGCCGCTGGGTGGGCGTGGCGCTGTGCGCGACCGGCCCGGTCCGGACCGGTCGCGTGACCTGATGCGCTACCGGAATGCGGGCCAGTGCTCCGGCCTTCAGGCCGGGGGTGAAGGCCCGCGCTGGGAGGGCCGCCAAGGCCCGAGCAGTGCCGTTGACCGTGGTACGGTCGGAACGGGTCCGGGCGATAACCAAGCTCGGGTCCGAGCACGAAACGTCGCCGCAGGGCTTGCGGAGACGGAAAACGCCTGTGGAGCGTGGGTAGGACCGAGACTCGTCCCGGCACCGCGCGGTGAAGCAGGAACCCGCCCGGACGCTGCGCGTTCCACGCGCAGCGTGGAGGGGATTCCCGCCATTCATGGCGGTGGAGGAAGTCAATGGACCCGCAAGGAGGCGGTGGTGAAGGCCACCGGCGACGGGATCGGGGGCGGGCCGGCCACGCTGGCGGTGACCCCGCCGGACACCGCGCCGCGGCTGCTGTCCTGCTCCGGGCGGTCCCGAAACCGGGGCCCGGTCCGCTACAGTCGCCGTCATGACGTGGCGATGTTGACGCACATCTAGAGGTCGAGGCGGGGCGTGTTGCCGCGGACCGCCGGGCTTGCCCGCTGCCCGGTGTCCGTATCGTCCCCGCGGGAAGGCCTCATGAGCACATCTTCGTTCCGGGTGGCCGGCGCGCGTCCGTCGGCGCCCGTCCGGCGGTTGTCCGCCACCCTCTACGTCTACTCGTTCCTCGACGAGTTGCGTCCGATCTACCCGGTGTACGCGCTGCTGTTCGCCGACACCGGGCTGTCCACCGCGCAGATCTCCGCGCTGTTCGTCCTCTGGTCGGTGACCGGGCTGCTGCTGGAGGTCCCGTCCGGTGTGCTGGCCGACGCGGTGTCCCGTCGGCTGTTGCTGGTGGTCGGCCCGCTGGCGGCCGGCGCCGGGTTCGGCCTCTGGGTGCTCGTCCCGTCGTACGGGGTGTTCGCGGTCGGGTTCGTCCTGTGGGGCGTCCAGGGCGCGCTGCAGTCCGGCGCCCTGGAGGCGCTGGTCTACGAGGAGCTCGCGCTCCGCGGCGCGGCCGACCGGTACCCCACGGTGATGGGCCGGGCGCGGTCCGCCGGCCTGGTCGCCGTGGTGCTGGCCATCGCCACCGCCGGCCCGGTGCTCGACGCCGGCGGGTATCCCGCCGTCGGGGCGGTCAGCGTCGCCGGCTGCCTGCTCGCCGCCGCCGCCGCGGCGGCGCTGCCGGAACACCGCCGACGGTCCACGGTGGCTACCGCCGGACCGTCGGACACCGCCGGTCCGTCGGACACCGGCGGCGACCGCGGGTACCTGGCGACCCTGCGGGCCGGGCTCGCCGAGGTCCGGCGGGACCGGTCGGTACGGACGGCGCTGCTGCTCGTCCCGGCGGTCACCGCCGTCTGGGGCGCCCTCGACGAGTACGTCCCGCTGCTGGCGGCCGGCACCGGGGTGTCCGACCGGTCGGTGCCGTGGCTGCTGTTGATGGTCTGGGTCGGGGTCGCGGCCGGTGGGCTGCTCGCCGGGCCGTGCCGGCGGTTGGGCGGGCGGGCGACGGGTCTGGTGCTGGCGTTCGCCGCCGTGGCGCTGGCCGGCGGGGCGCTCTCCGGTCGACCGGCCGGACTGCTGCCGGTCGCGGTCGCGTTCTGCGTCTTCCAGGCGGTCACCGTCGTGGTCGACGCGCGGTTGCAGGACCGGCTCGCCGGACCGAGCCGGGCCACGGTGACCTCGTTGGCCGGTCTGGGCACCGACCTGGCCACCCTCGCCGTGTACGGCGGGTACGCCGCCGCGTCCACGGTGGCCGGACACGGTCCGGTGTTCGCCCTGTTCGCGGTGCCGTACCTGATCGTCGCCGGGCTGCTGGCGGCCGGTCCGGGCCGACGGACCGGCTGTCGGATCCCGGTCCGGACACCCGGGACGGTGGCGCGCGGAAGGTAAGTTCCGGTCAACCGCAACCTTCCGTCCGGGTCGGGCGTCCATGGGGGACGTCGCGGTGCCGGCCATCGGGTCGAGCCGCCGTTGGGGGCTCCGGTGAGGGGAGATGCCGTGGATGACGCCGGAGGGACCGTGACCTTGCTCCGTCGACCGGTGCCGGACGGTTCCGGGCCACCCGTCGAACGGTCGGCGGCGTCGGAAGGGGGCTCGCCGGTGCGGCAGCCTCCCCCGGTGGCGTCGGTGGAGTCCGACGGTGGCGCGCCGACGTCACCGGTCTGGGACCGGCCGGCCGAGGAGGCCTTCCGGGAGTTCTACGAGGCGAGCTTCGGCGACGTGGTGGCGATGCTGTACGCACTGACCGGTGGCATGTCGGACGCCCACGACCTGGCCCAGGAGGCGTTCTGCCGGGCCTGGCAGCACTGGCGGACCGTCGAGTCCCGGGACGTCCCGGTGGCCTGGGTGAAGCGGGTGGCGGCCAATCTGGCGATCAGCCAGGCCCGCCGCCGGTCGGTTGCCCGGCGGTACCTGTCCCGGCTGCGTCCCGAGCACGTCCCGGAGATCTCGGCCGACCACGTGGGGCTGACCGACGCGCTGCGCCGGCTGCCGGCGCAGCACTGCCGGGCACTGGTGCTGCACTACCTGGCCGACATGCCGGTGGCCGGGATCGCCGAGCTGCTCGGCGTCCGGGAGGGCACGGTGAAGTCCTGGCTGTTCCGGGGCCGTCACGCGCTGGCCGAGTTGCTGCGCGACCCGGCGGAGCCGGCGCCGCGCGAGGGCCGGTCGTGACCGGCGGGCGGGTGCCGGCGCAACGGCGTACCGGCGGGGACCCGGACCCGGAGCTGCGCCGCGCGTTCGACGCGCTCACCGACGCCGTACGCACCGGCGTGGGCCGCCCGGACGCGACGGGCGTGTTCGTCCGGGTCCGCCGGCGGCGGCAGCGCCGGACGGCCGTACTCGCGGCGGCCGGGCTGGTGGTCGTCGTGGGCGGTGTCGGGTTGCTCAGCCGGCTCGCCGCGGCGCCGCTGCCGTCGTCGGCCACCCTCGGGCCGACCGACCGACCGGTCATGCCGAGTTTGTCCGGATCGGCGGGTCCGACCCGCCCGACCGCCGGCGTCGGCTCGCCGAGCGTCGATCCGGGCCGGTCCGGCTCGGCCGACGCCGACGTGCTGCCCGGTGACGGACCGGACGGCCGGAAGCCGCCGTCGCCCGACATCGGGCGCTGCCACACCGACGGACTGTCGCTGGCGATGACCGAGGACGAGGCCGCGGCCAGCACCGGGCTCAACGCCGGCTGGCTCACCCTGACCAACACCTCCGGCGTGCGCTGCCGGGTCTACGGCTATCCCGGCCTGCAGCTGGTCGCCGCGGACGGTACGGAGATCCCCACCACGGCCCGGCGGGTGGTGACCGACCGGGGTGGTCCGCCGACGCTGGTCACCGTGGCGCCCGGCGGGAAGGTCTACGCGGCGTTGACCTGGAACGCCCAGCCGGACGTGGACGAGCCGCAGCAGGGCAGCTGCCAGCCACGACCGATGGCGATCAAGGTGATCCCGCCGGACGAGACCAGCCAGCTGCGCGCCGGCTGGCCCGGTGACCCGGTGTGCCGGCACGGGGTGATCAGCGTGGACGCGTTCCAGCCCGGCGCGGCACCCTGAGCGCCGGCGGGCCACGGCCCGGACGGGAGCGCCGGTGGGCCACGGCCCGGACGGCCGTTCGGCGGCACCGGGGCCGGGTCGGACGCCGGGGGTCGGGCCCGGCGAGTACGCTCTGTCCTCGCGGTCGTTGATGCCCGCCCCGACGCCCCCGGCGTATCGATACTCCCGCCGGCCACCCGGCCGCCACGCGGCGTTGGACAAAAGTATTGAATTCCGACAGGGATCGGCAGCTGGGTCGACCCGGGGGAGAGACTAGCCTGATGGGCGTGACACGCCGCGCGAAAATCGTCTGCACGCTGGGACCCGCCACGTCGTCCCCGGAGCGGATCAGGGGACTGGTCGAGGCCGGCATGGACGTGGCTCGGCTCAACTTCAGCCACGGCAGCCACGACGACCACGAAAAGGTGTACCGGCTCGTCCGGCGGGCCGCCGAGACGACGGGGCGGGCGGTGGCCATCCTGGCCGACCTGCAGGGCCCCAAGATCCGACTCGGCCGGTTCGCCGACGGCCCGCACGAGTGGCGTACCGGCGACTCGGTGGTGATCACCGGTGACGACATCGTCGGCACCAAGGACCGGGTCTCCTGCACCTACCGCAGGCTGCCGCAGGAGGTCCAGGTCGGTGACCGGCTGCTGATCGACGACGGCAAGGTGGCGGTCGAGGTCAGCGCGGTCGACGGCAACGACATCCGCTGCCTGGTCACCGAGGGCGGTCCGGTCTCCAACAACAAGGGCGTCTCGCTGCCGAACGTGGCGGTCAGTGTGCCGGCCATGTCGGACAAGGACGCCGAGGACCTCCGGTTCGCGCTCGGCCTCGGGGCGGACCTGGTGGCCCTGTCCTTCGTCCGCTCGGCCGAGGACATCAAGCTGGTCCAGGGCATCATGGCCGAGGTCGGTGTCCACCGGCCGGTGCTGGCGAAGGTCGAGAAGCCGGAGGCCGTCGCCCACCTGGAGGCGATCGTGGCGGCCTTCGACGGTGTCATGGTGGCCCGTGGCGACCTGGGCGTGGAGCTGCCGCTGGACCAGGTGCCGCTGGTGCAGAAGCGGGCCGTGCAGCTCTGCCGGGAGAACGCCAAGCCGGTCATCGTCGCCACCCAGATGCTCGACTCCATGATCGAGAATTCCCGGCCGACCCGGGCGGAGGCCTCCGACGTGGCCAACGCGGTGCTCGACGGCGCCGATGCCGTGATGCTCTCCGGCGAGACCAGCGTGGGCAAGTACCCGGTGCTCACCGTCTCCACCATGGCCAAGATCGTGGCGACCACCGAGGGCGGGTCGTTCGGTGTGCCGCGGCTGCAGCACGACCCGCGTACCCACGGCGGTGCGCTCACCGTCGCCGCGTCGCAGATCGCCCGCAACATCGGCGCCAAGGCGCTGGTCGCCTTCTCGCAGACCGGGGACACCGTCCGCCGGCTGTCCCGGCTGCACTGCGACCTGCCGCTGCTGGCCTTCACGCCGGTGCCGGAGGTCCGCGACCAGCTCGCCCTGTCCTGGGGCGTGGAGACCTTCCTGATGCCGTTCGTGCAGCACACCGACGACATGTTCCGCCAGGTCGACCAGGCCCTGCTCGGAATCGACCTGGCCAACCCGGGGGACTACGTGGTGATCGTCGCGGGCAGCCCGCCGGACAGCCCGGGTTCCACCAACACGCTGCGGGTGCACCAGCTCGGGTCGCTGGTCGACGAGCATTCGGCCCGGTCACTGCGATGACCGGCGCGGGGTCCCTGGTCGGTCAGGCCGCCGTCGACCAACTGCTCGAGGTGCTCGACCTGGAGCAGGTCGGCGGGATGACCTTCCGCGGGATGAGCCCGCCGGTCGGCCCGCAGCGGGTCTACGGCGGGCAGGTGGCCGGGCAGGCGCTGGTGGCGGCCGGTCGTACCGTGGACGCGGAGCGGTTCGTGCACTCGCTGCACGGCTACTTCGTCCGACCCGGTGACCCCGCCGAGCCGATCGAGTACGACGTGGAGAACATCCGCGACGGCCGGTCGTTCTCGGTTCGCCGCTCGGTGGCCCTGCAGCACGGCAAGACGATCTTCTTCATGTCCGCCTCCTTCCAGCGGCAGGAGGAGGGGTTGGACCACCACGCGCCGGTGCCGCCGGACGTACCGGGGCCGGAGGACGTGCCGACGATGGCCGACCGGCTGTCGCGCTACCCGGACCGGCTGGGCATCTGGGGTCAGATCCCCCGACCGATCGACGTCCGGTACGTCGGCGAGCCCGGCTGGGTCGCCCCCGGCGACCGGCCGGCGGACCCGCACCAACGGGTGTGGATGCGGATCGACGGAAAGCTGCCGGACGACCCGCTGCTGCACGCCTGCGCCCTGACCTACGCCTCCGACCTGACGCTGCTGGACTCGGTGCTCTCGGTGCACGGCGAGGTCTGGGGACCGGGCGGCGTGGTCGGCGCCAGCCTCGACCACGCACTGTGGTTCCACCGGCCGTTCCGCGCCGACGAGTGGTTCCTGTACGACTGCTGGAGCCCGTCCGCCTCCGGCGCCCGGGGCCTGGCCACCGGCCGGATGTTCACCGCCGACGGGCGGCAGATCGCCAGCGCCGTACAGGAAGGGCTGCTGCGCCGGGTCGGCGCCTGATGACCACCGACCGACCCGGACCGGCCGGCGGGCGTCCCGACGGCGCCCGATAGCCTGGGCGGATGCGTCTCTCCGCCCGGGTCGACTACGCGTTGCGGGCCGTCGCCGAACTGGCCGCCTCCACCGCCGAGCAGGAGGCGGCCGCCGTCGGCGGGTCCGCGCCGGCCCGCCGGCCGGTCACCGCCGAGCAGATCGCCCGCGCCCAGGAGATCCCGCCGAAGTTCCTGGAGAGCATCCTGTTGCAACTGCGCCGGGGCGGCATCGTGCACGCCCAGCGTGGCCCGGAGGGCGGCTACTGGCTGGCCCGGTCGGCGGCGGAGATCTCCCTCGCCGAGGTGATCCGGGTGGTCGACGGTCCGCTGGCCAACATCCGGGGCCAGCGCCCGGAGAACCTCGGCTACCGGGGCACCGCCCAGGCCCTGCAGGAGGTCTGGATCGCGCTGCGGGCCAGCGAACGGGAGATCCTGGAGTTGGTCTCCATCGCCGACGTCGCCTCCGGCAAGCTGCCCGCCCGGGTCCGCGAACTGGCCGCCGATCCGGAGGCCTGGGTCTGACCCCGCCGGTCCGCCGCGCCGGGCCGCACCGTCACCGGTACGGTTCGCGCCGCCACTGGGTCTCCCGCCGTTCGTGCGCGGCCCGCTCCCGCCGGATCGCCTCGTGCAGCACTTGCCGGGACTGTCGGAGGGCGACGAACTCGGTGGCCTGGAGCAGGACGCACACCGTGGCCAGGATGCCGAGAGCGGCCAGCGCGGGCAGCCGGTCGGCGACCGGGATCGACGCGACGAGCAGGGCGACGGCGACCAGCCGGCTCCACAGCAGCGTTCCCAGCGCGCGGAGCTGGAAGCCGATGAGTCCGAGCAGGTAGAGAGCGACGCCGCTGTAGGTCAGCGGCACGGCGCTGTCCGGCTGCGGCGCGCCGAGGTCGACGCCCACGGTACCGAGGTGACGCAGTTGCAACTCACCGCCCAGGGCCAGCGCGATCAGCCCGGTGACCATGGGCAGGTGCAGGTACACGTAGGCGTCCCGGGCGAGCGCCACCCGGGCCGGTCCGTGCGTGCCGTGCATGGTGCTCTGCGCGGCCGGGCCGACGACGTCGAAGTAGGTCCACCACAGGATGGCCAGGATGACGATGTCGAGCACCGAGGCGAGCACCGTGATCCAGGTGATCGACTCCCCGGTCAGTTCACTGCCGACGCCGATTCCGATTATGGTCTCGCCGAACGCGACGATGATGATGAGTTCGAACCGTTCGACCCAGTGGCCGGCGGAGGCGACCGCCCAGCCCCACACCCCGATGGCCATCCCGACGCCGTACTCGACGGCGACGGCCAGGATCCAGAAGGTGAACTTCAGCAGGGTCTGGTGCCGGCCGCCGACGTACTCCGGCACGAGTCCGGACAGCACCAGCAGCGCGGTGGCCACCAGCATCGACAGCGCCAGCCGGCGCAGTTGCCGGCGCAGCGGCGGGTCGTCCCGGGCGGCGTACCAATGCAATGCCAGGTGCATCGTCCGTACGGTGAGGTAGCCGAGCGCGAAGACCAGCGGTTCGTAGAGACCGCCGGGCTGGTTGCGGAACGCCTGCGGGATGCTCAACGCGATGACGAAGACCGCCGCCATCGAGGCGAAGACGGCTATCGGGGCGATGCCGTCACCGAGCCGGACGCGGTTGGCGACCACGGTGTGCGCGCACCACGACCACCACAGCAGCGCGATGATCAACAGCCCTTGGAGCAGTCCGCCGGCGGTGAGGTCGCGGACCGCCGACCGGGTGATGGTGAAGAACGCGAAGACGAAGACCAGATCGAAGAAGAGCTCCAGCCGCTCGACGCGCGCTCCGGGGCGTACCGCATGGATCAGTCGCGAAACAGGCTCCGGCTCAGACCCCATAGCACTATTTATACGACATACCGGTTCAGGTGGCGGCTCTCCCCGCCAGTCACACAGAGTAGTCTTTCCGCCTCAATCTGCGAGAGCGCGCCGCTCAGTGTCGGTGCGTTTTCTCGCGGAGAGTGATTAAGGTCTGGTCACAATGCGCCAATCAAATTTGTACCCCTAACTGATCTTGACTAGCGTCGGCCGTCCAGGCACTCGATTTGTCTATCAGAGGGAGTGACCGTGGCCGTTGAACGTGTAGTGACCCGACGCAACCTGTTCCGGTATGCCGCCGCCGGGGCGGTGGTGGCGTCCGGCGCGCTGGCCGGTTGTTCCCGGACCGGTACCGCGGACTCCGGCGCCGGCGGCCAGGGCCTGCTGAAGCAGGCCAAGGAGCGCGGCTACCTCACCGTCGGGTTCGCCGGCGAGGCGCCGTACGCGTACAAGGAGGGCGGCGACCTGACCGGGCAGGACCCGGCGGTGCACCGCGAGATCTGGACGTCGCTCGGCATCAAGGAACTGCGCGGCGTCCAGGTCGAGTTCGGCCAACTGATCCCCGGCCTGAACGCCAAGCGATTCGACGTCGTCGCGGCCGGCATGTTCATCCTGCCCGAACGCTGCGCCCAGGCGAAGTTCTCCGCGCCGGTCTACGTCGCGCCGCAGGCGTTCCTGGTGCCCGCCGGCAACCCGAAGCAGATCACCGACTTCCCGTCCGTGGCGAAGTCCGGGATCACCCTCGGCGTCCTGCCCGGCTCCGTCGAGGCCAGCCTCGGCAAGAAGCAGGGCGTCACCAAGACCGTCGAGGTGGCCAGCCAGCGCGACGGGCTGTCCGCCCTCAAGGCGAACCGCATCCAGGCGTTCGCGCTGACCAGCATCTCGCTGCGCAACATGCTGAAGGACAACCCGAACTCCGGCTTCGAGCTGACCGAGCCGTTCACCCCGGTCGTCGACGGCAAGGAGCAGATCGGCGCCGGCGGTGCCGTGTTCCGCAACGAGAGCGACGAACTGCGTATGGCGTTCGACCGCGAACTGGCCAAGCTGAGGGAGTCCGGCAAGCTGCTGGAGCTGATCCAGCCGTTCGGGTTCGGCCCGGAGACCGTGCCACCGGCGGACCTGACCACCGAGAAGCTCTGCCAGGGCTGAGTCGGTCGTCGTGGACGCCATCTCCACCTTCGCCCCCTGGTTCGACGACCTGCTCGGCGGCGTCTGGATCACCGTGCTCGTCACGGTGCTGGGCGCCGCCGGGGCGCTGGTCGTCTCGTTCGCCTTCGGCCTGCTGTCGCTGTCCAGGGGCCGCCCGCAGCGGTTCGTGGCCCGGCTGTTCATCGAGTTCTTCCGGGGCAGTTCGCTGCTGGTGCAGCTGTGGTGGCTCTTCTTCGTGATGCCCACCTTCGGCTGGACGTTGGAACCACTCGCGGCCGGCGTGCTCGCCTTCAGCCTCAACTACGGCGCCTACGGCGCCGAGGTGGTCCGGGGAGCCGTCAACGCGGTGCCGAGGACCCAGTCGGAGGCCACCGTCGCCCTCAACATGACGCCCTACCAACGGATGCGACTGGTCGTCCTGCCGCAGGCCGTGGTGGGGATGATCCCGCCGTTCGGCAACCTGCTGATCCAACTGCTGAAGGCGACGCCACTGGTCTACACCATCACCATCGTGGACGTGACGGCGGTGACCCAGAGCTTCCGCGCCGCCGAGGGGCATGAGCTGTTCATCTTCTCGCTGGCCCTGCTGGTCTACCTGGTGCTGGCGTACCTGCTCACGCTGGGCGTCCGGTTCCTGGAACGGCGGGCCAAGGCGGCCGTCGGACAGGACGAGCCGGCCCGTCGCCGGTTCCGGCTGCGTGGCCCGCTCGTCGAGAAGGAGGCCGCGTGACCTGGGACTGGGGCTACGCCCTGGAGATCCTGCCGGACCTGCTCACCGCGTTCGTCCGGTTCACCCTGGTGGCCACGGTGCTGGGCACCCTGGTCGGCGCGGCGCTGGGGCTCGTCTTCGCCGTCGTGCGCCGGGCCCGGGTGCCGGTACTGGCCCCGGTGGTCGGCGGGTTCATCGAGTTCGTCCGCAGCACCCCGCTGCTGGTGCAGCTCTTCTTCCTGTTCTACGTGCTGCCGCTGGCCGGCATCACGTTGCCGGCGCTCACCACCGGCGTCATCGGCCTGGGCGTGCACTACGCCTGCTACTACGCCGAGGTGTACCGGGCCGGCATCGACGGCGTACCCAAGGGCCAGTGGGAGGCGTGCACCGCGCTGTCCATGCCGCCCCGGTACACCTGGCAACGCGTGGTGCTGCCGCAGGCGGTCCGCCGGGTGCTACCGGCCCTGGGCAACCTCGTCATCTCGATGTTCAAGGAGACGCCGTTCCTGGCGCTCATCACCGTTCCGGAAATGGTGCAACGGTCGCAGTCGATAGGCGGAGCCAGCTTCCGTTATCTGGAACCGATCACGCTGGCCGGCCTGATCTTCCTGGCGGCGAGCTACCCCACCGCCATCGCGCTGCGACGATTGGAGACCCGCCTTGGCCGTTGAACCCGTCCTCGAAACCGTCGAACGACCCGGGCCGGCGCAGCCGATCATCCGGTTCGACAACGTCGTCAAGAAGTTCGGCGACACCATCGTGCTGCGCGAGCTGGACTTCCAGGTCGCGCCGGGCGAACGGGTCACCCTGATCGGGCCCAGCGGCTCGGGCAAGACCACCATCCTGCGGTTGCTGATGACCCTGGAGAAGCCGGACGGCGGCTGCATCCGGGTCGACGGCCAGCCGCTGTGCCACGTCCCGCACGGCGACGGGTTCCGGCCCGCCGACGAGAAGCACCTGCGCCAGGCGCGCAAGTCCGTGGGAATGGTGTTCCAGCAGTTCAACCTGTTCCCCAACATGACCGTCCTACGCAACATCACCGAGGCGCCGGTGCGGGTGCTGGGCACCGACCGGGCCGAGGCCGAGCGGAAGGCCCGGGAACTGCTGGACCGGGTCGGCCTGAGCGACAAGGCCGACGCCCGACCCCACCAGCTCTCCGGCGGTCAGCAGCAACGGGTGGCCATCGCCCGGGCGCTGGCCATGGAACCGAAGGTGCTGCTGCTCGACGAGGTCACCTCGGCACTGGACCCGGAACTCGTGGCCGGGGTGCTGGACGTGCTGCGGGAGATCGCCGACAGCACCGACATCACCATGCTCATCGTCACGCACGAGATGCACTTCGCCCGGGACGTGTCGCACCGGGTGATGATGTTCGACGAGGGCAAGGTGATCGAGCAGGGGCCACCCGAGCAGATCTTCACCGAACCGGAGCACGACCGGACCCGCTCGTTCCTGCGGGCCGTGGTCGACGCGCGCTGACCCGCGGCGACCGGACCGGTTCCGGCGGGCCGACGGACACCGCGGCCCGCCGGGACCCGGTCAGGCGGGTCGGCGCAGGCCGCCGGCCACCTTCTCGGCGATCAGTTCGAACGACCGGGACCGGTCGGCGAGGTCGTAGACCATCGTGGTCAGCATCAGCTCGTCCGCCCCGGTCCGCGCCAGCAACTCCGCGAGCTGCCGGCGGACCGTCGCCGGCGAGCCCAGCGCCTGCCCCACCCGGCGTTCGTGGACGAACTCCCGCTCCAGGTCCGTGTACGGATGGGCGGCCGCCTCCTCCGGCGTGGCCAACGGTTGCGGTCGACCCGCCCGCAACCGCAGGAAGGACAGCGCACTCGGCCCGGCCAGCCACTCGGCGCGCTCGTCCGTGTCGGCGCAGATCGCGCTGACGGCGACCATCACGTACGGCTCGTCCAACCACCGGGACGGCCGGAAGCTCTCCCGGTACAACGCCAGCGCCGGCACGGTGTTGGCGGCGCTGAAGTGGTGCGCGAAGGAGAACGGCAGCCCGAGCAGCCCGGCCAGCCGGGCGCTGAAACCGCTGGACCCGAGCAGCCAGACGGCCGGCCGGTCGCCGTGGCCCGGGGTGGCGGTGATCCGGCCGGCCGAGGAGCCGTCGAAGTAGCCCATCAGGTCGGCCAGCTCCTGCGGGAAACCCTCCGCGGACAGGCCCTCCATCGTCCGGCGCAACGCCAGCGCGGTCATCTGGTCGGTGCCCGGCGCGCGACCGATGCCCAGGTCGACCCGGCCCGGGTGCAGCGCCTCCAGGGTGCCGAACTGCTCGGCGACCACCAGCGGGGCGTGGTTGGGCAGCATCACCCCGCCCGAACCGACCCGGATGGTCGAGGTGTGCGCCGCCAGGTGGGCGAGCAGGACGGCCGGCGCGGAACTGGCGATGCCCGGCATGTTGTGGTGTTCGGCCACCCAGAACCGGTGGTAGCCGAGTTCCTCGGTGCGCCGGGCCAGTTCGGTGGTGTGCCGCAGCGCGTCCCCGGCCCGGGTGCCGGCGGCCACCGGGGCGAGGTCGAGCACGGACAGGGGTACGTCGATCACACGATGGCCAACTGCGGCCCCGGTCGACTTCTTCCGGGTCGCCGGGAGGAATGACCCTCGTCTCATCGGCCCGTACCCGCCGAGGACGGTCCACCGGGGGTGGCGCGGATCACTACCGACGGTGCAGGCTGGATCACCACGACGACGATCCGGGAGACGACAGCCATGACGCGGAGCGGCTGACGGTGATCAACGACCCCTGCGGACCGACCGTGCCGGCACCGCGGGCACCCCGCGCGACCGTCGTCCTGCTGTTGGCCACCGTCGGGCTCGGGCTCAACCTGCGGGCCTGGATCCTGCTCGGCCCGCAGTTGCACGACCGGTTCGGCGTCCCGCCCGGGCCGACGTACGCGCTGCTGATGACACTGCCGCTGCTGGTGGCCGCGCTGGCCCGGCTGCCGGTCGGGGTACTGACCGACCGGTACGGGCCGCGGCTGACGTACCCGGTGGTCAGCCTGGTCGCCGCGGGCGCTGCCGTCGGCATGGGCCTGGCCGGGCGGCTGCCCGCCGTGGTGGCCGCCGGCGCGGTGTCCGGGGTGGCCGGCACTGCCCTGGTCGTCGGCGGCTCGCTCGTCGCGACCACCTTCCGGTACGGCCATCGCGGCCGCGCCCTCGGGGTCTTCAGCTGCGGTACCGCCCTGGCGGTGCTCTTCTCCGCCGTCGCCCGCGCCTGGGACCCGGAGGGTCGCCGCGCGGCCGTCGTGCTCGGCGCCGCCCTGGTCGGCTTCGCCGGCCTGGCCGCGCTGACCTTCCGCGACCACGTCGTCGTGCACCGCGCGGGCTCACCGGTCCGCCGGAGCCTGGAGCTGATCCGGCTCGCCTGCACCACCTCCCTGTCGGCCCTGTACGCGGTCGCGCTGGGTGGCCTGGTCGCGGTCAGCATGTACCTGCCGCTCTACCTGTTCATCAGGTTCCGGCTGTCCTGGTACGCGGCGCTGGTGATCACCGCGGCGGTGGTGACGCTCGCCGCCGCCGCCCGGCTGGTCGGCGGATGGCTGACCGACCGGCGGCCCGCCGTACGGCTGCTGACGACCTGCTACGTGGTGGCCGCCTCGCTGTGCCTCGTGGTGGCGGTGGCGCCCCGGCTGTGGTGGCTGGCCGTACCCGTCATCGCGGTGATCGCCGTCTGCGACGGCCTGGCCGGCGGCGTGCTGCTGGCGCTGATCGGCAAGGCGGCGCGGCCCGACACCGTCGGCGCGCTGCTGGGGGTCACCGGCTCGGCCGCCGCGTTCGGCGCGTTGCTGCCCCCGCTCGCGTTGATCGCGGTCCACCGGCTCAGCCACTCCGCCGCCACCGCCTGGATCATCAGCGCCCTGACGCTGCTCGCGGTGGCCCACTACGTCGAGGCGCACGGCCTCCGGGTCGGTCTCGGGCTGGCGGTCCGGTCCGATGTGGAGTCGACCGAGACGGCGACCTCGGTCGTCGTGGTCGACGAGGCCGCCCTGCGCGCGGACGCGCCGGCCGTGGTGGCCCGGCTCGCCGAGCTGGCCACCAGCGACGAACTGGTCGTGGTGTACGGCTCGGACCGACCGGCTCGCCCCCGGCGCGGCGCCGAACTCCTGGTGGCCGGGCTGGCGGAGCGACTGCCCCGGCACGACATCGCGGTCCTGCGGCTCACCCCACGGCCCGGCGCGCTGACCCGGGTCGGCACCGTGGTCGACGAACTGGTCGAGGAGGGCACCGTCCCGATCGTCGTCGCCCCGGTCCCGGAGGCCGGCGGCGTGGCGGCCCGCCTGACCGACCGGATCCGGGCCGACCGGGTGCTGGTGCTGGCCTACACGCCGGCCGACGGAGCGGTGCTGAACACGGTCTGGAGCCGGCGCGTGCCGGTACGCAACGACCATTAAGTTTTTTGTCTGTTTACAAAGGCGGATGGTCGACATAGGCGATCTCCAGTATGGTGACGCCCGAACTCATTGTGATCGTGAAGTAACCGCTACTCCACGGATCCCTCGGAGGACCCCTCTATGCCGGGCACCGCGCGCCCCGCTGCCGCCTGTCGGCACCCGTCGCCCCGACGCGACAACCGTCGTCCACGTCGCACCGGCCCGTCGTGCGCGACGTGAGCGCACAGATCCCGCTGGCGGACGAGTTCTGGCTCTGCGCCCACGACACGGTCGTGCGTCGCGCCCAACTCGGCAGCCGCCCGCTCGGCATCGGGCTGGCGGCCGCCCTGCTGACCGAGCTGGTGATCTGGCGCTGCCTGACCATCTCCTCCGGTCGGTTGTACCCGGTCCCGGGCGCGACGCTGCCGGACGACCCGGCGCTCGCGCCGGTGATGAGCCAGCTGATCGAGGAGGAACGCCGTAACCGGTCCCACCGCCTCGACCCGACACCGGCCGGACAGCGCGCGCGGGACTGGATCGCCTTCCTGTCCGCCGACAACCGGGCAGCCGATCTCGTGGTCGCCCGGCTGTCCCGGACCGGCCTGGTCAGCCGGCAGGAACGACGCAGCCTGCTCGGTCGGCCGACCGTCTACTACACCCCGACCGACACGAACGCCACCGGGTGGCCGGCGGTACGGATCAGCACCGCCCTGCAGAAGGGCCGGGAACTGTCCGAACTCGACCTCGTGCTGGCCGGGCTGATGCTGGCGACCGGCCTGCACCAGCGGACGCTGGCCCTGCTCGAACAGCACGAACTGGTCCGCCTGGCCGAGCAGATCAAGCGTCGGATGCACATCATGCTGCGCGAGATCCTGCACCACGCCGAGACCGCGGTCGGCGAAACGGTGATGACCCGCTGACCCTGCGCGCGATGGTAACCGGGCACACCCCGACCTCCATCTGCCACCAAAATCCTGGCCCTTCCTCCCTTCCCCACCCATAGGAGAACCCCTTGTCCGCCGTACAATCGCCTCGCCCCTCGGCACCTCGCGTGTCCGAGCGGAGCGTCGTGTCCTCCGCGCTGGCCCGGGACCGCCTCGGTGCGCCCGGGATCGGCCTGTCCATCGCGTCGTCCATCGCCCCGCTGACCGTCGTCGCGGGCGTCGTCACGACCGGCCTGGCCGTCACCGGACTGTCGGGGGTGTCGATCGCCATGGTCGCGGTCGCCCTCACCCTGATCATCTTCGCGGTCGGCTACGTCGCGATGGCCCGGCACATCACCAACGCCGGCGCCTTCTACGCCTACATCGCCCTGGGCATCTCCCGCCCCCTCGGGGTCGGCTCCGCGTGGGTCGCGCTGGTGGCGTACAACTGCTTCCAGTTCGCCTCGTACGGCGGCCTGGGCGTCATCGCCGCGCCGCTGCTCAAGCAGTCCGCCGGCCTGGACCTACCGTGGTGGGGCCTCGCTTTGGTCGCCTGGCTGATCACCGCCCTGCTGGGCATCCGGGACGTCGGCGTGTCGGAGAAGGTCCTCGCGGTCCTGGTCATCAGCGAAACCGTGCTGGTGCTCGTCTACAGCGTCGTGATCCTCTTCTCCGACGGCTTCAGCCCGTCCCTGGCCCCGGTGTCGCCGAGCAGCCTCTGGGGACCGGGCGCCGGCGCGCTGCTGGTCATCGCCGCCACCGGATTCGCCGGCGTCGAACAGGGCGCGGTGTACATCGAGGAAAGTCGCGATCCGAAACGCACCGTGGCCCGGGCGACCTTCGTGACCATCGTCCTCATCGCCGTGCTCTACGCCTTCGCCTCCTGGGTGCAGATCTCCGCGGCCGGCGACCAGGCCGTCGACCGGGCCCGCGCGGAGGGCCCGGAGATGTTCTTCAACCTGGCGTCCGGATCGCTCGGCGGCAACGCCGTCCAGATCGGAGAGACCCTCTTCGTCACCTCGCTGCTGGCCGCGATGATCGCCTTCCACAACATCATCTCCCGCTACATGTTCGCCCTCGGCCGGGAAGGGGTCTTCCCCCGGGTACTCGGCCGGGCCACCGCCGACGGCGCGCCCCGCAACGCCTCCCTCGTCCAGTCGGTCTGCGGCCTGATGGTGATCATTCTGTTCGCGGCGGCCGACTGGGACCCCCTGGTGCAGCTGTTCTTCTGGGGCGGCAGCACCGGCGGCCTCGGCGTCCTGCTGCTCATCACCGCCACCAGCGTCGCCGTGCTCGGCTACTTCGGCCGCGGCGCCCGCGGCGAGAACCTGTGGCGGCGAGCGATCGCGCCGGCCATCGCCAGCGTCCTGCTCCTGGTCATCAGCTACCTGGCGGTCACCAACCTGGACGCCCTCTTCGGTGTCGACCCCGGCACCGGACCGGCCTTCGTGGTGCCGCTGCTCCTGCTGGCCATGCTGGTGATCGGCACGGTCTGGGGCCTGGTGCTGCGGGTCACCAACCGCACCGTCTACGACGGCATCGGCCTGGGACCCCGCGCCGCCGCGGCCAGCGCCACCGGATTCTCCGCACTGCTCGACGACGAGGAGGGCCGGCGATGACCACGCCGACCACCATCCAACGGGTGACCGACGCGGACGACGTCCGCCTCGCCGCGGACCTGATCGCCCGGTCCTTCGACCACCTCGACGCCAACCACTACCTGGTCCCGGACCCCGACCGGCGGCTGCCGGTCATGCGGGACTTCTTCCACCTGCTCACCGCGCACGCGGCGGACGGTGCGGGGGAGGTGCTGCTGACCGCCGACCGGTCCGCCACCGCGGTCTGGTTCGACCGCACGGCCGAACCGAGCGCCCCGGCCGACTACGAACAGCGGCTCGCCGACCTCGCCGGCCCGCACCTGCACCGGTTCACCGAACTGGACGAACTGTTCGACGGCAACCATCCCGAGGAGCCGCACTGGCACCTGGCCTTCCTCGCTGTCGAACCGGCACGGTGGGGCCAGGGCCTCGGCAGCGCGCTCATGCGGCAGACCCACACCCGCCTGGACGAGCAGGGACTGGCCGCCTACCTGGAGGCCACCAACCCCGACAACCAGCGCGTCTACCGCCGGCACGGGTACGCCGAGATGACGCCGTCGGCGATCCGACTGACCGACGGCACCCCGTTCTACCGGATGTGGCGCCCGCCGGGCGCGACGGACTGACCGAACCGGCCGGCCGGGTCCGAACGGACCGACCGGTCAGCGCGGACCGGAGCGGGCCGACCGGCGCCCGTCGACCGCCGCGGCGAGCGGAGTCAGGCTCGCCGCGGCGGTCGGCCGGGCCCTGGTCTCCCGCGCGGCGGCCGACCGGGACCGGCTCGCGGCCGGCATCGACGCGGCGCTGGACGCGCTGCGGGCCGACTGACAGGGTGGCGCGTCCCATGTCGGTCTCGTCCCGGATCAGTTCTTCGGGCCGACGTACCGGTCCAGTAAGGCGACGGCGTCCCGACGGGCGACGGAGAGCGAGACGGGTCGGTTCATCCGCCAGGCGATGCCCAGCAGGTCCAGCGCCCACTGGCACAGACCCATGATGTCGGCGGAGTGGTTGACAAACATGTACCGCGGATAGACGTAGTACCTGCCACGCACCTTCACCCGGTTGCTGAACCGGGCACCGTCGGAGTGGAACAGGCCGCGAAGGAAGGGCCCGGGATGGGCGGCGACGATGTCCCGTTGCCAGTCGGTGAGCACGATCGGCCGTTCGTGCTTCTTGCCCGGGCCGTGCTGCGGCAGCAGGCACGGCCAGTGCGTGCCGTAGCTCTGCACCGAGACGCAGCCCTGCTTCCGCACCCGTTGGACCTTTGCGGCCAGGACGGCGCGCATCGCCTGGTCGCAGGCCTCGATCAGGCCCGGCCAGGCGTCCGCGCAGGCGATCCGCAGCACCGGCACCCGGGCGGAGTTGACCAGGTGGCCGTCGCCGAGGTAGAGCCCGAGGAGATAGGCGTAGGCCGGCTCGTCGACGGTCGCGGACGGCTGGCACCGGAAGCAGCGTGTGGCGGTGCCGACCTTCTTCGGCTCGGGGCGGTCATGGCACCAGTGCCATACGGTGCGGTAGGGCAGGCCGACCGCACGCGCGGCACCCGCCACCGAGGTGCCCGTAAGGTAAAGCTGCCGAGCCCGGGTGCGGATCTCAACTGGATGCACCCGGTCATTTTCGAACCGGCGTACGACAATTTTGGTGTCCCCGGTGGGACTCGAACCCACACTGTCGGAGGTTTGAGCTCCGCCTCTCTGCCGATTGGAGTACAGGGACTTTTCGGTGCCAGGGCCTGCTAATTGATGCCGGGGCATGCTGGCGCCTCACAGACTACCCACTACGCTGAACCCCGCGACACCCGGTTCCGTAGGTGTCGGAGGCAGGCGGCATTTTTGGGGGGTACGACCGGTGGCCGAGACGCAGGCGGAGCGCAGGCGGGTGCTGATCGCCGAGGACGAGGCGCTCATCCGGCTCGATCTGGCCGAGATGCTGGTCGAGGAGGGCTACGAGGTGGTCGGCGAGGCCGGCGACGGCGAGACCGCCGTCCGCCTGGCCGAGGAGCTGAAGCCCGACCTGGTCATCCTGGACATCAAGATGCCGATCATGGACGGCCTGGCGGCGGCCGAGCGGATCGCCGGGGAGCGGATCGCCCCCGTGATCATTCTCACCGCGTTCAGTCAGCGGGACCTGGTGGAGCGGGCCCGGGCGGCCGGGGCGATGGCGTACCTGGTGAAGCCGTTCCAGAAGAGCGACCTGGTGCCGGCGATCGAGATCGCGCTGTCCCGCTACTCGGAGATCTCCGCGCTGGAGGCCGAGGTGGCCGGGCTGACCGACCGGCTGGAGGTCCGCAAGACGGTGGAGCGGGCCAAGGGCGCGCTGATGACCGCGTACGGGATGACCGAGCCGCAGGCGTTCAAGTGGATCCAGCGCACCGCGATGGACCACCGGATGACCATGCGCGAGGTGGCCGAGCGGATCCTGGCCGAGGGCATCGTCGGGACGGGGCCCGACGAGCCGGCTCCGGCGCAGGACTGAGCGCCACCGCCGGGCCGTCCGGGGCTGTCGTCGATCGTCGTACGTCACCAGGCACGGCCGGGTGGCGCGGCGCGGGCGTACCGCTGTGCTGTTCGGCGTGGTCGGGGTGCTGCTGGTCGGCGATTGCCGGTCCGGTGTGGACGCGCCGCCGGAGCCGGTGCGGCCCGCCTGGCGGGCCGTGTCGCTGCCGGTGCCGGCCGGTTCCGGCGGGGCGGCGTGGGTCTGGCCGCGCCGGCGGGAGCCGGCGGGTCGGTTCCGACGTCGTCGGATGGTCCGGGCGCCCCGCCGGGTGGCGGTCCGGCCGGGCCCGGTTCGGCGGCGCCGACGGTCACTGTGGGTGCGGATCCGGCCGGGCTGCTGGCCGCGGTGGACGACGGCCGGGAGGCCGCGGTCTGGTACGCCGCGCTGCCCTGAGCCGGCCGGGTGAGGCGCCCGCCCGTGCGGCGGGCTCGGCCCGGCGGGTCGGCCCGGCGGACGGTCCCCGCCCGACGATCTCTTACAGGTTCATGTTTGGAGTCACCACGCCGTGTAACGGTTAGGTCAACCCCTGTTCTCGGGTCTACCGGCGTGGTTGGCCGGTGGGATAACGTCCCCGCCCAGATCGGGTTTGTGGTCAGGTTCATCACACCCGCGGGGACCGACGCGCCGGGTGCTCTGGACCGCCGAATCGAGAAGGGGTTCGTGCCTTGAGGCAGAAGCTCGTACGTGTTGTTGGCGGCGTGGCGCTCGCCAGTGCGCTGGTGATGGGCGCATCCGCCTGTTCCGGCGGTAGTGGGGGAGGGTCGGGTTCGGACAGCAAGTGCGGTCTGAAGATCGCCTTCTTCGGTGCCCTGACGGGTGACGCCGCCAACCTCGGCATCAACATCAAGAACGGCGCCAAGCTGGCGATCGAGGAATACAACGAGAAGCACTCGGACTGCAAGGTCGACCTGGTGGAGAAGGATTCCCAGGGCGACGAGAAGCAGGCCGCCGGCCTGGCCCGTGAGGTGGTCAAGGACAAGAAGATCATCGGTGTGGTCGGCCCCGCCTTCTCCGGCGAGACCGAGGCCGCGACGCCGATCTTCGAAGAGGCGAAGCTGCCGATCATCTCCCCGTCGGCGACCCGGACCAGCCTGGGCAGCAAGGGCTGGAAGGTGTTCCACCGGGGCCTGGGCAACGACGACTCGCAGGGTCCGGCCGCCGCCGCCTACATCAAGAACACGCTGAAGGCGCAGAAGGTCTTCGTCATCGACGACCAGAGCGCGTACGGTGCCGGCCTGGCCGACAACGTCAAGACCGCCCTCGGCGCGCAGAAGGTCGGCGACGACAAGGTCGAGCGGAACGTCACCAAGGACTTCAACCCGGTGATCACGAAGATCAAGTCGACCGGTGCGGAGGCGGTCTTCTACGGCGGCTACTACCAGGAGGCCGGTCTGCTGGTGAAGCAGATGCGGGCCGCCGGCGTCACCGCCACCCTGGTCGCCGCGGACGGCGTGAAGGACCCGGCCTACATCGAGACCGCCGGTAAGGCGGCCGCCGAGGGTACGGTCCTGACCTGCCCGTGTGCCCCGGCCTCCGAGGCCAAGGGCAACTTCGCCGAGAACTACAAGAAGAAGTGGGGCCAGGAGGCGGGTACGTACAGCGACATCGCGTACGACGCGGCCGGCATCTTCCTCAAGGGCATCGACGGCGGCAACACCACCACCGCCAAGATGCAGGAGTTCGTCACCGGCGTGACCTTCGAGGGCATCGCGAACACCTACAAGTTCACCGACAAGGGCGAGCTCGACTCGCAGTACCTGAAGATCTGGGCGTACAAGGTCGCCGGCGGTGAGATCAAGGCCGATCAGGAGATCAAGACGCAGTGACCCGGGGGTGGCCCGTCGCCTGATGTGGCGGGCCACCAGCTGACGGACGGCGCGGTCGGGAGCATCGCCTCCCGGCCGCGTCCGCTGTCCGATCTCATTCGGAGACCGATGTGAATTTCAACCAGTTGTTCTCCAACTTCGGGGACCTGAGCATCCAGGGGCTGGCCCAGGGCGCGATCTACGCGCTGTTCGCTCTCGGCTACACCATGGTGTACGGCGTGCTACGCCTGATTAACTTTGCCCATTCCGAGGTCTTCATGGTCGGCTCGTTCGGGGCGATCATCGCCTGGAACTGGCTGGGCCTGGACCAGAACTCGCCCATCCCCGGGTTCGGCGCGATGGTGCTGTACCTGATCGTCGGCCTGGTCGCCGCGGCCCTCACCTCCGGTGCCACCGCCTTGGTGCTGGAGCGGGTGGCCTACCGACCGTTGCGGAGGCGCAACGCGCCGGTGCTGACCTTCCTGATCACCGCGATCGGTGCCTCGGTGGTGATGTCCGAGGCGGTGGGCATCGCGACCAAACGCCGGCCGTGGGGCGCGCCGCGGCTGTTCGAGCAGAAGGAACTGTTCAACGTCGCCGGCACGTCGATCACCAACCTCCAGGTCTTCCTGGTGCTGCTGGCGATCCTGCTGATGGTCGCGCTGGACACGTTCATCAACCGCACCCGGCTGGGTCGGGGCGTCCGGGCGATCGCCCAGGACCCGAACACCGCCGCGCTGATGGGCGTGAACAAGGACCGGGTGATCGCGCTGGTCTTCCTGCTCGGCGGGATGATGGCGGGCGCCGCCGCGCTGATGTACGACATCAAGATCACCGGTACCCACTTCTTCGCCGGTTTCGACCTCGGCATCAAGGCCTTCGCGGCGGCGGTGCTCGGCGGGATCGGCAACCTGCGTGGCGCACTGCTCGGCGGTCTGCTGCTCGGCGTGCTGGAGGGCTGGGGTTCCGGCCTGTTCGGTACGCAGTGGACGCCGGTGGTGGCGTTCGTCGTTCTGATCCTGATTCTGCTGTTCCGGCCGACCGGCCTGCTCGGCGAGTCGCTGGGGAGGGCCCGGGCATGACAAACGTCCTCGAACGCCTCCGCTCCGGCACCGGCGTGCTCGGCGACCGGTGGCAAAACCTGCCCCGACCGGCACGCTGGGTGGCCCTGGTCCTGATCGCGGTCTTCTTCTACGCGCTGCCGAACATCGCCATTCCCGGCCTGGTCACCACCGAGACGGACTGGGCGACCACCCTGTTCACGGTCTCCTACTACGTGCTGCTCGCGCTCGGTCTGAACGTCGTGGTCGGCAAGGCCGGCCTGCTCGACCTGGGCTACGTCGGCTTCTTCGCCCTCGGCGCGTACACCACCGCGCTGCTCGCGTCGGACGAGAGCGACTTCGGGACGAAGTGGAGCTGGGCGGCGACCGTACCGGTGGCCATCGTGGTCGTGATGATCTCGGGTGTCCTGCTGGGCTGGCCGACGCTGCGCCTGCGCGGTGACTACCTGGCCATCGTCACGCTCGGCTTCGCCGAGATCATCCGGGTGATCGCCACCGCCACGCCGGCGCTGCGCGGCCAGCGCGGCATCGGCGACATCCCGCACCCGCCCGGCCAGTACGCCGACGGCACGCCGCTGTTCGGGGTGATCGACGCGCGGCCGTACTACTGGCTCGGACTCACGTTGATCATCATCGTGATCTTCGCGGTGCGGAACCTGGACCGCAGCCGGGTGGGCCGGGCCTGGGTCGCCGTCCGCGAGGACGAGGAGGCGGCCGAGGCGATGGGCGTGCCGACCTTCAAGTTCAAGCTGTGGGCGTTCGCCATCGGCGCGGCCATCGGTTCGCTGTCCGGGGTGATGTTCGCCGGGCAGCAGGGCTTCATCAACTCGAAGAACTTCGACCTGATCTTCTCGATCCTGATCCTGGCCGGGGTGGTGATGGGCGGCTCGGGCAACATCGTCGGCGTGATCGTCGGCGGTGCCCTGATCGCGTACCTGCCCGAGCGGCTGCGCGGCCTCAAGATCGGCGACACGGACGCCTTCGAGTACCGGTTCCTGTTGTTCGGCGCGATCCTGATCCTCATCATGATCTTCCGGCCGCAGGGTCTGATCCCGAACCGACGACGGACACAGGAACTCAAGGACCGGGAGAAGGAGGTGACCGTCGGTGAGTGACGTCGGTACGCCGGCCACCGGGCCGGAGACGACCGCGTCCGCTGCGGCGGAAGCCGTCGGAAAGACCGCGCCGGCCCAGCGGACCGCGGGTGGGTCCGGCACGGCCACCACGGACCGGGGGACGCTGCTCCAGGTCGACGACCTGGTGCTGCGGTTCGGCGGCGTGGTCGCCCTGGACCGGGTCTCGTTCGAGATCCGGGAGGGCGAGATCCTCGGTCTGATCGGGCCGAACGGCGCGGGCAAGACCACCTGCTTCAACGCGATCACCGGCGTCTACAAACCGTCCTTTCTTCCTAAGCGAGGATCTAGCGCGTGGCGCCGTCTGTTTGCCCGGCGCCGGCGAGAGGGCGACATCCGGTTCCGCGGCGAGTCACTGGTCGGCCGGAAGAAGCACACCATCACCCGGGCCGGCATCGCCCGGACGTTCCAGAACGTCCGGCTCTTCCCGGAGATGACGGCCCTGGAGAACGTCCAGGTGGGCGCGGACGCCAACCACCGCGCCAGCGTGGTGTCGGCGCTGCTGCGGCTGCCCCGGCACTGGCGTGAGGAGCGGTCCGGCCGGGAGCTGGCGCACCAGTTGCTGGAGTTCGTCGGCATCCGCCGACGCGCCGACGAGCTGGCCCGCAACCTCTCCTACGGCGAGCAGCGCCGACTGGAGATCGCCCGGGCGCTGGCCACGAAGCCGACCCTGCTCTGCCTGGACGAGCCGGCCGCCGGCTTCAACCCGGCGGAGAAGGAGGAGCTGCTCGCGCTCATCCGGCGGATCCGGGACACCGGGGTGACGGTGTTGTTGATCGAGCACGACATGCGGCTGGTCATGGGCGTCACCGACCGGATCGTGGTGTTGGAGTTCGGCAAGAAGATCGCCGACGGGTTGCCCGCCGAGGTGCGGGAGGACCCGAAGGTGATCGCGGCCTACCTGGGGGTACCGGACGATGCTGCTTGAGTTGGAGAACGTCAGCCTGCTGTACGGGCGGATCCAGGCGCTGCACGGAATCTCGCTGACCGTCGACGAGGGCGAGGTCGTCGCCCTGATCGGGGCCAACGGCGCCGGCAAGTCGACCACCATGCGGGCGATCTCGGGGATCCGGCCGGTGTCGGCCGGGCGGATCCGGTTCGCCGGGCAGGACATCACCAAGCTGCGGGCCGACCTGCGGGTGGTCCGCGGGATCAGCCAGTCGCCGGAGGGCCGGGGGATCTTCCCCGGCATGTCGGTCCAGGAGAACCTGGACATGGGCGCCTACACCCGCCGGGACAAGGCCGCCATCGCCGGCGACCTGGAGCGGGTGTTCGACCTGTTCCCGCGGCTGCTGGAGCGGCGCAAGCAGCCGGGCGGCACGCTCTCCGGCGGTGAGCAGCAGATGCTCGCCGTGGGGCGGGCGTTGATGAGCCGGCCCAAGCTGCTGCTGCTGGACGAGCCGTCGATGGGGCTCGCCCCGATGCTCATCCAGCAGATCTTCTCGATCATCACCGAGATCAACCAGCAGGGCACCACCGTCCTGCTGGTCGAGCAGAACGCCCAGCAGGCGCTGTCCCGCGCGCACCGGGCGTACGTCCTGGAGACCGGTCGCATCGTCAAGAGCGGCACCGGTCAGGAGCTGCTGCACGACGCCTCGGTGAAGGAGGCATACCTGGGCGTCGCCTAGTGGTGGCGCCGCGGGCCCCGACCCGGGACCCGCGGCGCCCCCCCCGGCGCTCTACGTTCCACCCCTGCAAAGGAGCGCATCATGTCAACCAGCCTCACCCGTGGGCGTCGGGCGGCCGTCGGCCTCGTCGGCGCCGTGCTGCTCACCCTCTCCGTCGCGGCCTGCGGCGAGGAGAAGAGCGGCGACCAGCCGGGCGCCGGACCCACGGTCGCCTCGTCCGTGGACGCGGCCCTGGCCGCCAAGGTGCCCGACGCGATCAAGTCGAAGGGCAAGATCGTCGTCGGGACCGACTCCAGCTACGCCCCGGCCGAGTTCCTCGACCCGGACGGCAAGACCGTGATCGGGTTCGACGCCGAGCTGTTCTCCGCCGTCGCGGCCAAGCTCGGCCTCAAGGCCGAGTTCACGTCGGCCAACTTCGGCGACATCATCAACGGCGTCAACTCCGGCAAGTACGACATCGGGGTCTCGTCGTTCACCATCAACGCCGAGCGCAAGGGCCAGGCGCTGATGGTGAGCTACTACCAGGTCGGCACCCAGTGGGTGACCAAGAAGGGCAACCCGACGGGCATCACCCTGGACACGGCGTGCGGCAAGAAGATCGCCGTGCAGAAGGACACCGTCCAGGTGGACGACATCACCGCCCGGTCCAAGAAGTGCACCGAGGGCGGCAAGCCGGCCATCACCGTCGACCAGTTCCCCGGGCAGGACGCGGCCACCGCCGCGGTCGTCTCCGGCAAGGACGACGCGATGCTGGCCGACTACCCGGTCGGCGTGTACGCCGTCACCACCGCCAACGGCGCGCTGGAGCTGCTGGACAAGATGTACGAGGCAGCGCCGTACGGCTACGTGGTCGCCAAGACCCAGACGCAGTTCGCCGAGGCGGTCCGGGACGCGACCAAGGCGATCATCGCCGACGGGTCGTACAAGAAGGTGCTGGACAAGTGGAAGGTCGCCGACGGGGCGATCACCGAGCCGGCGATCAACCCGTGACGTCGCGATGACGACGCGGCAGGACGAGACCGTACGGGCACGGACCGAGCCGATCAAGGCCGTGCCCGTACGGCATCCGGGGCGGTGGGCGGCCATCGCGGTGCTCGCGGTGCTGGCCCTGATGTTCGTGCACATGCTGGTCACGAACAGCGCCTTCCAGTGGTCGTTCATGGTCAACAAGATGTTCCGGCCGCCGATCATCGACGGGCTGCTGCGCGGCACCGTGCTGATGACGATCTGCGCGATGCTGATCGCCATCGTGCTCGGCGTGGTCATCGCCGTGATGCGGTTGTCGGACAACCCGATCCTGCGGTCGGTCTCCTGGCTGTACACCTGGTTCTTCCGGGCGGTGCCCCGGCTGGTGCTGCTGGCCGTCTTCGGCAACATCGGCATCCTGTGGGCCCGGATCGAGTTCGGGGTGCCGTTCGACACGCAGATCGGCAAGTTGTTCGGCATCGAGAACCTGGAACTGCGGGCGTTCGGCTTCACCTCCCGGGAGGTGCTGACCGGGTTCACCGCCGGTCTGCTGGGCCTGGCGCTGTCCGAGGCGGCGTACATGGCCGAGATCGTCCGGGCCGGCATCCAGTCGGTGGACGAGGGACAGACCGAGGCGGCGTCGGCGCTGGGCATGAGCCGGACCCAGGTGCTGCGCCGGGTGGTCCTGCCGCAGGCGATGCGGCTGATCATCCCGCCCACCGGCAACGAGACGATCGCGATGCTGAAGGACACCTCGCTGCTGCTCTACGTACCGGTCAGCGCGGAGTTGTTCTTCCAGCTCGACAACGTCGGCAAGCGGACCTTCCAGATCTTCCCGATGTACGTCGCGGCCTGCCTGTGGTACCTGTTCCTGAGCAGCCTTCTGCTGATCGGTCAGTATTTCCTGGAACGGCACTTCTCGAAGGGCTACGGCCGTACCGAGCTGGCCCGGATCAGGTTGCGCACGATCGCCGCGGAGACCGGCGGCGGCGGAGGGGGCGGCCAGCAGTGACCGAGTACGGCATTCCCGAGCAGGGCGGCGCGCCGGCCGACGAGACCGGCGCCGCACCCGCGGCCGACCCGACCGCCGAACCCCGGCCCGCACCGGACCGGACCGGCGGCGCGGCGTCCGACCCGACCGGCGGCGCGGCGGCGACCGGTGCCGCGGCCGACGCCGGCACCGGATCCGCCCCGGGTACGACCACCGGGTCGACGGCGGTCGCCACCGCCCGGTCCGGCGACCCGGCCGGTGCCGGGGAACCCGACGATTCGGCGCGGGCCGGCGGCGGGCCGATGGTCCGGGCGGAGAACGTGCACAAGGCGTTCGGGCCGCTGGAGGTGCTCAAGGGCATCGACCTGGAGGTCCGGACCGGGGAGGTGTGCTGCGTGCTCGGCCCGTCCGGGTCGGGCAAGTCGACGTTCCTGCGGTGCATCAACCACCTGGAAAAGATCAACGCCGGGCGGATCTGGGTGGACGGCGAGCTGATTGGCTACCGCGAGCGCGGTGGCAAGCTGCACGAGATGCGGGACAAGGAGATCGCCGCGCAGCGGCGGTCGATCGGCATGGTGTTCCAGCGGTTCAACCTCTTCCCGCACATGACCGCGCTGGACAACGTGGCCGAGGCGCCGGTGCAGGTGCTGCGGGAGAGCCGGGCGGCCAGCCGGGAGCGGGCCGTGGCCCTGCTGGAGCGGGTCGGCCTGGGTGCCAAGCTGGACGCCTACCCGGGTCAGCTCTCCGGCGGCCAGCAGCAGCGGGTGGCGATCGCCCGGGCGCTGGCGATGCGGCCCAAGCTGATGCTCTTCGACGAGCCGACCAGCGCGTTGGACCCGGAACTGGTGGGCGAGGTGCTGGACGTGATGAAGGACCTGGCCCGCGAGGGGATGACGATGATCGTGGTGACCCACGAGATCGGCTTCGCCCGGGAGGTCGGCGACTCGCTGGTCTTCATGGACGGCGGCGTGGTGGTCGAGTCCGGCCGGCCGCGGGACGTGATCGCCGAGCCGCGGCACGAGCGCACCAAGGCGTTCCTGGCCAAGGTGCTCTGACACCGCCCCCGCGCGAGCGCCGCCGGCCCGACCCCGGGTCCGGCGGCGCGTGCGGTGGCGGAGTGCCGGGATGTCGGACCGGGCGACTAGAGTCGCCTGCTGTGACAGCCACTTCGCCGCGCCTGCTCCTCGTCGACGGTCACTCGCTGGCCTACCGGGCGTTTTTCGCCCTTCCGGTGGAAAACTTCTCCACCACGACCGGGCAGCCCACCAACGCGGTCTACGGCTTCACCTCCATGCTGATCAACGTGCTGCGGGACGAGAAGCCCACCCACATCGTGGTGACCTTCGACGTGTCGCGCCGGTCGTTCCGCACCGAGCGCTACGCGGAGTACAAGGCCGGCCGGTCGGAGACGCCGGCCGACTTCCACGGCCAGGTCAGCCTGGTCAAGGAGGTGCTCGCGGCGCTGCGGATCCCGGTGGTGGAGAAGGAGGACTACGAGGCCGACGACGTCATCGCCACGCTCGCCTGCCAGGCTCGGGACGAGGGCATGTCGGTGCTGATCTGCACCGGTGACCGGGACGCGTTCCAACTGGTCGGCGACCGGGTCACCGTGCTCTACCCGCGCAAGGGCGTCTCCGACCTGGCCCGGATGGACCCGGCCGCGGTGACCGAGAAGTACGGCGTCGGGCCGGACCGCTACCGGGACCTGGCGGCGCTGGTCGGCGAGACCAGCGACAACCTGCCCGGCGTGCCGGGCGTCGGACCGAAGACCGCCGCCAAGTGGATCAACCTGTACGGCGGGGTCGACGGCGTGGTGGCCCGGGCCGACGAGATCAAGGGCAAGGCCGGCGACAGCCTGCGCGAGCGGTTGGCCGACGTGATCCGCAACTACGAGATCAACTGCCTGGTGTCCGACCTCGACCTGCCGCTGCGCGCGGTCGACGCCCGCTGGACCGGCTGGGACCGGGAGGCCGTGCACCAGGTCTTCGACACGCTCCAGTTCCGCATCCTGCGCGACCGGCTCTACCAATACCTGGACGCGGTCGAGCCGGAGGCGGAGGCCGGCTTCGAGCTGGCCGGCGAGGTGCTCACCGAACCCGGCTCGCTGGCCGGTTGGCTGGAGACGCACGCGGTGGCCGACGCCCCGGTCGGGATGGCCGTCAAGCTCGACACCGGTCCCAACCGTCGGCACACCGCCTCGGTGACCGGGCTGGCCCTGGCCGACGCCGAGGGCGCCGCGGCCTGGGCCGACCCGGCCGAGCTGACCCCGACCGACGAGTCGGCCCTCGCGGCGTGGCTGGCCGACCCGGCCCGGCCCAAGGTGCTGCACGACAGCAAGCCGGCCCTGCTGGCGCTGGCCGCGCACGGCTGGTCGCTGGCCGGCATCACGCGGGACACCCAGATCGCCGCCTACCTGGCCCGGCCCGACCAGCGCTCGTACGACCTGACCGACCTGGCGCTGCGCTACCTGCACCGGGAGCTGCGGGTCGACGTCCCGGAGACCGGTCAGCTCACCCTGGACGGGCTCGGTGAGGAGGGGGTGGCCGAGCAGAATCTGATGCTCCAGGCGCGGGCCACCCTCGACCTGGCCGACGCGATCGACGCCGAGCTGTCCCGCGACGGTGAGCAGTCGGCCCGGCTGATGGCCGAGGTGGAGCTGCCGCTGATGCGGGTGCTGGCCGGGATGGAGCGGACCGGCATCGCCGCCGACACCGGCTACCTGTCCGAGCTGGAGGCCCACTTCGCGGCCGAGGTGAAGGCCGCGGCGCAGAGCGCGTACGCGGTGGTCGGCCGGGAGTTCAACCTGGGCTCGCCCAAGCAGCTTCAGGAGATCCTCTTCACCGAGCTGGCCCTGCCCAAGACCAAGAAGATCAAGACCGGCTACACCACCGACGCGGACGCCCTGCAGTGGCTCTACGCCCAGACCGAGCACCCGTTGCTGGAGCACCTGCTGCGCCACCGCGACGTGGCCCGGCTCAAGTCCACCGTGGACGGCCTGCTCAAGTCCGTCTCCGACGACGGGCGGATCCACACCACGTTCAACCAGACGGTGGCGGCCACCGGCCGGCTCTCGTCCACCGAGCCGAACCTGCAGAACATCCCGATCCGGACCGAGGAGGGCCGGCGGATCCGCCGCGCCTTCGTGGTGGGCGAGGGCTACGAGTGCCTGCTGACCGCCGACTACAGCCAGATCGAGATGCGGATCATGGCGCACCTGTCGTCCGACGACGCCTTGATCGAGGCGTTCAACTCCGGGCACGACTTCCACGCCGCGACCGCCTCGTCGGTCTTCGGGGTGGAGGTCGCCCAGGTCACCCCCGACCAGCGCCGCAAGATCAAGGCGATGAACTACGGCCTCGCCTACGGGCTGAGCGCCTTCGGCCTGGCTCAGCAGCTCGGCATCAGCGCCGAGGAGGCGCGTGGGCTGATGGAGAACTACTTCGCCGGCTTCGGTGGCGTGCGCGACTATCTGAACGAGGTGGTGGCCCGGGCCCGGCAGGACGGCTACACCTCCACCATCCTGGGCCGCCGGCGTTACCTGCCGGACCTGGTCAGCGACAATCGGCAGCGCCGGGAGATGGCCGAGCGGATGGCGCTGAACGCGCCGATCCAGGGCTCCGCGGCCGACATCATCAAGGTGGCCATGCTGCACGTCGACGCCGCGCTGCGGGAGGCCGGACTGCGCTCCCGGATGCTGTTGCAGGTGCACGACGAGCTGGTCTTCGAGGTCGCCCCGGGCGAGCGCGCGGCGCTGGAGGCGCTGGTGCGCACCCGGATGGGCGACGCGTACCCGCTGTCGGTGCCGCTGGAGGTCTCCGTCGGCGAGGGCCGCGACTGGAACAGCGCCGACCACTGACCGGGCCGGTCAGCCCTTCAGCGGGTCGTGCCCCCAGTTCATCAGCGACCAGCGCCACCGGGTGTCGCGGACGTCGCCGGACGGGCGCTGCGCCAGGTGCCGGTGGACGTAACCGATGACCTTGCGCATGTGCCGGTAGTCGGCGGCGGTGAGGTCGGCCCGTTTGCGGCGCAGCAGGTCGACGATCTTCCGACCCGAGTCGTGCCCCACCGACTCGCCGCCCGCGCTGCCCTTCTTCCGCCAACCGACGTGCTTGGACTCGTCGGTCTCCAGCCACGACGACAGTTCGCCGGGCCGCATGTTCACCGCCTCGGTGAACTCCCGGTACGTCTGCTGCGGATCCTCACCGCGACTCACGGCGCAGCGCCTCGGGTCGGTGTACGACGTCCTTGCCGGAATGGTCGTTGCGGATCCGGTACTGCGGTTCGTCCGGCGACGCGTTCACCGTCCGGTTCCGGACCTGGGTCCGCTCGGTGATCTTTCCCAGCACCACGCCGTGCCCCCGGCCGCTGTGGCTGGCCCAGGAGACGTGGTCGCCCTCGCGGAAGCTCTGCTCGGCCATGTGCCGGGGGTACCCGGGCGATCCCGGGCCAAACGAGCCGCGTTGCCCGGCGACCGCGAGCGGTCGCACCCGCCGGTGGAAGTCTCCTGATCCCGGAGGGTCTCAGGTCGTGGTGGTCCAGGGCCCGCAGGGGCTCATCGGGGCGAATCCGAGGTCGCCCAGCGCGGCCGCGCCGCGCCGGGCATACCCGCCGCCGGCGAGCACCAGGGTCCGTGCGGACTGGTAGCGGCAGCCGACGGCGTCGAACGCCTCCGCCGCGGCGAGCAGCGCCTCCCGGTCGCCGTCGAGCAGGGCCTCGGCGCGTTGCACCAGAACATCGGCGACCGGGTTACCGGCCACGACGGTCCGGGCCTCGGCCAGGCGGTCGCGAGCGTCGGGGCTTCCCGCGAGTACGGCGGCCTCGGCGCGCAGCGCGACATACCAGTGCAGCCAGATCCAGGTGACCCACTTCCACACCTCGCCGGGCGCGGGTGCCATCCGCTCCAGCGCCCGCGACGCCTGCCCGTGGTGCAGCAGCAGCATCGCGTCGAAGACCGCCCCGTAGCCGTAGACGTGTTCCGGCGGGGTGCCGAGCTGCTTCAGGACGGCGTCCCACGCGCGGTGGGCCTCCTGGTCGCCGCGGAGGCCATGGATCATCGCAACGCCGGCCGCCGCCGGAGCGAGGACCGACCTGGTGGGGCTGCCGGCCCGCTGCCACGCGTCGAGGAACCGACCGCTGCCGGCGAGTACCTCGTCGACGTTGCCCGCCACCGCGTCGACCACCAGCAGCCAACTCGTGGCGCGATGGCCGACCTCCGCCAGCAACGGATGGTCGGCGAGCTGCCGTGCCCACCGGCGGGCGGCCGGCAGGTCGCCCGCGCCGAGGCTGGCGTCGGTGGCATTGCCGAGCGCGTCGAGCAGCTCATGGGTGCTGGCCGGAGTCGCCGGCAGCGACGAGAGCAGCGTGACCCGGCGCCGCGCCGTGGCCGCGCTCGCGAACGTCTCACCGGCCCAGCACCGGGCGCCGGTGAGCGCGTCGAGCGCGGCGGACTCGGCGAGCGGGTCGCCCGTACGGTGCGCGAGCTCGACCGCCCGCTCGGCACGCTCGATCGTCTCCGGAACGACGTTGTCGGGTGGGCCCTGGGCGGCGCCGAACGCGTCGGTGAACACCGCGGCCTCGGCCAGCGCCACCGCCGCCCGGGCTGCCGGGTCGTCGCCGGCCAGGTCCCGCGCCTCGGTGACGAGCGCGGCCACCTCGTCCGGTGGTGGGACCCGTTCGAACTTGCTCCAGAACCGGTACGCGTTGGTGGCGGCGGTCGCCAGGTCGACGGCGGCGCCGGCGGTGTCCCCGGACCGGAGGGCGGCCGCCGCGGCCGCGCGGTGGCAGCGGTACATGTCCTCACCACGCATCCGGCATCCGGCCACGGCGGCGGCGTAGCGGAGCATCGACGCGGTGGCGGCGGGATCGTCCGCGAGCGCGGCCGCCTGCTCGTAGCGCAGCTGGGACTCTCCGATCAGGTTGCGGGTGAAGGTCAGCTCCGCCAGGTGCCGGGCGAGCCGGTACGCATCCGGGCGCCGGTCCGGCCGGTCGGCCGCCCAGGCCAGAGCGGCGCGAAGGTCGTCGGCAACCGGGTCGAACCGGGTACGCCAGTCCGCACGCACCACCGCCAGGTCGGCGACCTGTGCCAGGCACCAGCGAAGGTGCCGGGAGCGGGTTTCGACCCACTCGCCGGCCTCGGTGAGTCGCTCCGTCCCGTACCGGCGGATGGTCTCCAGCGCCCGGTACCGGGTGCCGCCCGGAGCGGCCGTCACCACCAACAGGCTCTGTTCGGCGAGCCGGGCCAGTCCGTCGGCGACCATGCCTTCCCCGGTTCCGGTGACCTGGCCGTCCCGGGTTTCGGCGGCCTGGCCTTCCCTGGCTCCGGCGACCTGCGCCGCCGCCGAGGCGGTGAACGGCGCCGCGAACACCGACACCCGGCGCAGCAGCGCCCGGTCGGCCGGCTCCAGCAGGGCGTGGCTCCAGTCCAGCGTCGCCCGCACCGAGCGGTGCCGGTCGTCGGCGCGGGAGCCGCCGGTGAGCATCCGGAGCGGATGGGACAGGGCGGCGGTGATGCCGTCCAGCCCGAGGGTGGGGTACCGGGCGGCGGCCAGCTCGATCGCCAGCGCCATGCCGTCCAGCCGCTCGCAGATCGAGGCGACCTGGTCGCGCAGGGCGGGAGCGGGCGGCCGGCCCACCGCCGCCGCCCGCTCCATGAACAACGCCACCGCGTCCGACCCGCTGTCGACGATCAGCGACAGCGGCGGCACCGGATACACCCGCTCGAACGGCACCATCAGCCGGGCCCGGCTGGTCGCCAGCACCGTCACCGCGGGACACCCGGCCAACAGCCGCTCGAGAAACCGCGCCACCCCGTCCACCACGTGCTCGCAGTTGTCCAGCACCAGCAGCGCGTGATGGTCGGCCAGCGCGGCGACCACGGACTCGGTCATGTCGCGGCCGGGCTGCTCGCCGAGGCCGAGCGCTCCGGCGACCGCGGTGGCGATCATGCCAGGATCGCCGACCGGGACCAGGTCGACGAACCACACCCCGTCGGGGTACCCGGCCGCGGCCTGCGCGGCCACCGCCAGCGCGAGCCGGGTCTTGCCCACGCCGCCGGGGCCGACCGCGGTCACCTGACGGTGCGCCCCGATCAGCTCGGTCAGCTCGGTCCGCTCGGTCACCCGGCCGACGAACGAGGTCAGCGGGGCCGGCAGGACCGGTGCCGCGTGAGCCGGGCCGGTGCCGGCCAGGTCGGGCGCGCGCTGGGCGAGCGCCCGACGGTCCGGAACCTCCAGCTTGCGCAGCAGCGAGGAGACGTGCGTCTCCACGGTACGTACCGAGATGAACAGCCGGGCCCCGATCTCGGCGTTGCTGAGATGTTCTCCGACCAGCGCGAGCACCTCGGCTTCCCGAGGGGAGACGTCGACCACCGGCCCATTCTGTCGTAGGCCCGTCCGTGTCTCCGTTCCGTGGTCGGCTCCGTGGTCGGCACGGATCCGGGCGGACGTGCCGGAGGGCAGGCTGTGAACACACACCGACCGGGCCGACGGCGACCCGCGACCCCCGACCTGAAGGAGTAACCATGGCCGACTCTGCCGACCAGGGAATCAGGACCGTGCTGCATCCGGTCTCGGACCTGGTGACCGCCAAGGCGGTGTACACGGCCCTGCTCGGCGTCCCGCCGACGGTCGACTCGTCCTACTACGTCGGCTTCGACGCCGGCGGGCAGCACATCGGGCTGGTGCCCGGCGGTGGACCGCAGGGCATGACCTCGCCGGTGGCCTACTGGCACGTGCCGGACATCGAGGCGAAGCTCGCCGAGCTGACCGCCGCCGGCGCCACCGTGACCGAGCACCCGCACGACGTCGGCGGCGACCGCCTCGTGGCCACCGTCACCGACCCCGACGGCAACGTCCTGGGGCTGATCCAGGACCGCTGAGCGACAGCGTCCACGCCAATCCGAACCTCCTGGAAGGAACCTGCCATGTCCGCCATCGAATTCGTCACGCTCGAGGTGCCCGAGCCCTCGGCCGCCGACGCCTTCTACCGCACGGCCTTCGATCTGGGCGACCGCGTCCGCGTCCGCGCCACGCAGGCGCCGACGACCGGTTTCCGCGGATACGCCCTGTCCCTCGTGGTGTCCCAGCCGAGCACCGTGGACAGCCTCTTCGGCACCGCCCTCGACGGCGGAGCGACGACGCTGAAGCCGGCCACGAAGGGGTTCTGGGGCTACGGCGGGGTGCTGTGTGATCCGTACGGCACCATCTGGAAGATCGCGACCTCGGCGAAGAAGGACACCGGACCGGCCAGCCGGCACATCGACGAGATCGTGCTCCTGCTGGGAGTGGCGGACGTCGCCGCGACCAAACGGTTCTACGTCGAGCGCGGCCTGCCCGTGGCCAAGAGCTTCGGCCGCAAGTACGTCGAGTTCGCCACCTCGAACATCAAGCTGGCGCTGTACGGCCGCCGTACCGCCGCCAAGGACGCGGGCGTCTCTCCCGACGGCACCGGATCACACCGGCTCGCCATCGGCAGCAGTGCCGGGACCTTCACCGACCCGGACGGTTTCGCGTGGGAGGCCGTCCCCGCCTCGGGCGGGCGGTACGGCGAGGCCGGCCCGGCCGATCCGGCCGGACGGGCCGGTGGCCCCGACCTGAAGATCGGGCTCTGACGTCCCGTCGCAAGCGTTCGTAGATCAATCTGACAAGGGGAGACTTCCATGTGCAGCAGTACCCAGGACGGCACGTACGCCGGCTTCACGGCCGAGGAGCGGATCGGCGCGCTCGTGAAGCGGGCGGTGGACGCGGCGGCGTAGGCCGCGTCGGGACCGGCCACGCGCTCAGCCGGCCGGGCCGGGTGTCTCGCCGGCCCGGCGAGCCGTGGCGTCCCGCCTACGGCCGGATCTCGGCGATCGGCAGCTTGATGGTGAAGGGCTCCGTCAGCTCGACCACCTCGCTGCCGTCGGCCACGAGCTCGTACTGCCGCTCGCCGCCCGGCCCGATCCGGTCGCCGAGCCGGTACGCGTACAGGTGCACCGGATCCTGCTCGATCCGCCAGTAGAACGGGATGCCGGCCGCGGCGTACTCACCCGGCTTGGCGAACCGGTCGACCCGTCGGGTGCTCGGCGAGACGACCTCGACGGCCAGGACCACGTCCGACGGCCGCAGCCGCGACCGGTCCGACGGCAGGCCGGCCCGGTGCAACAGCACGTCCGGTTCTCGGCTGGTGTTGGGGCTGAGATCGACGCTAATCGCTTGGGCCGCCTGCAGGTGGGCCGGCGCATGTGACCGCAGCCAGAGCCAGAGCAGGCTGGCGATGTTCTGGTGGCCCAGGGTGGGGGAGGGTGTCACCTGTATGACTCCGTCGACGAGTTCGACGCGGGGGGCGTCGTCCGGCAGGGCGAGCAGGTCCTCCAGCGTGTAGTCCGCACGCTGCTGCCGCATCGGGTCCGGACACCAGGGGCCAGGTGATGTCGGAATGGGCTCGGCGCTCATGGGGGGAGCCTAACGCCGTCCGGTGCGGCGTGGGTCGCACCGGACGTGCGACGCGCGCTCAGCCCGCCGGTTTGGTGGTGACGAAGATGGCGGTGCCGGGGAACAGCCGGCCGCGCAGCGGGCTCCACTGGCCCCAGATCCCGTCGTGCCCGTCCGGCCACTCCGGCTCCAGCAGGTCGCGCAGGACGAAACCGGCGCCGACCAGTTCGCGGATCCGGTCGCCCAGGGTGCGGTGCTGCTCCACGTACGTGGGCACGCCGCGCGCGTCCTGCTCGACGTACGGGCGGCGGTCGAAGTAGGAGTGCACCGCGGTGAGGCCCGCCTCGCCCGGGTCGTCCAGGAAGACCCAGCGCATCGGGTGGGTGACCGAGAAGACCCACCGGCCGCCCGGGCGCAGCACCCGGTGCACCTCGCTCATGGCCGCGGCCGAGTCGGCCACGAACGGGATTGCGCCGAAGGCGGTGAACACGGTGTCGAACGCCCCGGCCGGGAACGGCAGGGCCAGCGCGTCGGCCTGCACCAGCGGCACCCGTACCCCGCAGGAGCCGGCCGCCGAGGCGGCGTGCCGCAGCATGCCGGCGGACAGGTCCAGGGCGACCACCTCCGCGCCCTGGGTGGCCAGCCAGCGGGCCGCCGCCGCCGCGCCGCAGCCGAGTTCCAGTACCCGCCGGCCGCGGACCTCGCCGAGCAGCCCGGCGTCGGCCTCGCGCAGTCCCTCGGGACACCACACCAGGTCGACGTCGCCGAGGAAGGCGCCGTGTTCGGCCTGGTAGTCGTCGGCGTCCAGGTCCCACCAGGCGCGGTTGGCGCGGCGGGCGGCGGCGTCACTGACGGGTCGGCGGGCGACCGCGCCGGATTCGGGTTCCACGCCGCTCACGCTAGGCGTGCCGGCCGCCGGCCGGTCGGGAAGGGGTCTCCCGGGCCCTCCGGCCGGTGTGTCGGGGCGGTGGCGGGGGTGTGACGCAGCAGACACCGGGCGGGAATCCCCGCTATTTTCCGGGCTGCCGGGAAGCGACCCGGATCACCTGCGGGGAGGGCTTGCACGCTGTGGTAATGCGCACGGTAAGCTGTTCGATGCGCTCGCGGATCGTGTGCCTCGGCAGGGAGCAGGTTCCGTGGTCGACGGATGCGTCCCATGATCCTTAACCGTGATCGTTCGGCGTGGCCGCCGACAGATCCGCAGGCGCAAACAGGTCACCGCGACGCAAGCCAGACGCAAGCCAGCTGTGACATCCCACCGACCGGAGCAACCGCCCACATGACGAGCAGCATCGAGGCCACCTCGAGCGCCAACCGGGTCACCCACGACGATCTCGGCTCCGAGGAAGCATTCCTCGCCGCGATCGACGAGACCATCAAGTACTTCAACGACGGCGACATTGTCGAAGGCACCGTCGTCAAGGTCGATCGGGACGAGGTCCTGCTCGACATCGGCTACAAGACCGAGGGTGTGATCCCCTCGCGCGAGTTGTCGATCAAGCACGACGTCGACCCCGCCGAGGTGGTGTCGGTCGGTGACCACATCGAGGCCCTCGTCCTCCAGAAGGAGGACAAGGAGGGGCGTCTGATCCTCTCGAAGAAGCGGGCGCAGTACGAGCGCGCCTGGGGCACCATCGAGAAGATCAAGGACGAGGACGGTGTCGTCCGCGGCTCCGTCATCGAGGTGGTCAAGGGTGGCCTCATCCTCGACATCGGGCTGCGCGGCTTCCTGCCCGCGTCGCTGGTCGAGATGCGCCGGGTCCGGGACCTGCAGCCGTACGTCGGTCGGGAGCTCGAAGCCAAGATCATCGAGCTGGACAAGAACCGCAACAACGTGGTCCTGTCCCGCCGGGCGTGGCTGGAGCAGACGCAGTCCGAGGTGCGCACCGAGTTCCTCAACAAGCTGCAGAAGGGACAGGTCCGCAAGGGCGTCGTCTCGTCGATCGTCAACTTCGGCGCGTTCGTGGACCTGGGCGGCGTGGACGGCCTGGTGCACGTCTCCGAGCTGTCCTGGAAGCACATCGACCACCCGTCCGAGGTCGTCGAGGTCGGCCAGGAGGTCGAGGTCGAGGTCCTGGACGTCGACCTGGACCGCGAGCGGGTCTCGCTGTCGCTGAAGGCGACCCAGGAGGACCCGTGGCGGCAGTTCGCCCGCACCCACGCGATCCAGCAGATCGTCCCGGGTAAGGTCACCAAGCTGGTGCCGTTCGGCGCGTTCGTCCGCGTCGACGACGGCATCGAGGGCCTGGTGCACATCTCCGAGCTGGCCGAGCGCCACGTGGAGATCCCGGAGCAGGTCGTCCAGGTCGGCTCGGACGTCATGGTCAAGGTCATCGACATCGACCTCGAGCGTCGGCGGATCTCGCTGTCGCTCAAGCAGGCCAACGAGGGCTTCGTCGAGGGCGAGGAGCACTTCGACCCGACCCTCTACGGCATGACCGCGACGTACGACAACGAGGGCAACTACATCTACCCCGAGGGCTTCGACCCGGAGACCGGGGAGTGGCTCGAGGGCTTCGACAAGCAGCGCGAGGCCTGGGAGACGCAGTACGCCGAGGCACGTCAGCGGTGGGAGGCGCACACCAAGCAGGTGCAGACCTCCCGCGCGGCGGAGGCCGAGGCGGCGGCCAACCCGGCCCCGGCCGCCAGCACCGGTGGCGGCGGCGCGAGCTCGTCCACCCCGGCTCCGTCCCGGCAGGCCGAGGAGCCGGCCGGCACCCTCGCCACCGACGAGGCGCTCGCCGCTCTGCGGGAGAAGCTCGCCGGCGGTAAGTAAGTAGCCGCAGCACTGACGCAGGCCCCGTACCGCGTACCGGATCACCGGTCGCGGACGGGGCCTCCGTCGTGTCCGGACCCGGCGTGGCCCCGGCTCCGCAGCCGTCTCCGGGTCGGGCACCGCGCCGGGTCCGGGTCCGGCCGCGCCGGTGTGGTGCGGTGCGGTGCGGGGATTTGCCGTGCCCGGCCGGGGCGGGTTGACTGGTCCGGTGCTGATGGTGGGACTCACCGGCGGGATCGGGTCGGGTAAGAGCGTGGTGGCCCGACGGCTGGCCGGACACGGGGCGGTGATCGTCGACTCCGACCGGATCGCTCGCGAGGTGGTCGAACCGGGCACCGACGGGCTGCGGGAGATCGTCGCGGCGTTCGGCGAACGGGTGCTGCGGCCGGACGGCACCCTCGACCGGCCGGCGTTGGGTGCGGCGGTCTTCGGCGACGACGCGGCCCGGGCCCGGTTGGAGGCGATCACCCATCCCCGGGTACGCGCTCGCAGCGCCCAACTGGTCGCCGCTGCCCCGGCCGACGCGATCGTCGTCAACGACGTACCGCTGCTGGTCGAGGTGGGCCTCGCGCCGACGTACCACCTGGTGCTGGTGGTGCGGGCGGCCCGGCGGGTCCGGATCGACCGCCTGATCCGCGACCGGGGGATGACCGCCGAGCAGGCGGAGCAGCGGATCCGGGCGCAGACCGGCGATGCCGAGCGGACGGCCGCCGCGGACGTCGTGCTGGACAACGACGGCCCGCTCGACGCGTTGCACGCGCGGGTCGACGCGCTGTGGCGCGATCGGCTGGTGCCCTACGAGGAGAATCTCCGGCACCGTCGCGCGGCGGCGCCCGCCCCCCGGCGCGTCGGCGCCGATCCCGCCCCGGACCGGTCCGCCCGGTACGCCCGGGTCGCCGGCCGGATCCGGCACGCGCTCGGGCCCGCCGCGCGGATCGAGCCGGTCGACCCGGCCGACGACACCGCCCGGCCGGACCGGTCGACGGCACCGGTCGACCGGGCCTCCGACGGATCCGACCAGGTCCACGGCCCGGCCGAGGTGCTGGAGATCCGGCTCGACGTCGCGTCGGCGGCCGAGGTGGACGCACTCGCCGCAGCCGGCTTCGCGCCCTGCCCACCCGTCGAGGCCGACCCGGCGGACACGGCGGACACGGCGGACACGGCGGACACGGCGGACGCGGCCGACACGGCGGACACGGCGGACACGGCCGACACGGCGGACACGGCGGACACGGCCGACGGGGTCGGAGAGCGACGGCGGTACGGCAGCGCCGATCCGGACAACCCGGTCGTGGTGTACGTGCGGGTGACCGGTGCACCGGCCGCGGACCACGGCCCGACCGGCTGACCGCGCCGTCCGGGCGGCTGCCGCGACCTCAGTCCAGCGGCACCGGCGATATCCACGGCACGGGCCCCGGATCCAGGTCGAGCTGGGCGAACGCGCCGATGCGGGTGCGCAGCTCCAACCGCCGCAGCAGCCCCCCGCCGTCGACCCAGTACCGCAGCCGGGCCTGTCCCGGCGGCTCGCCGGCCTCGGCCGGCTTGGGCATCTCGAACACCGACACCGGCCGGCCGGCGATGGTGTCGCCGCGCAACCAGACCGCCGAGGAACGCAGCTCGACCGGATCGGCGGCGGCCCGCCCTCCGCACGACAGCGCCTCGTTGACCAGCAGGTCGAGGTCGAGCCCGCCCCGCGCGTCGGCCCGCCGTTGCCAACTGGTGAAGGTCCAGGCCCGCTCGGTGGGCGGAGGCAGCGGCGGGGACGCCGGTACGCCGTCCCGCGCGGCGCCGGCTGACCCCGGCCCCGCCGACGGCCGGGGACCGGGTGCCGGACCGGTGCGGGAGTGCGGGCCGGGCGAGCCGCCGACCGTACCGGCCGGGGGTGTCGGCGCGGGCGCCGGACGGTCGGCGACGCCGGCGCGGTCGGCGCGCAGCAGCCGGGTCCGCGCCGGGTCGTCCCGGTCACCGACGGCCAGATAGGCCACCCCGGTCCGCCAGTCCAGCCAGCCGCTGCCGCGCAGGTTGGCCGCGGGCACCGTCGGCACGGTCAGCGACACCCGGGCGCCGCCGCGGGCCCGGTTGGTCGGGCGCAGCCCGGCGAGTTGGTCCGCCTCGGCGTTGGTCACCGCCCGGGGGCGGACCGGGCGACCACCCAGGCCGGCCGTCGCGATCAGTTCGGGCCGGGCCGAGCGGTCCAGGTCGACGGCGAGCGGCAGTCCGCCGGGCAGGACGGCGGCCAGCCGGTGCAGCCGGGCGTCGTCGTCCAGCCAGTACCGGACCGTGCCGCCCACCGCCGAGAGCGGCGCCGGACCGGGCGTGCCACCGGCCGTCGGCCCGGCGGCGGGACCCCGCAGTACGTCGACGGCGGTGCCCGCCGCCCGGTCGCGGCCGAGCCAGCGGGCCGGCCCGTCGGCCAGGCCGTCGACCGGGTCCGGCCGGTCGGTGGCGACCCCGAACAGCAGGGCGACCAGCGTGTCGATCGGTTCCGGCCGGGCCCCGCCGGGGTCCGGCCGGCGGATCCGCCACCCGTCGGCCGGTGGTTCGATCGGGGGTACGGCGGGCTCGGTCCCGGGCCCGGCGGCCGGGCCATCCGTGGGCCGGTCGGTGCCGCCCCCCGGACCGGCGGGCAGCGGACCGGGGTCGCCGGCGTCGGTACGGGCCGTCGGGTCGGGGCGGCTGGCGATCAGGCCCGGCACCGCCTGGATCAGTCCGTGCGCGACCGCGGTACCCGGCCCGGTGACGGACAGGTAGATCAGCGCCCGGTTCCAGTCCACCCAACCGGTGAGCCGGGTGGGCCCCTCGGGCGGTCCCAGCGTGGCCCGCAGCCCGGCCCGGCCGTCCCGGTAGTTGGTCACCCGCATCGCGGCCAGCCGGCGGGCCTCGGCGGCGGACAACGCGCGTCCCTCGTCCGGGCCGTCCGTGGTGGGCCGCCCGGCGAGCCCGACGGCGAGGCCGGCGCCGGAGCCGAGGGCGAGGCAGGCGAGTACGACCATCGCGGCCGGCCGCCGGCCGTCCGGTCGGAGCGGGTGGTGGTCCACGCCGGGTTGAACGTGCGGGTCGGGCACAAGGTGACGTGCCGTCCCGATTCACGATCGGCGGGGGTCGTCGGGTGTGTGGCAGGGGCGCTCGCGGCGGCCGGTCGGCGCGTGAGCGCGACCGCGTCGGGTGCGCACGCCAACCGAGGTTGGGGCTGCAACCCCTGCGCCCGGGGCGACCGGCCTAGTCAGGCGGCCGGGTCGCGGATCCGGTCGGCCGCCGCGAGCGGCCTACTCTGGAGACGGTATCGGGTCGGCTCCGAGCAGACAATGACAATATCGAAGCCGATCGTGTACCCACCGTCGTGGGCCTGGAGTGTCGGACCCGCGGCGTACGGTTGGTGGCATGGCGCTCGACATTCCGCGGCTCGACGGTCGGTTCCAGATCGTCAGCGACTACCAGCCCTCCGGCGACCAGCCGACGGCCATCGAGGATCTTGAGCGGCGGGTGCGGCGCGGCGACCGGCATTCGGTCCTGCTGGGCGCGACGGGCACCGGCAAGAGCGCGACGACGGCCTGGCTGGTCGAGCGGTTGCAGCGGCCGACGCTGGTGATCGCGCCGAACAAGACCCTGGCCGCCCAGCTGGCCAAGGAGTTCGGCGACCTCATGCCGCACAACGCGGTCGAGTACTTCGTCTCCTACTACGACTACTACCAGCCCGAGGCGTACATCCCGCAGACCGACACCTACATCGAGAAGGACTCCTCGATCAACGAGGAGGTCGAGCGGCTGCGGCACTCGGCGACCATGTCCCTGCTGACCCGGCGCGACGTGATCGTGGTGGCCACCGTCTCGGCGATCTACGGCCTGGGCACCCCGGACGAGTACCTCGACCGGGCGGTCCGGATCAAGGTGGGGCAGGAGATCGAGCGGGACAAGCTCCTGCGCCGGCTGGTCGACATCCAGTACACCCGCAACGACATGGCCTTCGCCCGGGGCACGTTCCGGGTCCGCGGTGACACACTGGAGATCATTCCGGCGTACGAGGAGCTGGCCCTGCGGATCGAGTTCTTCGGCGACGAGGTGGAGAAGCTCTACTACCTGCATCCGTTGACCGGGGACGTGATGAAGGAGGTCGACCACCTGCTGATCTTCCCGGCCACCCACTACGCGGCCGGCCCGGAGCGGATGGAGCGGGCCATCCAGGGCATCGAGGCCGAGCTCGCCGAGCGGCTGGCCGAGCTGGAGCGGCAGGGCAAGCTGCTGGAGGCCCAACGGCTGCGGATGCGCACCACGTACGACGTCGAGATGATGCGCCAGGTCGGGTTCTGTTCGGGCATCGAGAACTACTCGATGCACATCGACGGACGGCTGCCCGGCAGCCCGCCGCACTGCCTGCTGGACTACTTCCCGGACGACTTCCTCACCGTGATCGACGAGTCGCACCAGACCGTCCCGCAGATCGGTGCCATGTACGAGGGCGACGCCTCCCGCAAGCGGATGTTGATCGAGCACGGCTTCCGGCTGCCCAGCGCGGCCGACAACCGGCCGCTGCGGTTCGACGAGTTTCTGGAGCGGGTCGGCCAGATGGTGTTCCTGTCCGCGACCCCGGGCGAGTGGGAGCTGGGTCAGGCCGGCGGCGAGTTCGTCGAGCAGGTCATCCGGCCGACCGGACTGATCGACCCGGAGGTGGTGGTCAAGCCCACCAAGGGCCAGATCGACGACCTGATGCACGAGATCCGGCTGCGCACCGAGCGGGACGAGCGGGTGCTGATCACCACGCTGACCAAGAAGATGGCCGAGGACCTCTCCGACTACCTGCTGGAGCACGGCATCCGGGTGCGCTACCTGCACTCGGAGGTGGACACGCTGCGCCGGGTCGAGTTGCTGCGCGAGCTGCGCAAGGGCGAGTACGACGTGCTGGTCGGCATCAACCTGCTGCGCGAGGGCCTGGACCTGCCCGAGGTTTCCCTGGTCGCGATCCTCGACGCGGACAAGGAGGGCTTCCTGCGCAGCGGTCGTTCGCTGATCCAGACCATCGGCCGGGCCGCCCGTAACGTGTCGGGCCAGGTCCACATGTACGCCGACAAGATGACCCCGTCGATGGCCGCGGCGATCGACGAGACCAACCGGCGACGGGCCAAGCAACTCGCGCACAACGAGGCGCACGGGATCAGCCCGGAGCCGTTGCGGAAGAAGATCCACGACATCCTGGACGACATCTACCGGGAGGCGGAGGACACCGAGGCGAGCCGGGTGGGTGGCGCGGCCCGGCAGCTGTCCCGGGGCAAGGCGCCGGTCAAGGAGACCCGCAGCCGGAGCCGGTCCGCGGCGGCCACCCCGTCCCGGGAGGGGATGGCCCGCGCCGACCTCGCGCAGCTCATCCAGGACCTCAACGACCAGATGCTCGCCGCCGCGCGGGAGCTGCAGTTCGAACTGGCCGCCCGGATCCGTGACGAGGTCGCCGAACTCAAGAAGGAGCTACGCGGGATGGACGCGGCCGGCGTCCGCTGACCCGGCGGACCGAGCTGGCGCGGGACCGGACCAGGCGCGCCGGGCGGCGGGGTTATCCGGTGGGCTCGATCAGCGGTGGTGGCTACGATTCCGGGCCGTGACCAGTGAACCGGCCTGGCGGGCCTTGACCCGATCCGACCTGTCCCGGGTGGCCGCGCTCGCCGCGCGTTGCCTGGCCCACGACGGCGGGCTGCCGCTGGCCGCCGGGGAGTCGTTCCTCGGCCGCCGGTTCGCGGCGCCCGGCGGCGCGGCCTGGGGCCTCGCCGCCGACCCGGGTGAGCTGCTGGCGGCGGGAGCGGTCCGGGTCGAACAGGCGGCCGACGGGGCACACCGGGCGGTGCTGACCGGGCTGGTCGATCCGGACCATCGAGGCCGCGGCATCGGCGCCGCGCTGCTGGACCACGGGCTGGCCCGCGCCGCGGCGTTGGCCGACACGGTGACGGTGGAGACGGAGGCCCTGACCGGCCCGGCCGCCGACCTGTTCGCCGGCCGTGGCCTGCGCCGGGTGTTCGCCGAGGACGTGCTGCGGTTCGACCTGGCCCGGACGCCGCTACCGGCCGCACCGCTGCCGGCCGACGTGCGGATCGACACCTGGTCGGCCCAGGCGGCGGCCCGGTTCTTCGCGGTCTACACCGCCGCGTTCCGGGACCGGCCGGGCTTTCCCGGCTGGCCGCTGCCGCGGTGGGTGGACTGGACCGCCGGCGACGACGAGTTCCGACCCGGCTGGTCGTTGCTGGCCAGCCGGCCCGGCCTCGGGGACGTCGGCTTCATCACCTGCGCCGAGGGCTGGGTGGTGCAGGTCGGGGTGCGGCCCGACCAGCGCGGTCGCCGCCTCGGCGCGGCCCTGGTGACCGAGGCGCTGCGCCGGATGCGGGCCGGCGGCGGCGACGCGGTGCTGCTGGACGTCAACGTGGACAACCCGGCCGGCGAACTGTACCGGCGGCTCGGCTTCACCCCGGTCGGCACGCGGGCCCGGTTCGAGCCCGCCGACTGAGTCCCGGCCCGCACCGCGCCGGGCGCCGCCCGGTGATCGTTCGGGCCTGACACCGGGCCGGAACCACGGGCTGACCGCCGGGGGTCAGGCCGGTACGTCCTGGAAGTGCTCGACCACCGGGGGCGCGGCGAAGTACGGGCCGATCAGCGACCGCCAGGTGGCGAACCGCTCGGTGGCCCGGAAATTCTGCTCGTGTGCCTGCACCGAGTCCCACTCCACCAGCAGCACGAACCGCTGGGGCGACTCGATCCCGCGGGTCATCCGGACCGAGCGGCACCCGGGGGTGCCGGCGAGCACCGGACGCCCCTTCGCGTACGCGGCGGCGAACTCGTCCTCGCGGCCCGGTGACACCTCGATCAACGCGACTTCCAACACCATCCGCCAAGCCTCGCACGACGGGCCATCCGGGCGCGCGCCGGACCCGAAGGCTAGCCTCCTAGGAAGCCGTAGGGGGAGTGTTCTTGGTTATCAATAGGCACTCCCAGGGTGCGCCGACGGGCGTCGATGGTGAAGAATGACCAACGAGGAGGGGAGTATTCCCTCGCGACGGTGTCGTCAACACGGTCGTCAGCCGGTCCGCCGGCTTCGACCCGGCGCCGGCGGTCGACGTTCGGCGGGTCCGCCCACCGGAGGTTCGGCGGGAGAGACCTCCGACAGACACCCGTGTCGGTACCGCCTGGCCGGCCCGCTCCGCGAGCGTGTGCCGTCCCGGTTGTGCCGCGTGCCTGCCGGAGGATTGACTTGAACGTGTCTGCCTGGGTGTGGGTGGGAACCCTCGTCGTGTTGACGGCGATCCTGCTCGTCGATCTGTTCATCATCGGCCGACGGCCGCACGAGCCCACCATCCGCGAGTCCACCATGTGGGTGGCCTTCTACGTCGGGCTGGCCCTGCTCTTCGGGGTCGGTCTGTGGCTGACGGCCGGGGCGACCCCGGCCATCGAGTTCTACACGGGGTGGCTCACCGAGTACAGCCTCTCTGTGGACAATCTCTTCGTCTTCGTGATCATCATGGCTCGGTTCGCGGTGCCGCGGCCGTACCAGCAGAAGGTGTTGCTGGTCGGCATCGTGCTGTCCCTGCTGATGCGCGGCGGTTTCATCGCCGCCGGCGCGGCGCTGATCGCCCAGTTCTCCTGGGTCTTCTACATCTTCGGCGCGTTCCTGATCTACACGGCGATCAACTTCTTCCGGGAGGGGGAGCCGGACGAGGGCGAGTTCAAGGAGAACGTCCTGATCCGCTGGAGCCGGCGGGCACTGCCGTTGTCCAAGGGCTTCGACGGCGCCCGGCTGACCACCCGTCAGGACGGCGGCAGGCGGCGGTTCACCCCGATGCTGATCGTGATGATCGCCATCGGCACCACCGACCTGATCTTCGCGCTGGACTCGATCCCGGCGATCTTCGGGATCACCCAGGAGCCGTACCTGGTGTTCACCGCCAACGTGTTCGCCCTGATGGGGCTGCGGCAGCTCTACTTCCTGCTCGGTGGCCTGTTGGACCGGCTGGTCTATCTCAACATCGGCCTCGCGTTCGTGCTCGCCTTCATCGGCGTCAAGCTGGTGCTGGAGGCGCTGGCCGACAACACGCTGCCGTTCGTCAACGGCGGCGACCCGGTGGCCTGGGCACCGCACATCCCGATCTGGCTGTCGCTGCTGGTCATCCTCTCCTCGCTGGCCGTGGCGACGGCGGCCAGCCTGATCAAGCTGGCCCGGGACCGGCGGCGGGCCGGCCGGAAGGTGCCCGCGACCCAGGTCTGACCGCTCACGGCGGCCCACCCGACCGTTCGTCGCGGTCGGGTGGATGCGGGTGCGGGTCAGACGCGGTGGGCGGCGACCAGGGTGGCGGTGCGGTCCGGGGGCATCGGCTCCTCGACGACCCGGCGGTGGTTGTAGCAGGCGTGCAGCATCCGGCGGGTGCCGTCCGGGTCGGGTGCGGCCGTGACGATGCCGATGTGGTGGATCGGGCGCCCGTCCCGGGCGAAGAAGTAGAGGTCGCCGGGGCGTTCGTCGCCGAACGGGACGGGTGTGGTGGCGTCGGCCTGGTCGGACGCGTCGCGGGGCAGCCGTACGCCGAGCCGGCGCCAGGCCAGGTGGACCAGGCCGGAGCAGTCGATGCCGTAGCTGGAGACGCCGCCCCAGACGTAGACGACGTCGCGCAACCGGCTCGCCACGGCGAGCATGTCGACGGCGGCGGGTGTGCCGGTCGGCGCGGGAGCGAGGTCGGTGTCGCGGATCCACAGCGGGTCGGCGCGGCCCGGGGTCAGGACGGGGCGCCACCCGCCGTGCGCCGGTCCGGCAGGGGTGAGTCGGGTGCCGAGGACGACGCCGCGCAGCACCGGTTCGCCGCCGGGGGCGGCGTGCAGGGTGGTGGTTTCGGCGTCGACCACGAACGGTTCGTCCGAGGAGGGCGGCTCGGCCGGTGCGAGCTGGTCGACGGGTACCCAGCCGGGGTAGCCGCGGGCGTCGAGCCGGGCGGCGGGCTGTTCGACGGCGACGACCCGGGCCCAGCCGTCCCGGATCCGGTCGACGTGTACCCGTTCGCCGAGCAGGAGTTGGCTCAGCACGCAGTCGCCGAGTTGTTGGTCGCCGGTCATGCCGGCCACCCAGGCGGCCAGGTCGGTGCCGGGGGCCAGGGCGGGGGCGTCGATGGGGCGTACCGCGTCGGGGTCGGCCCACAGGGTGGCGACGGCGACCCGGACGACCGCCTGTTGATCCGTCTGAATGGTCATCCCCGTACGCCCTTCCGATGGCCTGCCACTGTCGACCCTACGAAGGTAACCGTCAGCCGGGCAACGGCATTGCGTAGGTAATTTTCAGGCGATTCCGGTGATCCCGAGGCCCGGTTCGTCCGGCAGCACGACCGTCGCGCCGTCGTACCGGATGCCGCCCTGGACCGGTGAGGTGGCCAGCCACCAGGCGGCGTCCAGGTCGGAGACGGCGGTGGTGCGGTAGGCGGCGACCAGGCTGGCCGCGGCACCGAGGCCGACCTGGCTCTCCATCATCGAGCCGACGATGGTGCCCATGCCGTGCGCCGCGGCCAGGTCCAGCAGGGTGCGGGCCGGGCCGAGGCCGCCGCACTTAGCCAGCTTGACGTTGACCATGTCGGCGGCCCGGCGGTGGATCACCTCGACCAGGTCCCGTACGCCGAAGACCGACTCGTCGGCCAGGATCGGCACGTCGACCCGGTCGCTGACCCAGGCCAGACCGGCCAGGTCCCGGCGGTCCACCGGTTGCTCGACCAGTTCGACGTCCAGGCCGGCGTCCTCGATGCCGCGGATGATCCGGACCGCCTGCCGCGGCGTCCAGCCCTGGTTGGCGTCCAGCCGGATCCGGGTGCCCGGTCCGACGGCGGAGCGGACCGCGCCGACCCGGGCCAGGTCGCCGCCCGGATCGGCGCCGACCTTGAGCTTGAGCACGTCGAAGCCCTCGGCGGCGCGCTGCTTCGCGGCGCCCGCGAGGTCGTCGGCGGACCCGGCGGCGAGGGTGACGTCCGTCGGTACCCGCCGGGTCGTCCCACCGAGCAGCCGGACCAGTGGTACGCCGAGCCGCCGGGCGGCCAGGTCGTGCAGCGCCGTGTCGACGGCCGCCTTGGCCGCCTCGTTGCCCGCCGCGGCGCCGGCCACCTCGGCGCAGCGGGCCACCAGGTCGTCGGCGTCCCGGCCGACGAGCAGCGGGGCGAGCAGTTCCTCGACGCAGGCGCGGGAGCCGGCGACGTTGGCGCCGGTGACCTGCCACACCTGCGGTGCCTCGCCGAAGCCGGACCGCCCGTCGGTGTCGACCACCTCCACCACCAGCGTCTCCACGGTGCTGGTGCGACGCAGCGCGGTGACGAACGGGGTGTGCAGCGGGGCGGACAGCCGGTGGGTGCGTACCTCGGCGATCGTCATGTACGGCACCCTAGAGCAGGCGGAACGACGGTGGGGAGGCCGGATGGGGCAGCCGGAACTGGTGTTGGTGGGCGCGCCGAACAGTCGTGACCTGGGTGGTCTGGTCGGTGCCGGCGGGCGGCGGATCCGGCCCGGCCGGTTGATCCGTACCGCCGCGTTGGGCCGGCTGACCGACGCCGACCTGCCGGTGCTGGACCGGCTGGGCGTGGCCTGCGTGGTGGACCTGCGGGACGACTCGGAGATCGCGGTGGCGCCGCCGGACCGGTTGGCCGGCCGGCCCCGGGTGGTCCGGCTGCCGGTGCACGACCCGGCCCACCCGGTCTTCACGTACGTCTCGGCGGTGCTGCTCGGGCACGACCTGGCGGCCTACCGGGGGCTCGCGGCGGACGGTACGCCGGCCGCCATGGCGGCCATCTACCGGTGGTTCGTCACCGACCCGTCGGCGCGGGCCGGCTTCGCCGCGGCGGTACGGCTGGCCGCCGAGCCGGCGAACCTGCCGCTGCTGTTCCACTGCACGGCGGGCAAGGACCGCACCGGTTGGCTGTCGGTGATCCTGTTGACCGCCCTGGGTGTGGCCGAGCCGGTGATCCGGGCCGACTACCTGCGCACCAACGAGCTGACCGAGAGCCTGCAGGAGGTGATCCTGCGGGCGATGGCGGACCGGAACCCGGGCCTGGATGTCGAGTCGGTCCGCCCGGTCCTGCAGGTCCGCCCGGAATACCTGGACGCCGCCTACGCCCAGGTCCGCGAGTCGTACGGCACCTTCGACCGTTACCTGCGGGCCGGCCTAGCCCTAACCCAAAACACCCTGACCACCCTCCAAACCAACCTCCTCACCCCCGTCCCACCTCGTTGATCATGAAGTTGTTGTCGTTCCTGCCGGCGTGTCGCGACAACAACCTCATGATCAACCGGAGGTGGGCGTGGGTTCAGGGGGTGAGGGTTTGGCGGGTGGACCAGGTGGTGGCGGAGATGTGGGCGAGCAGGCGGCGGGCCGCGTCGTCGGTGCTCTGGGGGTCGGCGGGGGCGGGTGTGGTGGTGGTGGTGCAGACGGCGAGGGCGTAGGGCGGGGCGTCGTCGGGGAAGACCACGCCGACGCCGTGCCGGATCCCGTGCACCCAGCCGTTCTTGTGCGCGATCCGGGTGCCCGGTGGCAGGCCGGCGGCCAGGTCCTCGTGATGTTCCTGGGCGAACAGCACGGCCAGCATGGCGGCGCAGCCGGCCGGCGCGGCGAGCGGGCCCGGCTCGCTCGCGCCCCGGGCGATCGCGCCCAGCAGCGCGGCGAGGTCGGCGGCGGTGACCAGGTTGGTGATGCCGGCGTCCCGGGCGGCGAAGTCCTCGATGCCCCGCCCGGTGACGCTGTGCCGGGCCCCGGCCAGCGTCCACACCTCGGCGACCGCGGGCGTGCCGAGGTGCCCGAGCACGATGTTGGTGGCCAGGTTGCTGGATCGGACGATCATGCGGTGGGCGAGCCAGCGCAGCGACGCCCGGCCGCCGAGTCGGTCCCAGACCGCGCCGTCGTTGTCGTAGTCCCGCGCGCAGCCGAACCGGGGGGCGTCGGGCCGCGCCGAGGCGAAGTCGTTGACCACCGGCACCGGCGCGTCGAGGTCCAGCGTGCCGGCCTCGGCCGCTCGGTACAGGGCGGTCAGCACCGCCACCTTCATCGTGCTGGCGGCGTAGTGGGTGGCGTCGGCCTCCCGGGTGTATGCCGGCGGTCCGGTCAGCCGTCCCGCGTACACCGAGACGGTGCCCGCGACGGTGGACAGCTGCGCGTCGAGGTCGGCCCAGGTCATGCCGGTGACCGTAGCGGATCACCGGTCGCGCCGTCCGGGGACGGACCGGCCCGGCCGGCCCGGGTGTGCCGGGGCGGTCGGGCCGGAACGCGAAGCCGGGTCGGGTCGGGTCGGGTGCCGGGCCGGTCAGCCGGCGGCGTGCTTGCGGCGGGCGGTGGCGCGGGCCCGCTGGGTCTGGTCGAGCACCACCTTGCGCAGCCGTACCGCGGCCGGGGTGACCTCGACGCACTCGTCCTCGCGGCAGAACTCCAGCGCCTGCTCCAGGGACAACTTGCGCGGCGGGATCAGCTTCTCGGTCTCGTCGCTGGTGGACGAGCGCATGTTGGTGAGCTTCTTCTCCTTGGTGATGTTGACGTCCATGTCGTCGGAGCGGGAGTTCTCCCCGACGATCATGCCCTCGTACACCTCGGTGGTCGGCTCGACGAACAGCGTGCCGCGCTCCTGGAGGTTCATCATCGCGAACGGGGTGACCACACCGGAGCGGTCGGCCACCAGCGAGCCGTTGTTGCGGGTCCGCAGCTCACCGACCCACGGCTCGTACGACTCGAAGACGTGGTGCAGGATGCCGGTGCCGCGGGTGTCGGTGAGGAACTCGGTCCGGAAGCCGATCAGGCCGCGGGCCGGGACCAGCCACTCCATCCGGATCCAGCCGGTGCCGTGGTTGACCAGTTGTTCCATCCGCCCCTTGCGGGTGGCCAGCAGTTGGGTGATGGCGCCGAGGTATTCCTCCGGCGAGTCGATGGTGAGCCGCTCCACCGGCTCGCAGATCTTGCCGTCGATCTCCCGGGTGACCACCTGCGGCTTGCCGACGGTCAGCTCGTACGACTCCCGGCGCATCTGCTCGACCAGGATGGCCAGCGCCAGCTCGCCCCGGCCCTGCACCTCCCAGGCGTCCGGCCGCTCGGTCGGCAGCACCCGCAGCGACACGTTGCCGATCAGTTCCTTGTCCAGCCGGTCCTTGACCATCCGGGCGGTGACCTTGGCGCCCTTGACCCGGCCGACCAGCGGCGAGGTGTTGGTGCCGATGGTCATCGAGATCGCCGGCTCGTCCACGGTGATCAGCGGCAGCGGGACCGGGTTCTCCGCGTCGGCCAGCGTCTCGCCGATCATGATCTCGGGGATGCCGGCGACCGCGATGATGTCGCCCGGCCCGGCCTGCTCGGCGGGCTTGCGCTCCAGGCCCTCGGTCATCAGCAGCTCGGAGATGCGGACCCGCTGGCTGCTGCCGTCGGTACGGCACCAGGCCACCGTCTCGCCCTTGCGGATGATGCCCTGGCGGACCCGGCACAGCGCCAACCGGCCGAGGAACGGCGACGCGTCGAGGTTGGTGACGTGCGCCTGCAGTGGTGCGCCCTCCTCGAAGGCCGGTGCCGGAATGGTCGTCAGCAGGGTTTGGAACAGCGGTTCGAGGTTGTCGCTGTCGGCCGGTACGGTGCCGTCGGCCGGCATGGTCAGCGAGGCGATCCCGTCCCGGGCGCAGGCATAGATGATCGGGAAGTCGATCTGCTCCTCGTCGGCGTCCAGGTCCAGGAAGAGCTCGTACGTGTCGTCGACCACTTCCTTGATCCGGGCGTCCGGCCGGTCCACCTTGTTGATCACCAGGATGATCGGCAGCCGGGCGCGCAGCGCCTTGCGCAGCACGAACCGGGTCTGCGGCAGCGGACCCTCGCTGGCGTCGACCAGCAGCACCACGCCGTCGACCATGGTCAGCCCGCGCTCCACCTCGCCGCCGAAGTCGGCGTGACCGGGAGTGTCGATGATGTTGATGGTGATCGGGTCGCCGCTGTCCGGTACGTAGCTGATGGCGGTGTTCTTGGCCAGAATGGTGATGCCCTTTTCCCGCTCCAGGTCCATCGAGTCCATCACGCGGTCGGTCATCTCGCCCCGCGCGTGGACCTGTGCGCCCTGTCGCAACATGGCGTCCACCAGGGTCGTCTTGCCGTGGTCGACGTGCGCGATGATGGCGACGTTACGGAGATCGGCGCGGGTCTGCATAAGGTCCATTCTGTTCGGGATGGTGGGCACGGTGCCGCCGCGGGCAGCCCGATCGGTCCGGTTTCCCTGGCGCGTGGCGGGGGCACCGGTTCGTCGGGTCCGGACCGTCGTCCGTCGGGCGGGGTCGTCCCGCCACCGGACGGGGTTCAAGCATACGTGGGCGTCGCGGGTCGGTGTGCCGGGCGGTTGGCGGCCCGGCGTCCGCCGTCGGCGCCGATGTCCGGCGGTGGGCCCACCGGGGCCGGTGTTGTTAGTGTGCCGCCATGATTCGCGGCGCCCCTCGGCCGGCCCGGTGCCGGCCCCGGCCGCTCGGGCGCGGTGCCGCCGCCGGGGTCGCCTCGCCGAGGTGTCCGCCCCGGTGGCGATGGTGACCGGCTGGCACGACATCTTCCTGCCCGCCCAACTGGCCGACTACGCGGCGCTGCGGGCGGCCGGCCGGCGGCCGTACCTGACGGTGGGGCCGTGGACGCACGGCAGCGTCGGCCTGTTCGGCGCCGCGGTGCGGGAGGGGCTCGGCTGGCTGCGGGCACACCTGACCGGCGACCGCGCCGGGGTACGGGACGCGCCCGTGCGCATCCACGTCGGTGGCGTGGGCGGCGGCTGGCGGGACCTGCCCGACTGGCCGCCGCCGGCCACCCGTACCGGTTGGCACCTGCGCGTCGGCGGCGGGCTCGGCCCGGGTGTCGTGGCGTCGTCCGGCGCGGACCGGTTCTGGTACGACCCGGCCGATCCGACCCCGTCGCTGGGCGGGCCGCTGCTGGTGGCGCAGCGGGCCGGTCCGGTCGACAACCGCCCGGTGGAGGCCCGGCCGGACGTGCTCACCTACACCGGCGCGCCGCTGACCGCGCCGCTGGAGCTGGTCGGCCCGGTCGAGGCCGAGGTGTACGTGCGCAGCGACCTGCCGTACTTCGACGTCTTCCTGCGGCTGTGCGACGTGGACCGGCGGGGTCGGTCGTGGAACGTCTGCGACGGGCTGGTCCGGGTCGAGCCGGGCCGGTTCCCGGCGGACGCCGACGGGGTGGTCCGGGTGCCGGTCGAGCTGTGGCCGGTGGCGCACCGGTTCGCCGCCGGGCACCGGCTGCGGTTGCAGGTCAGCGGCGGGGCGCACCCCCGGTACGCCCGCAATCCCGGCACCGGTGAGCCGCTCGGCAGCGCGGTCGACCTGCGCGCCGGGCACCGGGAGGTCAGGCACGGCCCGGCGTACCCGTCGGTGCTGCGCCTGCCGGTGAGCGAGCCGACGCGACGACCGGGTGCCGTTCCGTTCCGTGGCGTGGTGGGCGATCGTGCGCCGGGTGCATCCGACGGGTAATCGGCGGGTGTCCCGTTGTAACGTCTCCACCAGGGAAAACGCTGGTCGAGACCCGCTGTGGGGGGACGTCATGTCCGTGGCGCCGGCCAACCTGCTGGCCGTACGCAGTCTGCTGCTGCACCATCTGCATCCGTCCGGCGGCGTCGGGGACCATCAGCTCGACGCCGACATCGTCGACGGTGAGGCCGGCCCGGGCGGCTACCACCGCGGCGCCGACGAACTCGGTGCCGACGACTACTCGGTGGCCGACTCGCCCCGCGACCGGGCCGGCCTGAGTCCGTACGCCTCGGCCCTGGACGTCGGGTGGTTCGAGGTCCGCAGCGGCGGCACGGTGCACAACCTGCGCACCTTCTCCACCTGGTGCGTGACCCAGTGCCGGGCCGACACCCCCGACAGCGCCGACATCCGGGAGATCATCTACTCGCCGGACGGTAGCACCGTGCGGCGCTGGGACCGGTTGGACCGGCCTACCGCCGGGACGCTGCGGCCGGGGTTGCCCACCCACTTCAGCTACTTCCGCGACGCCACTTCGTCCGGGCACGACCTGCGTCCGCTGTACCGGCGCTACCTGGCCGACATCGGCCTGCTCCGGCCGGCCCAGCCGGTGCCGGAGGCCGACCTGCAACAGACCGACAAGCTGCTCTACGACACCGGGCTGACCGGTCGGACCGTCGCGCACTTCCTGGCCGACGTGCAGAACCTGCGTAACTGGCAGTGGAGCGCCCTCGGCGCACCGGGGGTGGTGAACCCGCCGCAGCCCGGCTCACCCGCGCAGCTGGTGCTGGCGATGGCGCAGGCGTTCCCCCGGGTGGCGGCCCAGGTCGCCCGGCTGGCCGGGGACCAGCCGCCGGACGATCCGGCCCTGGTCGCCGGGGTGCTGGCCGGGTTGTCCCCGGCCGCCATCGCCGCGGCGATCCCGGCCGCCCTGGCCGAGCAGGTGGCCGACGAGCTGGCCGCCCGGCTGGCCGGCGGTGTGTCGGTGTCGGTGCCGGGGCGGCAGCGGACCACGGAACGCGCGCAGCCGGGCGGTCCCGACCCGACCTGACCGGCCCGGGCGGGCGGGGGGTCAGGCCCCGGACACCTCGATCAGTACCGCCCCAGGCTGGGGCAGCAGCACCTCGACCACGGCGGCACCGTCCTCGGTGGTCGGTTCCACCTTCTCCACCGGCAGCGCGTCCGCCGCCCGCAGCGCCCGCCACTGCTCGTCGGTGGGCCAGTCGCCGACGCCGAGCCGGTCGGCGACGGTGGTGACGTCGCCGTGCCGGCGGTCCAGCCGGGTGCGGGTCACGGTGCGCCCAGCACCACCGGCGACGGTGAGTCGGATCCGGCGGGCCAGGGCCGGGTCGCCGTCGCGTTTGTCCTGGTCCAGGGTCGAGTTCCAGACCAGGACGACCAGGGCGCCGTCGGCCCGCCGGCTGGCCCAGGTCTGCACCAGCCCGTCGGCGCCGTCGCCGTACGCCCGGACCGGCAGCTCGACCTCGCCGAGTTGGGCGAGCATCCGCAGCGCGTGGTAGCGGGGCTTGGCCAACCCGCCGACGGTGAGCAGGCCGAAGCCGCCGTGCAGCAGCCTGGGCGGGCGGCCGAGTTCCTCGAAGTGGTCGCTGGCCACCCAGTAGGACAGCGCGTCGACCCGGCCGGCGGCCGACCGCATGCCACTGAGCAGGAAGGTGCCGGCCGAGGTGCCGTCGTTGACCGGGTGGAAGTGGGTGGGGGTGACGCCCCACTCGGTCCACAGGATCCGGGCGTCGGGGAAGCCCAGCCGGTCCAGGGTGGGCCGCAGGTCCAGCGGCGGGCTGCCGTAGGTGTGGGTGGAGACGAAGTCGACCGGCGAGCGGTGTTCGGCGGCGTGGGCCAGCAGCGCGTCGACCCAGCCGGCGGCGGCCGACGACGGGCCGCCGACCGGGATGCGGGCGTCGACCGCCTTGACCGCGCGGGCGGTGACGTCGTACAGGCGCAGCCACTCGTCCCGGGTGCCGCTCCAGAAGACCTCCAGGTTGGCCTCGTTCCACACCTCGAAGTCCCAGGTCAGGACCTGCTCCCCGTACCGGTCGAGCAGGTGGGCGACCAGGGCGTGGACCAGGTCGCCCCAACGCTGCCAGTCCTTCGGCGGGGAGATGACGCCGCGGTAGGCGAACACCGTCCGGTCCGGGTCGCGGGCCAGGTCGCGCGGCATGAAGCCGATCTCCACCACCGGTCGCAGCCCGATCTTTAGGATCAGGTCGTAGACCCGGTCCACGCCGGTGAAGTCGTACACCGGTGCGCCGTCCAGCTCGCGGTAGACGCCGAGGTCGTCGTGCAGGATCGCGTGCGCGCGGACGGTCCGCACGCCGATCTCGTCGCGTACCCGGCGCAGCGCGGCCAGCAGTTCCGGGCCGATCTCCCGGCCGCCGGAGAGGTCCCGGCACAACAGTTGGGACAGCCGCTCGCTGCCGATCATCGGCTGCCAGGGCCGGTGCAGCGGGGCGCCGTCGGCGGCGGCGTCCACGTGCAGCACCACCGTCGGCGGTTCGTCGGCCGCCGGCAGGGCGACCGCGGTCACCGGCTCGCCGAGCACGCCGGTGACGGTGACCTCGGGCACCGAGGCGACCGCGTACGCGTAGGGCTGGCCCGGCTCGCCGGTGGTGTCCACGTACCAGGGGTCCGGCACGGCGAGCACGTCCCCGCCCAGGTGGTCCACCGGGACGAGGTCCCCGTCCGGGACGCCGGCCCGGACCGGGGCCCGGTGCACCAGGTAGCCGACCGCGCCGTCCACCGGCCGCCAGGACAGCCGGACGTGCCCGACGCCGGGAACGGCCTCGACCCCGGCCGGTGGCGGGAGCTCGGGGGTACGCGGGACGCGCCGCTCGTCGCTGCGTCGCGCGATGCGGGCCGCCCAGTCGGCTCGGGCGTCCGCGGGCGGCTGGTCGTTCGCACGGGTCACCGGGGTACCTCCTGATGCGGGTCGGGCCGGGTCCGAGAACTGTAACCGGTTACCGGACCGGATCGCGCCCTCCGACCGCCGGTTTCCGGACCGGATCCCGCCCCGGGCCGCTGGCTGCCGGACCGGATCGCGTGCCGGGCCGCTGGTTTCCAGGCTCCGACCCGGAACGCCCGCCCGGACCGCAACCCCGGCCGGTACCGCAGCGTCTTGGTTACGTAACCCGACGTTCGCCCGCCGCTCAGGACCGATTCGCCCGGGACGTCAAGGCTCACTGTTCGTGGCCGAGGACTCCCGGGTGCCACCCGCGTCGGCGACCGTGACGGATTTTCCGGTCTCCGGGCACGTACCACGACGAGTGCAGGCCGAGATTGCGAGGTTGACGGCGTGACCCTGCTCAGTGTGATCATCCCGGTGTACCGGGTGGAGGAGTTCCTGCCGCGGTGCCTGGAGTCGGTGCTGGGCCAGTCGTTCACCGACGTCGAGGTGATCGCCGTGGACGACGCCTCCGACGACGGCTGCGCGGACATCCTGGCCCGGTACGCGCGGTGGGACCCCCGGCTGCACGTGGTGACGCTGCCGGCCAACGCCGGTCTGGGCGCCGCCCGTAACGCGGGGATCGCGCGCGCGACCGGCGACTACGTGTGGTGCGTGGACAGCGACGACTGGCTGCCGGACGGCACGCTGGCGGCGGTGGCGACCCGGTTGCGCGAGACCACGCCGGACGTGCTGGTGACCGGCTACGCGCGGGTGTACCCGGACAGCCGGGTGAAGCACTACACGGTCGGTGACGTGACCCGGGGCGCGGTGGTGCCGGGGGTGTTCACCTTCGCGCAGCAACCGGGTCTGCTGGACGTGCTGTGGATCGCGTGCAACAAGGTGTTCCGGCGGGAGTTCCTGAACCGGCACGGCTTCGTGTTCGGCCCGGGCTGGTACGAGGACGTGGCGTTCGTCCTGCCGGCGTTGCTGGCGGCGGAGCGGATCAGCCTGTTGGACCGGTACTGCTACGCGTACCGGCAGCGGCCGGCGGGGGCCATCACGTTCACGGTGAGCCGGCGACACTTCGAGGTGTTCGACCAGTGGCGGCGGGTGTTCGAGTTCCTCGACGCTCACCCGGGGACGCCCACCGTCCTGCGGTCGCGCATCTTCCAGAAGATGATCTGGCACGTGTTGCAGGTGCTGGGACACGACAGCCGGGTGCCCAGGGCGGACCGGCACGACTACTTCCGCCAGGTGTGTGACCTGTACCGGCGGTACCGGCCGCTGGCCGGGGTCGCGGTGCCCGGCGGGAACGACGGGGTGAAGCAGCGGTTGGTGGCGGTCGGCGCGTACTGGCCGTACGAGGCGTTGAACACCGGCTGGCAGACCCGCGGCCGGATGCTGCGTACGCTCCGGTCGCCCGGCCGGCGGGTGCCGACCGGCGGCGCGCGACCGACGGCCGGAGCGGTCCGGTAGATGGCGGGCGTGACGGGGGGATCGTCGACCGACCGGCCGGTGGCCGGCGGGCGGATGGGTTGGCGGCTGGCCGGACGGCCCGCGCCGACGTTGCCCGAGCGGGTCGGCGGGCTGGCCGGTCTGCGGGTGCTGCGGATGCCCGGCTCCGGTCGGGTGTTGGTGCTGGCCGGCACCGTGGACCGGATCCGGCAGGCCCAGGCCGACCCGCGCTCGCTGCGGCCGGTGCGCGGCGTCGCCGTGGTGGTGGCCGTGTGGCGGGCACCGTGGCGGGGCTGGTCCGGCGGGGTCGGCCCGGTCGGGCACCTGACCGGGCAGCGGGTGTCGCTGCCCCGGCGCGGGCGGGGGACCGCGTCGGTGCACCTGCGGTTGGCCCGGGCGGCGCCGCTGCGGGACGTGCTGGAGGCGGCGCTCGGCGCGCTCGCCCCGAACCGCCCGCTGCCCGCCCCGGCGAGCGCCGACCTGACCGCGGTGGGCGGGCTGCCGGCGTACCTGCCCGCCGGGCCGGGGGTGACCGTGCCCGCCGGCGAGCTGCCGACCAGTACGGACATCCGCGCCCACGACGTGCTGCTCGACCCGGCTGCCGCGGACGCCGGGCCGGTCGGGTCGACCGGTGGCGGGTCGTCGCCGGGCGAGCCGGCCCAGACCCCGTACGCGGTGGCGTTGCCGGCCGGTCGGCACGCCGTGACCGTCGGGGGACGCCCAGCGGTGCTGGTCGACGCGCGGCGGATCAACCCGTACGGCCGGCGCGAGGACTCGTACCTGCCGGACGCGCCGCGGGCGCGGCTGGAGTTCGGCGGCGCCGGCCGGGACCGGCGGTGGGGATTCGGCGGTCGCGGCGGGTCGACCTTCCGACCCCTCACCGGTACGGGTCTGGAAGCCGCGGACCTGGCGTCGTTGCGGCAGGTGGGCGTGGTGGAGTGCGGCCCGGTCCCGGACGGTGACCCGGTGGGGGCGGCGGCGTTGCTGGCGCAGGTGGCGATGACCGGCGCGGTGCTGCACGCGCCCGACCTGCCGGCGGCGGTGGCCGACCTGCTCGCCCCCGACCTGGCCCGGTCGGTGACCGCGCCGACGGTCGGGACGGACCCGCTCGCCCTGGAGGCCCGGAGCGTGCGGCAGCGGCGGGCCGCGATGCGTGGCCACGCCACCGGGTTCGCCCTGCCCGACCTGACCGCGGCCGCGTTCGGGGCGGCGGGCCCACCGTCGGTGAGCGTCGTGCTGACCACCCGCCGCCCGGACCTGCTGACCAGCATCCTGCCGGTGCTGCTCGGACAGTCGTATCCGGAGCTGGAGATCGTGCTCGGGTTGCACGGCTGCGACCTGCCCGACCCGGTGCGCGCCCTGCTGGTCGACAGTGGACGGCCGTTCGAGGTGGTGCCGGTGCCGGCGTCGACGGGTTTCGGCGCGGCCCTGGGCGTGGCCACCGGGCGGGCCCGGGGGAGCCTGGTGACCAAGGTCGACGACGACGACTCCTACGGCGTCGACCACGTGTGGGACCTGGTGCTGGCCCGGCATTACAGCGGCGCCACCCTGGTCGGCAAGGGCGCCGAGTTCGTCCACCTGGAAGACCTGAACATCACCGTGCGCCGGCCGTCGGGCCGGGCCGAGTACGACGGGGACCTGGTCGCCGGCGGCACCATGCTCATCGCCCGGGGTGACCTGGAGGCCGTCGGCGGGTGGCGGCCCGTGCCCCGCTCGGTCGACCTGGGCCTCATCCAGCGGCTGCGCCGGGCCGGTGCCCGGATCTACCGCACCCATCCGCTCGGCTACGTCTACCACCGCCGGGCCACCGGACACACCTGGGATCCCGGGCAACGCTACTTCCTCACCACCGCGCACACCCAGTGGGACGGCATCCCCACCGACGCCTACGCCGACGACCGGCGCGACGTCCACCCGCTGGCGTACCCGGTCGTCGCGGTCCGCTGACCGCCGGTCAGGCCGGGTCGTAGCCGAGGTTGGGGCGCAGCCAGCGCTCCACCTCGGCCAGCTCCAGGCCGCGCCGGGTGGCGTACTCCTCGACCTGGTCCCGGCCGATCCGGCCGACGGTGAAGTACCGCGAGTCCGGGTGCGCGAAGATCAGGCCGCTGACGGCGGCGGCCGGGGTCATCGCGTACGAGTCGGTCAGGCCGATGTCCAGGCTCACCGCGCCGAGCAGGTCGAACAGCTCCCGCTTCTGGGTGTGGTCCGGGCTGGCCGGGTAGCCCAGCGCGGGCCGGATGCCGCGGAACCGTTCGGCGTGCAGATCGGCCAGCTCCGGCTCGGCGTCCGGCTCGAACCAGTCCCGCCGGGCGTGCAGGTGGATCCACTCGGCGAACGCCTCGGCGAGCCGGTCGGCCAGCGCCTTGACCATGATCGCCCGGTAGTCGTCGTGCTCCGCCTCGTACCGGCCGGCGAGGGCCTCCGCGCCGTGGATGGCGACGGCGAAGCCGCCCAGGTGGTCGCCGGCGGGGGCCAGGTAGTCGGCGAGGCACCGGTTGGCCCGACCGTCCGGCTTGACGGTCTGCTGGCGCAGCATCGGGAACCGGACCGGGTCGGTGCGGTCGACGGGCTCGACCACCAGGTCGTCGCCGTCGGCGTGCGCGGGCCAGAAGCCGTACCGGCCGCGGGCGGTCAGCGAACCGTCGGCCACGATGGTGTCCAGCAGGGCGTTCGCGTCGTCGTACAGCTCCCGGGCCTCGGGCCGGTCCAGGATCGCCGGGAACTTGCCCTTCAGCTCCCAGGCCAGGAACAGGAACTGCCAGTCGATCATCTCGCGCAGCTCGGTCAGCGCCGGGGAGACGGTACGGATCCCGGTGAACGTCGGCACCGGCAGGTCGGTGAAGTCGACCCGTTCGGCGTTGGCGCGGGCCCGGGCCAGCGGCAGCAGCGCCTGCTGGTGCCGGCCGGCGTGCTGCTCGCGCAGCCGCTCCTGCTCGACCCGGTTCGACCGGTCCAACTCCTCGGCCCGGCCCGGCTCCAGCAGGTTGGCGACCACGCCGACCACCCGCGAGGCGTCCAGCACGTGCACGGTCGTCCCGTCGTACGCGGGCGCGACCCGGACCGCGGTGTGCTGCCGGGAGGTGGTGGCGCCGCCGATCAGCAGCGGCAGCCGCAACCCGCGGCGGCGCATCTCGCCGGCCACCGCCACCATCTCGTCCAGCGACGGGGTGATCAGCCCGGACAACCCGATCACGTCGGCGCCCTCGGCGACCGCGGTGTCCAGGATCTTCGCGGCCGGCACCATCACGCCCAGGTCGACGACCTCGTAGTTGTTGCAGCCGAGGACCACGCCGACGATGTTCTTGCCGATGTCGTGCACGTCGCCCTTGACCGTGGCCAGCACCACCTTGCCCTGACCGCGGCCGGAGTCCAGCTCGCCGGCCAGCCGGGCGCGTTCCTTCTCGGCCGCCATGAACGGCTCCAGGTAGGCGACCGCGCGTTTCATCACCCGGGCGCTCTTGACCACCTGCGGCAGGAACATCTTCCCGGCGCCGAACAGGTCACCGACGACCTTCATGCCGTCCATCAGCGGGCCCTCGATCACGTCGAGGGGGCGGTCGAACTGCTTGCGGGCCTCCTCGGTGTCGTCGGTGATGAAGTCGACGATGCCGTGCACCAGCGCGTACGACAGCCGCTCGGCCACCGGCGCCTCGCGCCAGGCCAGGTCCACCGCCCGTTGGGTGCCCGACCCGGTCACCGTCGAGGCGAAGGTGACCAGCCGGTCGGTGGCGTCCTCCCGCCGGTCGAACAGCACGTCCTCGACCAGCTCCAGCAGGTCGGCCGGGATGTCCTGGTAGACGGCGAGTTGGCCGGCGTTGACGATGCCCATGTCCAGGCCGGCCCGGACGGCGTGGAACAGGAACGCCGAGTGCATCGCCTCGCGGACCACGTCGTTGCCGCGGAACGCGAACGACAGGTTGGAGATGCCACCGCTGGTCCGGGCACCCGGGCAGCGCTGCTTGATCAGCGGCAGCGCGTCGATGAACGCCTTGGCGTACCCGTTGTGCTCGGCGATGCCGGTGGCCACGGCCAGCACGTTCGGGTCGAAGATGATGTCCTCGGCGGGGAACCCGGCCGGGCCGGTGAGCAGGTCGTACGCGCGGCCGCAGATCTCCACCTTGCGCTCGGTGGTGTCGGCCTGGCCCCGCTCGTCGAAGGCCATCACCACCACCCCGGCGCCGTAGTCGCGGATCCGCCGGGCCTGCGCCAGGAACGGCTCCTCGCCCTCCTTGAGGCTTATCGAGTTGACCACGCCCTTGCCCTGCACGCACTTGAGGCCGGCCTCCAGCACGCTCCACTTCGAACTGTCGATCATCACCGGGATCCGGGCGACCTCCGGCTCGGTGGCGATCAGGTTGAGGAAGGTGGTCATCGCCCGCTCGCTGTCCAGCAGGTCGGCGTCCATGTTCACGTCGAGCAGGTTGGCCCCGCCGCGTACCTGCTCCAGCGCCACGTCGACGGCGCCCTGGTGGTCGTCGGCCTCGATCAGCCGGCGGAACCGGGCCGAGCCGGTGACGTTGGTGCGTTCGCCGATCATCACGAAGCCGGTGTCCGGGCCGATGGCGAACGGCTCCAGGCCGCTGAACCGGGTCGTCGGGACGGGCGTCGGCAGCGTCCGGGGCGTGGCGCCGGCCACCGCGGCGGCGATCCGCTCGATGTGCTCCGGGCCGGTGCCGCAGCAGCCGCCGACGATGTTGACCAGCCCGGCCTCGGTGAACTCGGCGAGCAGCGCGGCGGTCTGCTCCGGCCGCTCGTCGTACCCGCCGAACGCGTTGGGCAGCCCGGCGTTCGGGTGCGCGGCCACGTACGTGCCGGCGGACCGGGCCAGGTCCTCGACGTGCGGGCGCATCTCGGTCGCGCCGAGCGAACAGTTCACCCCGACGACCAGCGGCTCGGCGTGCTCGACCGAGCGCCAGAACGCCTCCACGGTCTGTCCGGACAGGGTCCGGCCGCTGCGGTCCACGATGGTCACGGAGATCCACAGCGGCAGCTGCGGGGCGACCTCGCGGGCGGCGGCGATGGCGGCCTTGGCGTTCAACGTGTCGAAGATGGTCTCGATCAGCAGCAGGTCCACCCCGCCCTCGACGAGCCCGGTGATCTGCTCGGCGTACGCGGCGTGCACCTGTTCGTAGGTCACCGCCCGGTACGCCGGGTCGTCCACCCGGGGGGACAGCGAGAGGGTGACGTTGAGCGGGCCGACCGAGCCGGCGACGAACCGGCCGCCCACCTCGTCCGCCGCCTGCCGGGCCAGTTGCGCGCCCCGCACGTTCATCCGGTGGACCAGCGACTCCAGGCCGTAGTCGGCCTGGCCGATGCCGGTGGCGGTGAAGGTGTTGGTGGTGGTGATGTCGGCGCCGGCCGCGAGATAGCGCCGGTGCACGTCCAGGACCAGGTCCGGCCGGGTGAGGTTGAGCAGGTCCGGATCGCCGGTGACGTCGCGCGGGTGGTCGACGATCAGGTCACCCCGGTAGTCGGCGGGGGTCAGGCCGGCACCCTGCAGCATCGTGCCCCAGGCGCCGTCCAGCACCACGACCTTGCTGTCCAGCAGCTCACGCAGCGCGGCGTCGGCGGAACGGTGAAGCTGATTCATGGGTCGCACCTCCGAAGGAACTCGGAGGCGCCCTTGTCAGCTGGGGTCTGGCGGGTCGAGCGTGGCGGGCTGAGCCCGTTGCAGCGCCTCTCGACCTGACATACAGCCTACCGAAACATCCCGGCCCGCGGCGCCACCCGTCCGCTGGGTGGGAAGCCGCGGGTCAGCGGGCGACCAGGATCATCTCGAACGAGTAGCGCTCGGCGAATTGTGCAAGCGACATTGCGCAATAACTCTTGCGCAACTGCTGTTGCGAATGTCAGGCTGGCGGCATGGAAGCGAAACCGCCGATCCGCCAGGTGACCGACTCCCGGGTGCTCGCCGCGCTGTCCCACCCGCTGCGCCGCCGGATCATGGACGTGATCAAGGTCGACGGCCCGTCCACCGCCAGCATGCTGGCCGAGCGGACCGGTCAGGCCGTGGCCAACATCAGCCACCACCTCAAGGTGCTGGCCGGCGGCGAACTCGTCGTCGAGGCACCCGAACTGGCCCGCGACCGGCGCGAACGCTGGTGGCGGCTGGGCACGCCGGGGCTGCGCTGGTCCAGCAGCGACTTCGAGAGCGACCCGTCCGGCCAGGCGATCGCCGAGGCCGCCCGGTCGCTCAACCTCGACCGGCACATGAGCCTGGCCCGGGCCTGGTACGCCGCCGACGAGCAGGAGCACCGCCGCTGGGGCGAGGGGCCGTTCTCCACCGACAACTGGATGAAACTGACCCCGGCGGAACTCGCCGAACTCGGCGAGGAACTCATCGCCGTGCTGACCAGGTGGAAGGACCGGCAGGCACCGGACGACGGGCAGACCCGGGAACCGGTCTTCCTGTTCGCGTACGGCTTCCCGGCCCAGCCGTGACCGCCCCGTCCCTGACCCGGCCGGAGCACGGCATCCCGCGCCGGGGAGGGCTGTTCCGGCACCGGGACTTCCGGCTGCTCTGGATCGGCGAGGGCGCCAGCAAGTTCGGCAGCAGTGTCACCACCGTCGCGTTGCCGCTGGTCGCGGTCGCCACCCTGGACGTCGGCGCGTTCGCCGCGGCGCTGCTGTCGGCCGCGGTCTGGCTGCCCTGGCTGCTGATCGGCCTGCCGGCCGGCGCCTGGGTGGACCGGCTGCCCCGCCGGCCGGTGATGGTGGCCTGCGACCTGGCCTCGCTGCTGCTGTTCCTCAGCGTGCCGGCGGCCGCCTGGGCGGGCGTGCTGACCTTCGCGCACCTGTTGGCGGTCGCCTTCGGCACCGGTGTGGCCAGCGTCTTCTTCCAATGCGCCTACCAGGTCTACCTGCCCTGCCTGCTCACCCCGGACCAACTGCCGGAGGGCAACGCCAAGCTGCAGGGCACCGAGTCGGTCGCCCAGGTCGGCGGGCCTGGCGTCGCCGGCCTGATCGTGCAACTCGCCGGCAGCGCCGTCACCGCGCTGCTGGTGGACGCCGCGAGTTTCCTGATCTCCGCGCTCTGCCTGCTCGGCATCCGGGCCGGGGAACCCGAGCCGCGACCGCGGCGGCGCTCCAGCACCCTGCGCCGGGAGATCGCCGAGGGGCTCCGGTTCGTCGCCCGGGACCCGTACCTGCGGGTGTTGACCGTCTTCGGCGCGGCCAGCAACTTCTGGCTGGTCGGCTACCAGGCGATCCTGGTGGTCTTCCTGATCCGCGAGGTCGGCGTCGGTCCCGGCGCGGTCGGCGCTGTCATGGCCGGGATGAGCTGCGGCGGAGTGCTCGGCGCGGTCGTCGCCACCCGGATCGCCCGGCGGTTCGGCACCGCCCGCGGCATGCTGCTCGCCGAGCTGGTGGCCATGCCGGCGGGCCTGCTCATCCCGCTCGCCCGGCCCGGCGCCGGACTGGCCTGCGTGGTCGCCGGCGGGGTGATCGTCGGCGCCGGGGTGGTCGCCGGGAACGTGATCAAGGGCAGTTGGCGGCAGGTCTACACGCCGCACCACCTGCTCGGCCGGGTCATCTCCAGCATGCAGCTGGTCAACCTCGGCACCATCCCGGTCGGCGCCGTGCTGGCCGGCGCGCTGGGCGGCGCACTCGGGCTGCGGCCGGCCATGTGGGTGCTCACCGGCGGGATGGCCCTGACCTGGTTCGTCCTGCTGATCGGCCCACTGCGCCGGCACCGCGACCTGCCCACCCACCCGCGACCCCGGGTGGCGGACCCGACGGAACGGCCGGGACCGGCCGGCGATGGGGGATCCACCGGCCGGCCGGTCCCGGCTTCCGCGTGACGGTTCTACCGCATGTCGGGCCGGTGCCGGCCCGGAAGGGTCAGAGCGGCCGGACGTCCGCCGCCTGAGGTCCCTTCTGGCCCTGCGTCACCTCGAACTCGACCTTCTGCCCCTCGTTCAGCTCCCGGTATCCCTGAGCCGCGATGGCCGAGTAGTGGACGAAGACGTCCGGTCCTCCGCCGTCCTGCTCGATGAAGCCGAAGCCCTTTTCCGAGTTGAACCATTTCACCGTGCCCGTTGCCATGCATATCTCCTTCATCGGGGTGAGCGCTGCGAGGTGGAATCACCGATCCGCGACAAGGCTCGCCCACCCGCCCATGACAGTAGCGCCCCAAAGGGCCCAATGCTGGCGAAGCGGCTCGGCAAATCCGGTCCGGTTTCCGCCCCGGCGAGCCGATCCTCCGGCATGCTGAGCGCGTGACGACCCCCACCGGACGTGCCCTGGCCGATCTAGAACGGAAGTTGTCCGGGACGGAACCGCCCGGTCTGGACCGGCTCCGGCTGACCGGGACGCCGTTCGTCCCCGAGGTGCGGCTGCACCTGGCCGAGGACGCCATCGTCTGGTGGGCCCGGATGGAGGCCGAGGCGGGCGAGGGGCTGGCGCCCCCGTTCTGGGCGTCGGCCTGGGCCGGCGGACAGGGTCTCGCCCGCTACGTCCTGGACCATCCGCGGGTCGTCGCCGGACGGCGGGTGCTCGACCTGGCCACCGGGTCCGGGCTGGTCGCCATCGCCGCCGCCCTGGCCGGCGCCGCCACCGTGACCGCGAACGACGTCGACCCGTACGCGCTGGCCGCCACCACGCTCAACGCCGAGGTGAACGGCGTCACCCTGCTGGCCACGGGCGCCGATTTGCTCGACTCCGACGGCGGCGACGCGGAGCTGGTGCTGGCCGGGGACGTCTTCTACCACCGGGCGATGGCCGCCCGGGTGCTGCCGTTCCTGCACCGGGTGCTGGCCCGCGGCGGCCGGGCGCTGATCGGCGACCCGGGCCGGCCGTTCCTGCCCCGGGACCAGCTGCGGTTGCTGGCCAGCTACGAGATCCCCGGGGTGGGCACCCTGGAGGACGCCGAACTGCCCCGCGTCGACATCCTCGAACCGCTGCCCTGACCCGGCCCGCGCCGGACCGGCCCGGCGTTCCCCGCCGGGCCGGCGCCGCGCGGGGGAGCGGGTCCGCGCCGGGCCGGGGACGGTCGGCTCCGCGGGCGTCAGGCCGGTTGGGTGGCGGGCAGGTCCAGGACGTACGAGTCGGCCTCGCGGCGGAAGCCGAGCCGGTCGTAGTAGGGGGCCACCATGCCGGGCGGGCTGACCACCCGGCGGAACCCCCGGTCGGTGAAGAGCCGGCTGCGCCGGTAGACGAACTCGCCCGGGGTGAAGTCCCGGTACCGCCGGGTCACGTAGTCCAGCTCGACCTGCGCCACCGCCGGGTCGGTCGCCCGGACCAGCACCACGCCGACCACCTCATCGCCGTGCACCACCAGGAACGCCGACCGGGCCGGGTCGGTCGGGTCCCACCGGAAGCCGGGGTTGAACCGCGCGATGTCCGCGGCGTGCACCCGCAACGTGTGCGCCAGGAAGACGTCGCCGGTGCCGACCTCGACCACCTCGTACGTCCGGTCGTCGTGCCGGGTCGCGATCATCTTTCGCAGGTACCAGATGTTGATCACCGCGAGCACCACGTTGAGGCCGACCATGGGCCACACCCCGAGCACCCCGTTGTAGCCGATCAGCACCAGACAGCCGACCAGGTTCAGGGCGCGCAGTCGGAGGATGCGGGTCTGCAGCAGGGACCAGACCAGCAGCGCCGATCCTCCCCAGCCGATCACGTCGAGCCAGTTCACCGGGGCAGGCTAGCCGGTCCCGGTCCGGGCCCAGCCCCCGGACCAGGCAGAACACGTCCGGCCGGAGCGCGAGCCGGGCCGGCCGGTGACCTCTCGTCGTCGTCCGCGGCCGGTCCCGAGGCCCGGACCGGATCGCCGACGCCGCCGGGCTGGATCTCGCGGCCCCTCGGCGGAAAGCCGTCCCCGCACCGTCTCGCGGGTTCGGGGACGCCGGGGATAGCCTTGGGCGCACGTCGATGATCGGGGTCGGTCCGGGGCTGGACCGCCCGTACCGAGCCGCTGGGGGCGATCATGATTCCGGACCGTTGGCGCCGGCTCGGGCGTACCCGGGGCGAGGGTGCCGGGCGACGGCGCCGGTGGTGGGTCTGGGCCGGCACCGGGCTGGTCTCCGCGTTGCTGGCGGCCGTCGGGGTGCTGGTGGTGAGCTACCCGGCGATGGCCGCGTCGGCCTGTCCCGGCTGCTACGGCTTCGAGCGCGTCGAGGACCGGGTGTACGCCGGCGGCGGCCTCTCCGACGACCGGCGGCGGGCGATCGGCACCATCATGACCGCGGCCGACCACCGGATCGGCGACTTCTACGGCAGCCGGCTCAGCCGGCCGACCGTGCTGATCTGCACCACCGACGAGTGCTACCAGCGGATCGGCGGCGGCCGGGAGAAGGGCCGCGCGTTCCTCAACCGGACGTTGATGCTGTCCCCCGAGGGAATCAACGTCGTGATCGCCACCCACGAGCTGGCGCACGTGGAGTTCCACGAACGGCTCAACTCCGGCGGCGTGCCGCAGTGGTTCGACGAAGGGCTCGCCGTGCTGGTCTCGGACGACCCGCGCTACCTCGGGCCGGACGGGCCGGCCGACCGGTGCCTGGTCGACCAGCCCGGAACGCTGCCGGCGACGCTGGCCGAGTGGATGCGGGCCGACGGGGGAGACCAGCTCTACGCGCGGGCCGCCTGCCGGGTGAGCCGCTGGGCCGCCGCCCACGGCGGCGCCGAGGCGGTACGGGACCTGCTGCGCCGGCTCAACGCGGGAGAGAGCTTCACGGCCGTCGTGCCGGGCTGACCGAACCGCCGGTGGCGGTCCGTCCTTTCGCGAGGCGAACCACCCGAACGGCCAAGGCGAACGGGGCTGCGCATGATCGGCCAACGCCTCTAAGGTGGGCAGCCGATCACATCCTGAACGGGGTTTCCATGTTTGATGCGTACACGATCCTGCTCATGATCAGCGGGCTGCTGCTCGTGGTCATCGGTGCCGCCGTCAGCGGCCCGAGCGTCCTGTCCCGGGTGCTGAGCGTCGTCGTCGGTCTCGCCTTCTTCGGCTACGGCTTCTACCTGGAGTTCATCTTCACCGGGGGGTCGTACCGGATCTTCTTCTACGCCTTCATCGTGCCGATCCTGTTCATCGTGCAGGCGTTCAAGGCGCACAAGGAGAAGAAGGAACGGGAGCAGGCCGCCACCCAGCAGCAGGTCATGCCGGGCATGGCGTACGGGCAGCCCACGCCGGCCGGCCCCGCCGGTCCGCAGGGCCAGCCGGGCTACCCCGCGGCGCCGCCGCACCAGCAGGGTTACCCCGCGGCGCCGCCGCACCAGCCGGGGGGCGCCGCGCAGTAGTACCCACCGGTCGTGGCCGCCGCCACGACCGTACGGATCGTCGCGAGCCGGCCGGACCAGTCAATGGTTCGGCCGGCTCGATCCGTTCAAATGTGCGGATGGTTGCGGCCGGCGGCGAATTCGCCAACACCGGACAGTTGCCAGGATTCTTCACGTCCGACCTTGACGCTCGGCGCGGCCGCTGGCGACCATGTAAATGCCCGACGGTAATCGTCCGATTGCCCGGCGGGCATCGCGACCGGAGATCGAACCGGTCGTGGAAAACAACGGGGATCACTTTCGCAGTCCACATTCCGCGCGCCCGCGCGGCGTACGCGCATGCCCACCGCGCCGCCGCCGGCCGGGCGGGTGAATGCGACAGGTGACACCACCAATTCACGGGGAGAAAAGGAAATGGATCCGGTCCTGTACTGGAACGAGGTCACCCTGGAGGCCGACCGCACCACCCACACCACCGGCGACCCGCGCGAGGCGCAGGCCCAGGGCCCGGTCGGCAGCTCGCGGGCGCTGGCCGTCGTACACCTGGCCATGCACGACGCCTGGTTCGGCATCACCGGCGGCGACGACTGCTACCTGGGCGACCGGCTGCCGGCACCGGCGCACGGCGCCGACCCGGCCGCAGCCGTGGCCGGCGCCGCCCGCGCCACGCTGACCGCGCTGTACCCGGCGCAGAAGGCGTACTTCGAGGCCCGGCACCACGCCGCCGGGCTGGTGGCCGGCAAGCACGACGGCGACGGGCACGCCTTCGGGCAGCGGGTCGCCACCGAGATCCTGGCGCTGCGGCACGGCGACCCCGGCGTCGGCGACGACGGGTACGCCGCGTCGGTCGCCCCGCAGCACCACCGGGTCGACCCGGACAACCCGGGCCAGGGCTACTACGCGCCGTTCTACGGCGCCCGGTCGCACTGCTTCGCGGTGACCCGCCGGCACCACCTGGACGAGCCGCCACGCCCCGGCGACGCCGCCTACCGCCGCGCGTTGCGGGAGGTCCGCGTCAAGGGCATCGCGCCGAACCTGATCGGTACGGTGCCCAAGCGGCTGCCCCCGGTCCGGACGCCCGAGGAGACGGCGGTCGGCCTGTTCTGGGCGTACGACGGGGCGAAGGGCCTGGGCACCCCGCCCCGGCTGTACAACCAGATGGTCCGCGTGGTGGCCCAGGCGCAGGGCAACGACACGGCCCGCAACGCCCGACTGTTCGCACTGGTCAACGCCGCCATGGCGGACGCCGGCATCCTCTGCTGGGCGGACAAGTACACGTACGACCTGTGGCGTCCCGTGCTCGGGATCCGGGAGCACGACAGCGCGCTCGGCCCGGCCGGCGAGCCCGGCGGCGAACTCGACCAGGACACCGACATCGGCTGGCTGCCGCTCGGCGCGCCGAGCAGCAACAGCGTCGGGCAGAAGAACAAGACGCCGAACTTCCCGTCGTACCCGTCCGGGCACGCCACCTTCGGCGCGGCGGCGTTCCAGACGGTCCGCCGCTTCTACGGCCAGACCGGCTGTGGGTCCGACCACCTGGCCGACGGCCTGACGTTTGTCTCGGACGAGCTGAACGGCGTCACCGTCGACAACGCCGGGACGGTCCGACCCCGGCTGGTACGTCGGTTCCCGGGCGGCCTGTGGCAGATGATCGAGGAGGTCGGCCGGAGTCGGGTCTACCTCGGGGTGCACTGGGTGTTCGACGCGTTCGCGGTCGACCACGAGGGCCGGGTCGACCTCGACCAGAACGTCGGCGGGGTCCGGCTCGGGCTGGACATCGCCGACGACCTCGCCGCCAACGGCCTGCACGCGAACCGGGCGGCGGGCCCGGCCTGACGGGTCGGCTTCGCCCGGCATGAACCGTGGCGCCGGCTCTCAGCGGGCCGGCGCCACGGGGGCTCGGCCGTTGCCGCCGGCGCTGTTGGTTGGCGCGATCCTCAGGACGGACGGGGCGCTGCCAGGTTGACGCCGGTCTCGTCGAGTTGCGCCCGGATGTGGGCGAACCCACCGTTCGCCGTCCAGGTGCCGCCGAGGCGGAGGGTCGCGTCGTACGCCTGTCGAAGAAACTGGTTGAGGCGGGGGGCGTTGTGAGCCGCCAGGCCCCGGTTGTCGAGCACCTCGTCGATCCAGCCGGACTCGTGGGAGAAGGCGCTGCCCCAGGGAAACCAGATGTCGGTGCTGAGGGCGAAGCTCGTCACCGTCTCACTCTCGGTAGGATCTTCTTCATCGAAGACCGTTGTGTGAACAGCTAGGGGTGGATAGGGGTACGACCTTTCGAGTCCCAAGGGGTATGCGAACTGATGCATGTCGCTGACCCACGCGTCACGCGCATTTCCAGTTGAATCGGCGTAAACGAGTCGGCTGGAGGCTATTTGATCGAGGCGTCCGAGCAGGAAGCTCTTGGGCAGCCATGGGTTATTTGCGTAAATGGTGCCCGCAGTCCTTTGCAAAAAATTGCTGATGGGCCCGTCCCGGTCGCGTAGGTAGTCGATTCGGTCGATCCGTTCGATCCGGTAGACTTCACTGTTCTCGCCGGCCTCGATGACAAGATCTTGCCACAGGCGCAGGATGTCGGGACCGAGTGTGAAGGGGAAGGTGGCGTCCCACCAGCAGATCTCATCTCCGTCGAAGCTGCTCCAATTGTTAGCAAGGCTGTCCGATGGCATCAAACCCTCCCTTCTGCCAGGTAAAAACGCCTTGTGCCGTGACAACCGTCAGTTGATCCATTCTCGCGCTCCCATCGTCGTCGCATATCGCTAATTCCTTGGCTTCGTGAGATAGCAATCTGGTGAGCGCTGCTCGCGTTGACTGATGCCGTTTGGATTGCGGCTCAACGTAGATCAGGGCCACTTTTTTGTATCCAGGTGGCGCTTTCTGTATGACGTCGGTATCTCCGCTTGGACGGTTTCCGCCATTCAGTTGCCTGATGGCCGCCTTGATCGCGGCGATTATCTGAGGCCCGCTGACGGTCTTCAGTTGATACGCGACCTTGTTTTCCATGTCGAGAATGTCGGCGCCCTCCAGTTCGCCGGTGCTCGCATTCCGCAAGGCGCCATCGAGCAGTATGCGAGCCTTGGGATCTTCGCGCAAGATCTCGGCGGCCTGCTCGACCTCGCGGCGAAATCCGATCTTGCCGTCCGTAGGGGGAGGTGCTCCTCGAGTTGTGTTACTGCTTACCAGCTTTAATTTCTTGACCAGGTCTGCGGGATTCTCCAGGCGTCCGGAGTCGGCGATGGCTTTCAGTTCGGGGAGCATGCCGGCTTGGATGGCGGTGTCGACGGCGTTGATGGCGGGTGTGGCGAGGCTGGTGTCTCCTTTGGGCAGGTGACCGATCATTTGGTCGAGGAGGTTGAGTCTGGAGGTTTCGTAGCCGGGGTCGATCGGGGTGAGTGTGTTCGGGTTGATGCCTCGGTCGTCGAGGCGTTGGGGCAGGGCTGGGTCGGGTCCGAAGGAGGAGTTGTGGACCCAGGCGCTGTAGGAGACGGTGATCTGGGTGTTCTTGCCTTTGATGACGGGGGCCGGGTTGGGGAAGGTCATGGGTGGGGTGACGAAGGTGCCGCTGGCGGGGAGGGTGATGGGGAAGGTGAGCAGTGGCATGCCGGGTGTGGCCGAGGCGTAGAGCACGCCGGTGCCGGGTGCGGTGCCGGTGTTGGTGACGGTGACTGTCCAGGTGCAGGTGGGGGTGTTGCAGTCCTGGGCGGTCCACTCCAGGTCGAAGGTGGCGTAGCCGGGTTTGACGGTGCGTTGTGCGACCGGGCCGGGTGGTTGCGGGCCGGAGGCGGTGCCGGGGCTGGCTTCGGGCAGGATTTTCGCCACTGCCGTCTGGGTCGTGCTGGCGGCGTCGGACCCGGTGGGTTCGGGGGTGATGGCGACGTACGGGGGGATGGCGATCGGGTCGTAGCGTGCCGGTACTACCGGTGCCGGCCGGCCGGGCGTGGTCGGTCTGGAGTGGCTTGCCGGGACGATGTCGGTGGAGTGGTTGTCGTTGTGGTGGTAGGCGGCGGGTTGGATGACCAGGCTGGGGTCGAGTGGTCCGCCCAGCCATCGCAGTTTGCGGTCTTTGCTGGTGTCGAGCAGTGCGGTCCAGTCGCCGGAGACCACGGTGCGGATCTGGTCGTCGGTGGCGTCCTCGGTGTTCTGGTCGGGGCGGTGGGCGGCGCCGGCCAGGGCGTCGATTCGGCGGGCGAGGGCGGTCGGGTTGAGCAGGGCGGCGATGTCGAAGGGGAACGCGACGCCGGGTTCGGGGCGTACCCATTGGCCGGTGATGGCGCGGATCTGTTTGGGGGAGCGGCGGGCCCACCAGTCGGCGTCGCCGCGTACGGCGGAGGTCCCGGCCCTGGCGACGAGGTCGGCCCGGCCGCCCTGCGGGTCGGTCACGGTTCCGCTGACCAGGTTGTCGCCGGTGACGGTGAACTGCCCGATGATGATGTGGCCACCGGCGTCGCGGTAGGCCACGCCCACCCGGACCGCCGGCGCGGATCGGATCCGGTCGGCCGCCCCACGCAACGCCACCGACGGGGAGTCTGAAATCCGACGGACCACGAACACCGCCGCCGCGACACCCACCACCAGCACCAGCACCGCCGCGATCCCACCGAACAGCCACCATCTGCGGTGGCGACCCGTACGTGTCGGCGGGGGCACCGGAGCGGCGGGTGGTGGCCAGGTCTGCTGATGATGAGGGCCGAGTGGTGGCGAAGACTCGGCTGGCGTGAATTGCTGCTGGGGCGGAGCCCCGGGCTGGGACGAGGACGGTGCTCCCGGCGGCGGCTCGAACTCCGGCACTCTTGTCCTACTCGCTCGTCGCGGCGACCTCGACCGAGTCGACGTTACCGGCAGCGATCGAATGATCGCTGCCCTGCTATTGGCACCTTCGATTCGCGTCGACCGCTGCGACTCACCGCACCGGGGCAGTCACCCCGACCTGGCCTAAGATGCCGTGTCATGCAGGAGGGCCGGTGGACGACGATCACGCCGTCGCAGTTCGCGCACGAGCGGGAGGCGCTGGCACACGTCCAGGCGCTGCTGCCGGACACCGAGCCGTACCGGGCCTGGTCGAACTTCACCTTCACCGCGCAGACCGGCCACCCGTACGAGGTGGACCTGCTGGTCGCCACGCCCGGCGGCTTCTATCTGATCGAGATCAAGAGCCTGACCGGGCGGCTGTCCTCCAGCGGTTCCAACTGGATCCTGCACGGGCCGAACGGCACCCGGACCTTCGACAACCCGCTGCACCTGGCCGACGCCAAGGCCAAGAAGCTGAAGTCGCTGCTCCAGACGGCCGCCGACCGTCGCCCGGGGCAGCGGGTCAGGGTCCCGTTCGTGCAGGCGGCGGTGTTCCTGTCCAAGCCGGGCCTGCAGGTCGAACTCTCCGAGCATCACCGGCACCACATCTTCGGCCCGGAGCCGGCCGCCGGTCACCAACCGCAGCCGGGGGCGCTGCCCACCATCACCTCGCTGCTGCAACGGCCACCACAGGACGAGCGGCAGCGGGTCACCGTGGAGACCTCGCGGGCCCTGCCCGGCCTGCTGGAGGCGATCGGCGTCGCCCGCAGCCGGCGGCACTACCAGGTCGGGGCGTGGGAGCTGGACACCCGCCCGTTCGACGTCGGCCCGACCTGGCAGGACCACCACGCCCGGCACCGCGACCTGGAGCGGGAACACCGCCGGGTGCGGATCTACCTGGTCGAGCGCAACGCCGTACGCGCCGAGCGGGCCAGCATCGAACGCGCCGCGAAGCGGGAGATGCTTGCTCTGCACGGCATCAACCATCCCGGCATCGTGCAGGTCGACTCGATGGAGTCGCACGAGGCCGGTCCGGCGCTGATCTTCCGCTACGACCCGCGGTCGGTCCGGCTGGACCACTACATCAGCCAGTACGGCGACCGGCTCGACGCGCTCACCCGGCTGGCGATGATCCGCCAACTCGCCGAGGCGATGGCGTACGCGCACGGCCGGCGGTTGCACCACCGGGCGTTGTCGGCCCGCAGCGTGCTGGTCAGCCCGGGACGGCAGCGCCGGGGCGGCAACGAGGACGAGGCGTGGCTGACGCCGCAACTGCAGATCAGCGACTGGCAGGCGGCCACCCGCGCGGCCGACTCGACCGGCGCCACCGGCGGCAGCGGCGACCCGGTGGCCCTGTCGTCGCACGCCGCCGCGCACATCGAGCGGTCCGCCGAGGCGTACCTGGCGCCGGAGTTGACCGCGCCGCGGCCGGACCCGGTAGCCATGGACGTGTTCGGCCTGGGCGCGCTGACCTATCTGCTGCTGACCGGTGAGCCGCCGGCAGCCAAGCGCCCCGAGCTGCTGGCCCGGCTGGCCCGGGACAACGGGCTGCGGGCCAGTGCCGTCGACGACGCGATGTCCGCGTTCGCCGACGAGATGGTGCAGGCCGCGACCGCGCCGGTGCCGGCGCAGCGGCTCACCACGGTCGCCGAGTTCGTCGAGATGCTGGAGGTCGTCGAGGGCGAGATGACCGCCCCGCCGGCGGCGTCGGTGCATCCGGAGCCGGTCGAACCGGAGCCGGCCGACCCGCTGGAAGCACGGCCCGGCGACCGGGTCGGCGAGTGGACGATCCGCAAGCGGCTCGGCACCGGCTCCACCTGCCGGGCGTTCCTGGCACACAACGAGCGCACCGGCCGGGCCGAGGTGCTCAAGGTCGGCCTCTCCGACGAGAAGGGCGCCCGGCTGGCGCACGAGGCCCGGGTGCTCGGCCCGCTCACCGACTCGCGGGTGATCCGGCTGGCCCGGCCGGAGCCGCTGCAGATCGCCGGCCGCACCGTGATCGTCCTCGACCACGCGGGCGAGCTGACGTTGGCCCGCAAGCTGCGCGAGGACGGCCGGCTCACCGTCGACGAGTTGGAGACCTACAGCGACTACCTGTTCGGCGCCCTCGACTACCTGGAGGGGGAGGGCGTCTACCACCGGGACGTCAAGCCGGACAACATCGCCGTCCGAATCCGGCCCAACCGCACCCGGCAGCTCGTGCTGTTCGACTTCTCGCTGGCCGGGGTGTCGGTCAAGGAGATCAACGCCGGCACCCCGCGCTACCTCGACCCGTTCCTCGGCACCGCGAACCGGCCCGGCTACGACAAGCACGCCGAGTGGTACGCCCTGGCCGTCACCCTGCACGAGATGGCCTCCGGCGAGCTGCCCGTCTGGGGCGACGGCGGCACCGAGCCGCAGCTCACCGAGGGCCCGCCGGTGCTCGCGGTCGAGGCGTTCGACCCGGCGGTCCGGGACGGGCTGGTGGACTTCTTCCGGACCGCCCTGCACCGGGACAGCCGCCGCCGGTTCGCCTCGCTGAAGGACATGCGGGACGCCTGGTCGCAGGTCTTCCGCCGGTCGGACGCCAGCGCACCGGTCGGCACCGACCATCCGGAGTCCATCACCGACGAGCCGGACGTCGACACCGCCGCGACGGCCCGCGACGAGGCGGCAGGCAAGGCCACCCGGGCCACCGCGCTGGAGGCAGCCGGCCTGACGCCACGCGCTGTCTCCGCCGCGCACCGGCTGGACGCCGCCACCGTCGGCGAGCTGCTCGCCGTGGCCAACAAGCTGGCCCACCTGCCCGGCCTGGGCGCGAAGACCCGGCAGGAGTTGCAACGCCGGGTCAAGGAGTGGCGGACCCGGCTGGGCGAGCGGGAGACCATCCCCACCACGCCGGCCGCCCGCAGGGCCGCCACCGCCGAGGCGTCCGTCGAGACCGAGGCCGGCCACGACGGCGACCCCGACCTGGTACGCGTCGGGCTGGACGCGATCGCCACCCTGCTGGTTCCGGCGAAGACGAGCCGAAACATCAGCGAGGCGGAGGCCACCCGCCTGCTGCTGCGGCTGCCCGACGCCGACGGCAATCTGCCGGAGCCGCCGGCGTGGCCCCGGCAGCCGAAGGTGGCGACGGCAGTCGGGGTCACCCGGGGCCGTATCGCGCAGATCCTCGGCAAGCAGCGCAAACGCTGGCACGCACTGCCGGTGGTGGGCAGCATCCGTACCGAGATCGTCGAGCTGTTGCGCGACGGTGGGCGGGTGATGGGCGTGGACGAGCTGGCCCGCGCCCTGTTGGTCAGTCGCGGCTCGGTCAAGACCGGGCACGAGCTGCGCCACGCGGTGGCGTTGGCCGCCGTGCGGGCCGCCGTCGAGGTCGACGCGCTGGCTGACGAACAGCGGCTGTTGCTGCGCCGGCACGACGCGGAAAAGGACGCCGCCGCCGAGGGGAGGCCCAGCCGGGACCGGGTGCTGGTGGCGCTGGAGGCCGGCGACGACGACCCGCCGGACACTCCGGCCGCGCCCGCGCTGCTGGACTACGCCGACGCGCTGGGCGCTGCCGCCGACCGGCTCGCCGCCAGCGAGGTGCTGCCCAGCCCGGCCACGGTGCTGCGTACCCTCGGCGCGGTGACCGCCCCCGGCGGCGCGGCCGACGCGGTCGACGAGCGGCGGCGGGTGCAGCTCGCTGCGGTGGCCTCGGATCGGGCCGCCGCGACCGCCCGGCTGGAGATCTACCCGCGCGACCTGGAACCGGTGCGGGCGCTGCGCCTGGCGCAGGCCGGCGTGGTGCCGCCGGCCAACGCGGCCGAGCCGCGACGCGGGCTGACCCCGGCGCAGGTGGCCGGCCGGGTGGCCGCCCGGTTCCCGGAGCTGGACCCGCTGCCGACCGAGCCGGGAAAACTGCACCGGCTGCTCGCCGAGGCCGGCTTCGACCTGCGCTGGGACCGGGACCGGTTCGTCCCGCCGCCGCCCCGGGCCGGCTCGACCAGCATGTCCATCGTGCAGCGCCGGCCGTCCGGGTCGGCGTCGCCGACCCACTGGTCGGCCGAGTCGCCGGAACTGGCGGCGGCGCTGCGGGCCGAGGAGCGGCTGACCGGCGCGGCGTCCGCCGGCGGGTTCCGGGCCCTGACGGTACGACTGTCCCGCTACCACCTGGCACGGGAGGAACTGGTACGCCGGTTCGACGCCCGCCCGGTCAACGTGGCGGCCCGTTTCCTGGCCCACCTGCGTGCTTTGGTGGACGCCCGCCCGAAGCCGACCTGGGAGACGGTCGTGCGGGCGGACGTCGCCGAACCCGGCTCCCGGGCGGCCATCAAGCTCAGCGAGTACGTCGAACAGGCGTGGACGCTGGCCGTCCCGGAGCTGCGGGCGCAGTTGCACCGGGACGCCGGTCCGGTGCTGCTGCACGACGCCGGGGTGCTGGACCGGTACCGGGGGATGGAGCGGCTGTACGAGTTGGCCGACGCGGCCCGGGGCGGAGCGGGGGACCTGTGGGTGCTCTGTCCGATGGACGACCCGGACCGACTGCCCAAGCTGGACGGTTCGGTGGTACGGGTTGGCGACAACGAGTGGATCGCCCTACCGGACGCCTGGGTGGTCAACGCCCACCGCAGCGCTGCCGTCGCCTGAACGGTTGGTGCTCGTTGCGTGGTCGGCCGCCCTAGAGGCGGATTGGTCCGATCCGACGGTCGGTACCCGACTGGCGTAGGCGGCGGCCTCGTGGGCGAGGACATCCATGCTCCCCGGAGCTTTGGCGATCGACAGGCCGGGTGAGCCGTGGAGGCCCCAGATCTCGGCCTCCATCCAGCAGAGTTGTCGATACTTCCCCGGCGCCATGGCCTGGGAGCCGAAATCCCAACCGACCGATGAGACCGGCCTGCCGTTGAACTGTCTCCACGCCCGTTGGCGGTACTCGTCTCTGGTCAACGTCGCGGGATTCAGGAAGGAGAGGTCGAACCCGTTCTCGGCCAGGCCGAACGCGGCCAGGCCGAAGAGCATCGTGCACTCGATCGCGTTTTCGGCGCAGTAGCCAGCGATGCGGGCCGCACCCTGCAGCGCGCCGGCGTACGACATCACGTAGACGCGGCGTACCACGTGGAACTTCTGATATTCCCTGAGAGCAGCCACGATCGTTGCTCCGGAAGCGACGGTGTCGCCGATGAGGAGCGTCGAACCCCCGGCGTCGAAGCGTGCGTAGGGCACCTCCACGGTCGCGTCGTCGGACGTCACTTCCAACCTTGTGGTCGAAACGAGGTTTGTCGGTAGGTTCCGGTTGACTTCGACGGCCACAGCCTCAGCGAGCTGATAGATCAGGCCCTTGCTCAGGATCATCAGCTCGGCGATCTCGTCGGTGTCGAGATCATCCCGAACGTGTCGAACGAACTGGCGGCTCGCGGCGAAGCATGCCTGGCGGAAGGCAAGCCCGGTCAAGTTGCGATCGAAGAGGAGCGCCTCCAACTGCTCGTTGTGAACGAGATGAAGGCCGCTGACGTCACTCTTGTCCGCAATGGATTCGACTCTGCTGGAACCCGTGTCCGCGATCATCGCGAGAGCGGGCTCGCCGTCGGCCTGACGGTTGCGCCGAGCCTTCTCATGGCTTCGAGCATGGGCGAGTCGACACCGAGAACGTTGTCCTCATACTCGGTCAGCGCAGCCGACAACCAGGTGGGAACTGGTCGGGGTGTCCTCGTGCCGGGGGCCAGCGAGGCGAGCGCCGCGCCCGCGGCGACAAAGTCGTCGACAACCACCGTCGCCAGCGAAGCGACATGCGGATGAACGTAGTTGTTCACCGTCACGCCGCGGTACTCGAGCACGTCGCTGCGGTACTGAGAGTTGTGCGGGGCCACAACGACAAGTGGTGTGCCCAGCGCCGCGGCCGCCGCCATCTCGACGCCGATGCCCAAGCCGCGCCGCACCCGCGCGTCCACGATTACCGCTGTCGCAAGCAGCACCTGATACATGTCCCGCCCGAACTGCCCCAGGGTGTTGCCGGCGTCGGGGATGGGGTCGTCGGGGTTGAGGAAGACGACGTCGTAGGGCGCCGCGCCCTCGGCGACATCCTTCCTCTCGGCGTCTGTCCAGCACGGACGTCGCGCGTCGTCGGCACCTTTCAAGATAGAACCGGAGCAATACACCGAAAGCGGCATCAGGCTGTCCTCCTGTTGAGATGTTGCGAATCGAATTGGACGTCGAGCTTGTCGGCAACCAGGGAGACGATCTCGCGTGCTTGCCCGAGTGATTCGGCGTTCCTGTATCTGCGGCGCCCCTTCGTGCGAATGATCGCGTCTCGGAGCCGGACCCGCATGGCGGGATGCTGCGTGGCAATGGCGACAGCGCCGAACTCGGCCGTCGAGCGAAGGGCCAGCAGTTGCCCCCACCGCGCACCGCGATGGACGAAGTTGTAGATGCCGAGCCATCGGAGTGCGAGGTCGAACGTCCGGGCCGACAGCACGCGGTCTCCGAGTTGACCGTAGACCTGTCGAACCCCGCAGGAGTAGTCGCCGAAGTCGAAATCGGCCACGACCGCGGCGTCCAAGTCTTGGAGATAGCTGGCGAGATACTCGCGGGAGAGGAACATGTCGATCCGGATCCGTTCCTCGGGTTTAAGATCCACAGGTAGCGTGGCGCGGACGAACCGGCTTATGAAAGCCTGCCCGTCAAGGCGTTCGGGGACTTCGAGGAGGTGCGTCTCGGCATCGCCGGCCGAGGGCGGCCACCGGCGGGAGATGCCGAGCAGGGCGGCGCCCAGTTGACCATCCGGGCTCAGCGCCTCGCGCCAGCCCTGCTCGATGTCGGAGGCGGTGTTTCGGGCATATCGAGGCCGCCAGATCAGACCGTCGGTGACGCTCCGAGTGGGCGCCAGGCCATACGGATTACGAACGTCATGACGATATTCGACGGCTTTGTGTTCCACGTACGACTGCAGATCTCCGATGTGCGAGGAGTAGTGAACCTCGCCACGAGCGATGAGCGGCCTGATCCTCGTGAGGAAGACCGGCAGGATCGGCACCTCGAACAGGTACGACGCAGGGATGATCAATTCCTCGTCGGTTGCGAGGACTGCCAGCCGGGTGGCGTGCAACACCTGCGCGAGGTCGGCGTCGGTGAAGGCACCTGCGGCAGGCTTGCCGTAACAGGACCGTATCTCCGGGTTTAGATACTGCACGAAGATGGGGCGCGCTCGATCGTAGGTCAGCGGGACGGCGAAGGTTTCCTCCGGATAGAAGCTGAGCTGTTTTCCGGTGAGATGCAGGTGGAGGTCCCGACCAGCCACGTACCCGTCGCGCTGGGGTCGAACGTCTTGGCGCGGATCAGGCATGGACTGCTCAGGGTGCCCGGTCGGCGGGCGTACCGACCGAAAGATCGCGGCCGGCGGTGTATGCGTCCCGCCCCGCCACCACGTGCTGCCGCACCACGGCCTGCTGATCGAATCCGACGCCTGCCGAGGAGACCATGGCGAGGAGTTCCCGTACGGCATGGGCAAAGGCCGGGTCCTGATCCAACTGGGCTTCCAGTCGACCGGCCCAACGGGCTGTCTCCACCGCCCGTATTTGCGTCTGGTTGTCGTCGGCCGACGTCATAATCTGGCCGCGGGAAACGTCCATCGCCTGCGACAGGCGGGTTGTGGCGTCGGGGTCGTCACGACTGATGATCCGCGCCGCGCGGCGTTTTAGGGCAGGCCAGGCGTCCGCGGCCATGGCCTGGATCAATGCCGTGCTCGCCGCGGCAGCGAGGGCCGCCGCCGATAAGTCGTCCATGGATCACCGCATCTGCTGGAACGGCTCACAACCGGGATGCTGAGCAAAGCCCAGTATGCCGTCGCAGACATCACTGTCAAGGACGCCCGACCCGACTCGATAATTAACATGATCGGTCTAGTTGGGAGGGTTTCTCGCAATTCTATGCAGCTCGGGCGGGCCACCGGACTTGAACCAGTCGACGAAGTCGCGGCGCTTCTCGCGGTTGGCAGCGGGTTGCCCCGGTGGTTCGGCGGAGCGACGGGCCGGTGCGGCCGGGTGCCGTCCGCGTTCGGTGGGCGCGGTGGCGGCAGGGGCGCGGCGGAGGCCGGTGAGTTGGACGAAGATCTCGCGCTTGTCGGTGGCGCGGCCGGACCGGTCGAGCACGTGAGGTCGGGCCAGGGCGCGTTCTCGGCCTTTCGGCCGGTCCGTTTCCCTGGCCCGCCTCCCGAACCGGACGTGCCCGTTTCCGGGCATCCGGCTCTCCACAGGTTCCTGCCGGTGGGTCAGGTGTTGGCGTTGCGCGCCGCCCAGGGGGTCGGGATCTTGCCCCGGTATCGGTACCGGCTGACCGTGGTGGACGCTGGGTTGAACAGGGTGATCCCGTCGGCGGTGGGTACCCATCCGGGCATGTACCGCCGTCGTAGGGCCTTCCACGTCAGTCCGGGGTGTTGTTTGCGGATCCAGTACGCTACCCGCTGCCAGGTGAAGTGGCCGAGGTAGTTGAAGGTCGCTTTCGACACTCCGTATTTGAAGTAGTTGGCCCATTCTCGGGTGGTGGCGTTGACTCGCCGGAGTAGTCCGGCCAGGTCGTGTGACGCGTTGCGGCGCGTCAGGGTCCGCGCCTTGGCCGTGGCCGCCTTGAGGGCTTTCTTGGCCGGGTAGGTGTAGACATACGATTTGTTCGTGCCTCGCTTACGGTGCCGCTGGATGCGGAAGTCGAGGAAGTCGAAGCCTTCGTCGATATGAACCACCGCGGTTTTGGCAGGTGACAGGCGTAGGCCCATCGGTGCCAGGGCCACGGCGACCTCGTCTCGGAGCTGTTCGGCGTGCTCACGGGTGCCGGTGACGAGAATGACGAAGTCATCCGCGTAACGCACCAGCCGCCAGTTCGGCAGTCCTTTGAGCCGTCGTTTCTGCCGCCGCGATTCGGTCGACATCGCCGTTGACTGCCAATACCCGTGTATATGGTCGTCGAGTATCGACAGGGCGATGTTGGCCAGCAGTGGTGAGAGGATCCCTCCCTGCGGTGTGCCGGTGATTGTCGCTTCCCGGTCGCCGGTCTCGGTGAGGACACCAGCTTTGAGGAAGGCTTTCACCAACGCCAGGACTCGTTTGTCTCCGACTCGTGTGCGCACTCGGTCCATCAGGGCCGTGTGGTCGATCGAGTCGAAACACGCCTCGATGTCCGCCTCCAACACCCACTCGTAGGCGCGGGAGGTGAAGAAATGGATCTCGGCGATCGCGTCCTGGGCGCGTCGGCCGGGCCGGAAGCCAAACGAGCACGGATGGAAGTCCGCCTCGAAGATCGGCTCCAGGACCAACTTCAGCGCCGCCTGCACCACCCGGTCGACGATGGTCGGGATACCCAGCCGGCGTTTCTTCCCGCCCGGTTTCGGGATCAGACGCTCCCGCACCGGTCGGGGCCGGAACTGCCCCGAACGCACCACCTCCCGGATCGTGCTCAGGAAGGGTTCCACCCCGTAGTGCGCCTCGACGTGGCGGGCGGACCAGCCGTCCACCCCCGCCGTGCGCCCTCCGGTGTTACCACTGACTCGACCCCACGCCACCGCAAGGAACGCGGGATCAACAACGAGATTGAACAGATCATCGAACCTGGCAGACGCATCCCGTGCCGCCCACCGATGCAGTTTGGCCTGAATCTCCAGTACCCGTGACACGGCATCCTCGGACACCATCCACGGAACGTCGGTCTTCACCAACGTGTCTCCTGGCATGACAATCTCCTCTCTGCACGTAACCTGCTGTCCGCCTTCGCCATGTGGCCGGCTTTCCCGACCTCGGACTACTACGCGGACTCCGCCCCATCTGACGCCCCGGCCGGCAACGAGCCCTCCCATCTCCACCCCCACTGGCCGTGAGTGCGGCGGGTCCACACCAGATGGTTCCCACGTTCACTACCGATCGATCGACGCGTGAGGCGCCCGACTCTGCCCCTGCGGCCCTCGACGCGGGTACGCCGTGGACTTTCCCCGCCCCCACCCGAGCGAGCGGTTACAAACCCCTCGGGTGACTCCCTCAACAGCTACAAATCAAAGGAGCCTGACCGCTGACCGACCCCTATCCACCAGATTTGAGTCGGCGTATTCACTTAAGGAGCTTTACCGCCGGTTCCTTCACGTACACCTTCGCGTCTCGCTTGCCGAACCCGAACCGCCTGGCAGTCTCGGCCCGTCACGACTTTGTCAGGGCTGCTTCCCGCCCAATCCCCGCATTCCCAAAGATCAGACTGCCCTCAGCTTCGATGCCCTACCACGACAGGACATCGGTGCAGGTCTCCCACCTCCACTCGATCGAATAGCGCCTCGTGGCGCACGTAACCGGTGAGCCAGATCCAGCCGTGGTAGGTCGGTCTCTCGGACACGGTGGTGACCCGGAACAGCAGGGCGCAATCGCCGGCGAACTGCACCGACGCCCGGCCGTCGATGACGAGCAGGTCACCGGGTCGCGGCTGGAAGGTCGCGGTCACCAGTGCCCCCGGTTCGGCCGGTCGTCCGGCTGGTCCTCGCACTGCCGGGCGTGCATGATCTGCCAGTCGCGCAGGACCCGCTTGAGGCGGTCGTTCTCGGTGCCGAGCAGGCGTACCGCCTGGTGCAGGTCGGCGAGTTCGTCGGCGACCTGGTGCTGGAACTCGCGTACCTGATCGGGGTCGACACCGCGGCGGCGCGCGGTGAACTCCCGGGTTCGGATCTCGTAGGGGGTCAGCCGGGTCGGGCCGCCGGATCGGTAGATCCGGCCGCCGCGGGAGACCTGGGCCACCTCGGTCCTTTCCTGTGCTGTTGTCGGTGGTCCTCTCGGGGGTCTGTGCTGGAAGGGCGGGCCGTCCGCCTGCCGGTGGCGGACGCCCCGCCCGCTCCGCCCCTCCGCAGCCTCAATTCGGCGGTACGGCGAGACAGAGCCTCTCGGGTGGTCGGGACGGGCCGTACAACCCGCCCCGACCAGGGGATGAGCCGTTCATCGTTGCCACGCGAGGAGAGGCTCAGACGCAAACTTAGCTGTCCCAGTCATCTGAGTCAAACGCAGAGTTGTCGAGACGTCTCCATGCGTGATCAAATTGGCGTGCCACGCAGGGAGAGACATGCCGATCACTGCTGACTACATCCGCATCGCCGACGAGATCACGGCCGACATCCGGGCGAAGAAGTACCGGCCGGGGGAGAAGCTGCCCTCGATCGCCCAACTCGCCACGATGTATGACGTCAGCCCGTCGACGATCAAACAGGTCTTCGTCCGGCTGGAAGCGTTGCGGGTCATCTGGCGGCACCAAGGCAAGGGCATCTTCGTGAACGAGCCCAAACTCTGGATGCGGGAGCCGTGACTTTCCAGAGGTGACGGTCTAACCGTTGACGGGGTGCGAGGTGTGCGATTATCGCACCATGGCTGGGGAGCTTGAGTGGAGTGCTGTCGGGGACCAGGTCCGGCAGGTGCGGTTGGCGCTCGGCATGTCGCAGAACGATCTGGCCCGCGTCATCGGTCTGGACCGCACGATGCTCGCCAAGGTGGAGGCGGGCACCCGACGGCTGGACGCCCTGGAGTTGTCGAGGCTGGCGTCGGCGCTTCAAGTCTCGATGGACTACCTGATCGCGCCCCGCCCGGAGGTGCTGTCCCGCCGGTCTGCTCAGATCACCGAGGACAGCGATTCGGACGTGTCGCGCGCCTCGCAGCGGCTGGAGATTGCGCTCGCCGAGTGGCTGCGCGAGGTCCGACAGGTCGTCGACTACGGCGTGCTGCGACCACAGCCATTCCTGCGCTACCCCGGCACCGTCACGTCGGAGGCCGACGCCAGGGATGCGGCCCATTGGGTACGCCGGCAACTCGACCTCGGTGATGAGCCGATCGGCAGCGTGGTGGATGTGTGCGAGCGCGGCGGCCAGTTCGTCCTTGTCACCGATGTACCCGGTGACGGGGCATCCTTGGTCGACGGCGACCTGGCAGTGGCCGTGGTCAGCACCACCGGAGATCCGGGCCGGCGGCGCGCTACTGCGGCGCACGAACTGGGGCATCTCGTGATCGGCGACGAGTATTCGAGCGATCTCGGCGTGCATGCGTCGCGGGCCGAGCGAGAAGGTGGCATCGACGCATTCGCTGCCGAGTTGCTGCTCCCCGTACCGGCGTTGCAATCTGCCGCCGACGAGCCGGGCGGCCTTGACCGCGACCTGTTGGTGAAGCTGGCGGCCCGATACCGGGTGTCGTGGTCGCTGGCGCTGCGGCAGGCGACCCGGGCGGCTCTGATCGACGAGGCGACCCGGATCGAGTGGAATCAGTCCCGTCCGACGCGCGCCGAGTTCATGGAGGCGCTCGGCTGGGTTCCTCAGCCGGATCTCGGCTCGGTGCGCGTGCCTCCGATCTACGCCCACGCCGTCATGGAAGCATGGCGGGAGAGCTTCATCACCCGGGCGAGGGCCGTGGAGCTGATGCACGGGCAGATAACTGACGTAGATTTGCCCGCCATCGACGAACTGGAGATCGAGCCGTGACCATGCCGTCGAATCCGACGCGCGTGCTGGTGCTCGACACGATGTGCCTCAGTCAGTTCGTCAAGGCAGACCGGTTCGACGAGTTGCAAGACCTACTTGTCGATTCGGAGTGCTGGACGACGAGGGCCGTCATCGAAGAGCTGCGGGCAGGCTCGGCGGCGTATCCGGCGTTGTCCGTCGCGTTCGGCGTGGACTGGCTCAACGTCGAGCAGTTGGACACCCTCGCCGAGATCAAGTGCTTCATGAAGTGGGCAACCCGGCTCGGAGCAGGTGACCGGGACCTCGGGGAAGCGTCAGTGATCGCCGCCGCAGAGCTGCGCGCCGGTGTCGCCCTCACCGACGATCGGGATGCGACGCGGGTGGCGCGCAAGTACGGAGCGGATGTGCACGGCACGATCTGGCTGTTGGCCCGAGCCTGCCGAGACGGGAAACTGGCAGAGTTCGGCGCTGGGAATCTCATCGACGCGCTTCGGGCGACGGGTGCCCGCTTGCCCTGCACGGGAGCGGAGTTCGGCGGCTACGCACGACGCCACGGGCTGCTGTAGGTGGCAAGTCCGCCAGATTTTCTGCCCTGGCGGGTGGCTACGTCGCGTCAACGGGACGGCTAGAGTCTCCGGGTGATCGATCGGAAGCTGCTCCTGTCCGACCTGCAGAAGCAGGTCAAGAACCTGGAAAAAGACCTGCGGGAGCAGGCTGAGTCGGTCGAGGAGGTGCGCATCAAGCTGCGCGCCGAGTACGACCGCGCCTTCAAGGTCGGACGCACCGCCGCCACGTGGGCAGCCTGGCGGAACGAGCGGGTCACCCAGGTCGCCGTTGCGTGGGTGCTCGGCACTGTCTTCGTACGCTTCTGCGAGGACAACGGTCTGCTGCTGGACCCCTACCTGGCCGGGCCGGGGGACCGCCTGGTCCTCGCAGAGGAGGCCGAGGCGCAGTTCTTCCGCGAGCGCCCCAACGAGACGCTGCGTGGTTGGCTCCATGAGGGCTTTGAGGCCATCTCAAGTACCGAGGCTGGCAAGTCGCTGTTCGACAAAGGGCACAACCCGCTCTACCAAATCCCGCTGTCGCACGACGAGGCGAAAAATCTAATCGCCTTCTGGCGTCGACGCGGCGAGGCCGGCGATCTGGCTCACGACTTCACCGATCCCGAGTGGGACACCCGCTTCCTCGGCGATCTTTACCAGGACCTCTCCGAGTACGCCAAGAAGACCTATGCTCTGCTCCAGACCCCGGAGTTCGTGGAGGAGTTCATTCTTGACCTGACACTCACGCCGGCGATCGACGAGTTCGGCCACGATGTGATTAAGATGATTGACCCGACATGTGGCTCGGGCCATTTCGTCCTCGGCACCTTCCACCGCTTACTCAAGGAGTGGGAGCGTCACGCCCCTAACCGTGAGCCGTACGAGCGGGTACGTCTCGTACTCGACGCCGTGCATGGGGTCGACATCAACCCCTTCGCCGTCGCCATTGCCCGGTTCCGGCTCTTGGTTGCCGCCCTTCGCGCATGCAACATCAAGGCCCTCGCAGATTCAACCCGTTACCTATTTCCCATTCGGTTAGCCGTAGGGGACTCTCTCGTTAAGACTGAGCAGTTGGCCCTTTTTGGTAGCTCGAACGCGACCTACGATGCTCACGAGTACCGGGGCATACTTGAGGAAGGTCGGTACCATGTAGTTGTTGGAAACCCCCCGTATGTAACCGTTAGAGACAAAGCGCTCAATCTGCTTTATCGCAAGATTTATCCCGTATGCCATATGAAGTATTCATTGTCTGCGCCTTTTGCGCAGAGATTTTTTGAGCTTGCGATATCTAGCGGAAGTAGCTCGGGTTTTGTTGGTCAAATTACTTCGAATTCATTTATGAAACGCGAATTCGGCAAGAAGTTGATTGAAGAATACTTTGCGAGTTGTGTTGAGTTGACTCGTATCATCGACACTTCGGGTGCGTATATTCCTGGTCATGGCACGCCTACCGTTCTATTGGTCGGTCGCGCTCGTAGGCCTAACCGCACAAATGTCGTTCGGGTCGTAATGGGCATACGTGGCGAGCCGAGTGTTCCGATAAATCCGGAAACTGCGCCTGTGTGGCGAGCGATTGTGGATCAAGCTGACGAGCCCGGCAGCGAGTCTGAGTGGGTTAGCGTCGCTGATATACCTCGCAACAACCTGGTTAAGCACCCTTGGGCGCTAAGTGGTGGAGGGGCCAAGGAGCTGATATCTGCGGTGGAGGTCGGCGCCTCTCGTCGGCTTAACGAAGCTGCTCACCCGATCGGTTTCATGGCGGTTACGGGATTTGATGAAGCTTACGCCTCCGATTTGGTCGGCCCTCCTCAGTGGAGGCGGTCGAAGCTGACGATGAAGCCTTTCTTGATTGGCGACGGAATCCGGGATTGGTGTTCAGAACCAATTTCAGCGCTCTTTCCGTACGCCCCTGGTCTTTCCGTCGCCCTTGAAGAGCAGTCTCGCAGCCCTTTCTGGGAGCTTCGCACAGTGCTCCGAGCTGGGCTGGCATTTGGTAAGACTCGAGAAGGGCGGGGAATGTCATGGCATGAGTACACGATGCTCTCCCGCATGAGGCTCAATGCGGAGTTAGTGATTGGCCTAGCGTTTGTCACAACTCATAATCATTTTTATCTACGACGGTCAAATGAGGTGCTCAACCATTCTGCCCCCGTGATCAGGCTAAAAGAAGGGTTGGCCTCCGAGAAGGACTACGTCCAGGTGCTGGGCGTATTAAACAGCTCGGTGTCCTGCTTCTGGCTGAAGCAGGTTAGCCAGCCGAAGGCTGGCGGAGGCAATGGTAGAGGCATGCAGGATGAGGCATGGGAGGAACGATACGAGTTCACAGGCACCAAACTTCAGGAGTTTCCGCTGCCCTCGGCGTACCCTTTAGAGCTTGCTCGGCAGATCGACGGGCTGGCGCAGCGGCTTGCCACGGTGAGTCCGGCGGCGGTCGCGGCCTCTGGGGTGCCTACCCGCGAGCGGCTGGACGCCGCCGCCTACGAGTGGCATGCCGTCCGGGGGCAGATGATCTGCCTGCAGGAGGAGTTGGACTGGCAGGTCTACTCGCTCTACGGGCTGCTGGACGAGGACCTGACCGCGCCGGAGAGCGTCCGGCCGCCGATGCTCAGCCTGGGGCAGCGGGCATTCGAGATCGTGTTGGCCCGCAAGGTGGCGGCCGGCGAGGCGGAGACGCAGTGGTTCGCCCGGCACTCCTCGACGCCGATCACCGAGCTGCCGGAGCACTGGTCGGACGAGTACAAGGCGATCGTGCGGCGGCGGATCGAGGTCATCGAGGGTAACCGCAACATCGGGCTGATCGAGCGGCCCGAGTGCAAGCGGCGGTGGGCCACCGAGGGCTGGGACGCGATGCAGCGCAAGGCGTTGCGCGACTGGCTGCTCGACCGGTGCGAGGCGCGCGAGCTGTGGTACCACCACGTCGACGGGCTGGAGCAGCCGCGTCCGCTGACCACCAACCAACTCGCCGACGAGTTGCGCCGCGACGAGGACGTGCTCACCGTCGCCAACCTCTACGCGCCCGGCCAGGACCTCGGCAAAGTGATCGCCGACCTGGTCGCCGACGAGCACGTGCCGCACCTGGCCGCGTTGCGCTACAAGGACACCGGGCTGGCCAAGCGGGCCGACTGGGAGCAGGTCTGGGACCTGCAACGGCAGGAGGACGCGCTGCCCGACGAGGCGGCGAAGCGGGAGTTCCGCAAGCAGATCCCGGTGCCGCCGAAGTACACCTCGGCAGACTTCCGCAAGGCCAGCTTCTGGAAGCACCGGGGCAAGCTCGACGTGCCGAAGGAGCGCTTCGTGTCGTACCCGGGAGCCAGCCGCGACGGTGACCCGTCGCTGCTGGTCGGCTGGGCCGGCTGGGACCACCGCGAACAGGCCCAGGCCCTGGCCACCCTGGTCGTGGCCCGCGAGCAGGAGGACGGCTGGGCCGCCGACCGGCTGTTGCCGCTGGTCGCGGGGCTGCGTGAAATCCTCCCCTGGGTACGCCAGTGGCACGGCGACTTCGACCCGGAGTGGGGAGCCTCGCCGGCCGACATCTACGCCGGCTTCCTCGCCGAGACCACCAACCGGCTGCACCTCACCGACGAGGCGCTGACGTCGTGGCGACCGGTCAAGGCCGCCCGCGGCCGAAAGGCCAAGGCATGAGTACGGGCCGCGGCCCGATGTTCTGTTGGTGTCAGCTCGGGGAGGGAGCAGGACGTGACCACTGATGACAAGGCACCCGTGCCGGTGTGGACACTCGCCACGGAGGCCGTGAACGTGCCGAGCCTGCTCGGCGACGAGGGCATGACACCGGCCCGACTCGCGGAGCTGCGAACAGTGCTGGCGACCCTGGCGGATTCCCCCATCGCCACGCTGGAAGCCCACCCGCTGCCGGCCAAGCGCGACCGGGACGGCGGGATTCCGCTGCATGCGGCCAGCCCGCTCGCCCAGCAGTTGACGCAGCTCGTGACCCAGACCGCGAAGTCAGCACCGTCGAGCCTGAACGTCGCCGCTTCCGGTGACGTGCTCTACAAGATGGTGGTGCCGGCAAAGGTCGCCGCGCAGGTCGGCAAGGGACTCGTCCGGCCCATGATTGCGAAGGGATCCGCCGGACTTGTTCGCGGCGTGCTGGTCAACTCCACCACCGGCCGCATCGCTGCCCACGCCAAGCTGGTGCCCGTTGCCGGCAAGGCCGCCGTGGCGGGTGCCGCAACCGGTTCGGCCACCACGGCCGGTGTGGCCGCGGCCAGCGCCGGCGCGTTGACGGTGGCCGCGCCACTGGTGCTGATGGCCGTCGCGGTCGGCGTCAGCGCCTACGCCGATCACCAGCGACAGCAGGCGATCGAGCGGATCACCGACCTCCTGGAGCAGTTGCACGAAGACAGCCTGGAGAAGGAACGCAGCGAGCTGGACGGCTGCCGTGACGCGATCGACAAGGCGACGTCGGTCCTCCTCGACCAGGGCCGGATCGGCCTGTCGTTGGGGTTGGACTCCTCGTCGTACGCGATCAGCACGGCCATCGAACGTGCCAAGCGCCGGCTCATCAAGTGGCAGGATGCGCTGGCCGCACTGCCCGACGGCCCGGTTGAAGTCGGCGCGCTGACGAACGCCTTTCCCGGCATCAACGAGGAAGGCGGCACGTTCCGCGCGCACCTGGAGCTTGCCCGACTCGCCATCGCCCTCAAGCGCCGGGTGCTCGTGCTCCAGGCAGTCGAACACGCGCAGTCGGTGGGGGCGGACAACCTGTTCAAGAACTTCGTCGGGACACTGCAGCAGGACGAGCGTCGCGTCGACGAACTGGAATCGGGCATCAACCTGGTCCTGCTGCGGCTGTCGACTCTCGAGGTGAAGCGCAGTGGCGGGTTCCGGAACATCATGCTCACCCAGGGCGAGGTCGACGACCTGCTCAGAGCCGCCTACCGCCTGCGCGCCCTGGGCGACGGCCTCGACGTGGGAACCCACCAGACCGACGTTGCGATCGAGATCGAACGAAGCAGCGACGGATCGCTCGTGGTCTTTCCTGCAACGGCTGCCTGAGTCGCCCGGCCGCGAAAGACTGGACGCCGCCCATGAGTGGGATTCGTGCTGGCGTGTCCGCAGGTCGGGGCCATGACTGTCCGTGAAGTGACCGGTAGCGCTATGGCGTGTTGTGGGACCAGCATCTAGGGTCGTCGGGCATGATGGATCGTACGAGGACGGCAGGCGTGTTGCGCAGGGTTCCTGGAATCGCTTACATCATCAACCGGCTTATCGCCGCGAAGGGCAGCGAAACCATGACTACGTCAAGGTCGGTGTCTGGTTGCTTATTTTGCCAGATGGGCAACCCTACTCTGAACACCGTCGTCATCCAAAACAGCACCTGTTATGCGCGCTGGGACAACTTTCCGGCGGCCGAGGGACACTTGGAAGTCGTACCGAAACGTCATGTCGTTTCGTTTTTCGACCTGACGCCCGGCGAGGTCCAGGATGCCTACGAGTTGCTGGTCCGTGCTCAGGAACAGATAACTGAGCGGTGGAATGCGGAAGGTTTCACCGTAGGTGTGAACGAAGGGCAGGCAGCCGGCCGGACGATCGACCATCTGCATATTCACCTGATCCCCAGATATTACGGTGACGTACCCGACCCTCGTGGCGGAGTGCGGCGTATCTTTCCCGACTGCGACCCCGACCTCTGGTCGCAGAAGCAACGAGAGCCCGCCGCGTCCGCGACCTGACAGAGCAGGGCGCCGGCTCAGAGACTCCGGAACCGGTCGTGCCCGATGAGTACGCAGACCTGATTGATCTCCCGCCAGAACGCCCGGGTGTCGAGCGTGGTGAAGCCATGACTCGCGTCCACACTCACACACCCGATGAACTTGCCGTGCCCGTTCCTGATCGGGCTGGCGAACACCGCGCCCCGATGCTTGAGACGCTGGAACTCCTTCCAGGGGAACCTCATGACGGCCGCGTCGCCCTCACGGGCGCGAAACGCCTCGTACTCGGCCTCCGTGGGACAGGCGGACGCGATCGCGGCGACATCCACGTGCACCTCCTCGTTCCGCTCCCAACAGAGCCCCACCACGCCCACCCCCTTCGGTGGCGCGAAGGCCCTGGTCGTCGGCGCGCTCCCGAGGCGGTAGGTAGCGACCCGCTTGAGGTGGCCCTTGAGCGGGTGGCGAAACGAACGACGGATCCGCCAGACGTGTAGGCCCAGGTCCGCCAGGTCCAACGGGGGCCTGATGCGCTGCGACACCTTGAGCATCTGCCCGTAGTGGACCAGCACCTGCTGTCGGATTGCCGACCGACGATCGATGAGGCGACGTGTGGCCAGATCCTGGAACGGGGTGAATGCGCCGAATATGGCTATGATCGTCAACAGGATGAGAAGAATGTAACTTCTTCCGCCGACGAGGCCAATCCAGAGTTGTTCGTTGGGCAAGCTGTACTGGCGGGCGGTCAGGATCAGTGTGGCAGCAAGGACAATGAGGCGGTCGAGGAGCTTCGCGGTCGGCGGGCGCATGGCCGCATCCTATGCCGATCGTCAAACTTGATCGCCGATCCATTGCTTTCGCTTCCAACGTGGACACTGTATGTTGCTTTCACCGACGAAACCCGCACTCCCGGTCGAGCCATGTCCGAAGGAGGATCATGGAGGGAAGGTATCGATGCTCGGGATCAGACCTGTGCGAGGAACTTGCGGGTGCTGCCGATACGAGTTTTGCGGCTACCTATGCGGGCGATCCTCCTAATCGGATGATCGTCGACGGCGGATCCCTGAAGCTCGTCGCCGACATGTCGCCGCTGGTTCTGGGGCACATGCTGATCTTGCCGGTCCGGCATTACCTCAGTTTCGGTCATGCCGCAAAGGAGATCGCCTCCGAGATACAGTGCTTTCTCGACTTCGTCCTGCCGCGATACCGCTCGACATTCGGCACCTCACTCATTCTCGAACACGGTTCGTCATCCGACATGACGACCAGGGCGTGCATCACCCACGCGCACTGGCACCTGGTTCCACTCGATGCAGTCGAGGTGCACCGGATCGTCCTGGCCGACGGTTTCAATGCCGAAGACCTCCACGACTATTCCGACCTCGGACGGTATGCGGACGCTGATGCGGCCTACTTCTACTCCGCCTTTGACGACCGCCACGTAGCCTACGGCGGGGACTTCAACACCCGCCGGCAGTACCTGAGATCCGCAATGGCCAGGGTGTTGGACATACCCGATCCCTTGTGGGACTATGCGGTCGTGGTTCGTAAGGAGCTGCTGCGTGAAACGATGAGGCGTACGGCCGACTGGAACGTGGCGGCGCCCTTCGCCTCACCCGGATTCGTTCCGACCGGAAGAACCCACAAGCAGGCGCTCAGGTCGGGCGGCGGGGCATGACGGTAAATGTCTCCGTGACCATCGACGGACCCACGGCCAGCGGCAAGACCACTCTGGGCATGGCGCTTGCGACAGCGCTCCGTACGGCGTTTTTCGATACCGGCCTCACGTTCCGAGCCATCAGCTACGCACTCGCCCAGCAACCCTTCGAGCCGTACGACGGCTGGTGCAAGGCGGTCGAGCACCAGCCCTTTAGCTGGGCCGAACCCGTCGCCGGGGCAGAGCGAAGTGAACGGGTCCTCTTTCATGGCGAGGATGTCACCGACAAGATCTTCGCGCCGGGCCTAGAGCGGCAGCTGGGTCTCGTCGCGGCAAATCCACTGTGGCGGGACCAGATCCGGAACTATCATCGCGACATTGTCGAGGCGAATCCGTCAATAGTGCTGGTCGGACGGGACGTGGCGACGGATCTGCTGCCCTCCGCCACCCTCCACGTCGCGTTGTGGGCAGGTCTGACGGTGCGACGCGAGCGCCGGCGAGCGCAGTACCGCGACGTGATCGGACGGTCCACCGCCGTGGGTCCGGCAACCGCCTTGGACATCCGGACCCTTGAAGCGCTCCGCACGATGCCGAACTCGATCGAACTCGACAGCACGTTCCTGCCGGCCACCGCGGTTCTACGCGCGGTACTGCGGAAAATCGAGGATCTCCCGCATGGCACAGTTCGCCGATGAACCGACGCGTGTCCGCCAACTGGTCGCGGCCTTCCTGACCGGGCAATCAGGCTCGGAGGTGGGGCCGGGAAACCCCGCCATCACGCTGGCGGTCGGTGCGGACCGGCGGGACGACTGCGCCGTCTTTGACATCGGCGGCTCGGTCTCCCTGGTCTTCGGCTCGGACTACGTGCGCGGCAGCAAGTTCAGACTGTACGAACTCGGCCTGCTGTCGGACTTCGACATCGGCTACTACCTTGTCGCGGCCAACGTCAGCGATGTCGCCGCGATGGGAGCAACGCCGATCGGAGTTTGCACGGTCGTCCGGTATCCGCCGGACCTGACCGACGAGAGGTTCCGGTCGGTGATGGCCGGCATCCACCAGGCCTGCACGGACTTCGGCACCCTCAACGTGGGCGGCGACATCGGCAACGCCGAGCGACTCATCCTGTCCGCCTCGGCCATCGGAGTCTGCGCCCCCGGAAAGGTCCTGACTCGGGGCGGCGCCAAACCTGGCGATGTCCTCTGTGTCACCGGGCCCTGCGGCCTGCTGGGAGCGGCCGTCGCGTATTTTCCGAAGCGCGAGGAAAAGGGCTGGCAACTACCCGAGGAACTCGAGAAACGGCTGCTCGGTAGTTGGAAGCGGCCAGTCGCCAGAGTCGCCGAAGGTCGACTGCTCGCAGCGAAACCCTACGCCACGGCCTGCCAGGACACCTCTGACGGACTCAAGGCGACCATCGAGCAGATCGCCGAGGCCAGCGGAGTGGGATTCGACGTCACCACGGGCGACGTGCCGCTGGACGAAACGGTCGCGGCCGTGGCCGAGGTGATGGGGGTCGGACGGACGGCCCTCGCCATGAGCGCTTCGGCGGACTTCCAACTCGCCTTCACGGTCGGCGAACAAGACCTGGACGCGTGCCGTGCCGATTTCTTGGCGCACGGTCTTGACCTCTACGCCATCGGGCGTGCGACAGACGCCGGCGAAGTCCGCGCGGTAGGGCCGGACGGATCGGTAGGAGCGCTTCCCGGCGTTGCCTGGAAGCATCAGCAATCGGACATCAGTCTGCTCGTGTCCGACTCGTCCGAGGGCGGGTCGGCGCCGCCCAGGCAGCGGCGGGACGCAGATGACGTCACGTCGAGCTGACAACCAGCCGGACGAACACCTGCGGATCCGTCGAGAAGTAAGTCGGTCGTACAATGCGGCGGCTCAGGACTACCGGGCGAGTTCTCTGCCGTACGACCGCTTCCCTGGCCTGCGGGAGGAGATCCAGAGGTTCATCGGTGGACTGCCGACCGGCCCTGTGCTCGACATCGGATGCGGATCGGGCCGCGACGGTCTGTTCGCGTCAACTCTCGGCCGACCCGTGATCTTTGCCGACGCGGCGATCAACCTGCTGCGGCAGCTACCTCGCGACCGGGTGGTCTGCTGCGACGTGCTGTCCTTGCCGTTCCCCGACGGGTTGTTTGCCGGCGTCATCGCCAGCGGCGTACTGCTGCATCTGCCCCGCGCGTCGTGCCTGGCCGCGATTGCCGAGATACGGCGGGCGACGACGAAAGGCGGCCGGGCGAGCTTCTCGATGAAGGTCGGGTCGGGTGCGCAATGGAGCCGCACGGCCGAGGTGCCGGGGAAACGATGGTTCACGTACTACGCCGAGCACGAGTTCGCCGTCCTGTGTGTTCGTGCCGGCTTCGCCGTCACTGCTGCGTGGAGGAGTCATCGTGCGGACTGGTTCACGGTCGAGACGATCCGCCCGTCCTGACCCCGGATGATCTCGGCCTTGACACGTGTCGACCGATCACCACACTGCTCCACATGGGATTGTTCGAGATGACCCCGGGCGGCGAACTCGTGTCCGTGCCAGCCACCACCTTCGCGGCGGAACAGGTCCTCGAACGCGGTGATCTTCAGCGGGCGCTCCGCGAACACATCGCGGCGATCGGCGACGACCTACTCGTCGTCGCCGAGGAGTTCGGCGACTTCGAGGTACGGCGCCGCATCGACCTGCTCTGCGTCGACCGGACCGGTCACCTCGTGGTCGTCGAGCTGAAGCGGACCGAGGACGGCGGCCACATGGAGTTGCAGGCTCTCCGCTACGCCGCCATGGTGTCGGCGATGACCTTCGAGCAGCTCGTGGACACCTATCAAGGGCATCTCAACCGCACCGACCCGGCGAGTGCCGACGACGCCCGCGAGCGGCTGGCGGACTGGCTCGACGAAGCCGGTGGCGAGAATGCCGTGCTGCAACGCCAGGTCCGTATCATCCTCGCGGCGGCCGGGTTCGACCCGCAGATCACCACCACCGTGCTGTGGCTGAACGACATCTATGGTCTGGACATCACCTGCGTCCGGCTGACGCCGTACCGGGTCGCCGGCAAGCTCCTGGTCGACGTACAACAGGTCATCCCGCTGCCGGAAGCGGCCGAACTGACCGTCCGGCTTCGGCGCCGGGAGACCGCCGTGCGGGCCGCGGAGGCGAGCACCGGACGGGACTTCACCCGCTATTCCGTCACCACGCCGGAGGCGACCACGCCAGCCCTCGCCAAGCGTCGCGCCCTGCTGGCGCTCGCCACCGCACTCTACGAGGCGGGCGTCGGCCCGGCGGCGATGGCCGGGAAGCTGCCCGGGCACCCGCGACTCCTGGCCGTTCAGGGCACGGTCAGCGGCCCGGAGCACGAGGAGGCTTTCGCGGCGGCCTACCCGAAGTACGCCCACCAACTCGGCCGCTGGTTCTTCGAGGCCCCGTTCCACGCCGACGGGCAGACCTGGGTGCTGTCGAAGATGTGGGGCGCCGACACCGTCGACGCCCTGGACGCGCTGCTCACGCTCGCCCCTGCTCCGGGGTACAGCTACGAGTCCCACCCGGCGTGAGGCTGCTGATGCACCTCGACCGGGGGTGTCCATGCTTTCGTAGGCGCGGTCGCCATCTACCGAGGGCCAGTTTGTCAATTAAGCGGTGCTTCGTATAGGCGTCTTTGGTGATCGTCGTCAAGGCGAATGATTCCTGGGCTGTCAAGTTAAAGTGGCTCAGCGAAGTTAGCGGGGGTTGAGGTGTCCTCGGGTTCGTCGAGTGGTGGCGCAGCGGGTGCGTAGTCGCTGATTGATGGGGTTGCGGAAGCCGTAGGCGTCGCGGGCGACGGTCTTGATCACT